>JACUUK010000042.1 GCA_014859315.1 Candidatus Aminicenantota bacterium
ACAAAAGGCCTTGTGCTTTCAAGCACAAGGCCTTTCTTTTTTTTCCCCCAAATATATGATATAAATGGCATTGTGTTTAAAACCATAGACCGTTATATCATCAAAGAAATAATCCCTCCTTTTTTTATTGGCCTCTTAATATCTGCGTTTATCCTTTTAATGAATCAAATCCTGGTTCTTTCAGAAATGTTTATAACGCGAGGCGTTCCCTTAAAAACAATCATAGCTTTATTGATATACCTGATTCCTTCTATCCTTGCGTTTGCTGTCCCAATGTCCGTGTTAATGGGGATATTGGCTGGAATGAGCCGACTTTCTTCAGATACAGAGATCATGGCCTTTAAGACATTAGGCATTAGCTACAAAAGAATTCTCAGGCCTATTTTGTTATTTTCGTTGATTGGATGGATTGTGACATTACTGTTGACACTTTATCTTGCTCCTCGGTCAAACTTCAAGTGGATTCAATCTCTTTCGCAATCAGTGCTTGCGAAAGTCCAGATTAAAGTGAATCCGCGGGAGTTTAATGAGTCTATTCCGAATTTAGTGCTTTTTATTCAAGATGTCACGAAAGATAGGAAATGGGCAGGAATTTTTGTGCATTCTTCAAAAAATCCGGAGGAGCCAAGGGTTCTTATGGCCAAGAGTGGACAGCTAAATATCTTTCCTGAAAAAAAAAGAGCCATACTTGATCTTTATAATGGTGTAATCCATTCTTTTCCGTTGAACATTCCTGGAAAATATAGAGTTACTTCCTTTGAACATCTTGAAGAAGATATAGAAATGGAAGGATTATTCGCAGGTTTATTTCCGAAAAAAAGAGTAAGGGAAAAAGATATCAAGGAATTATACCGGGATATCGAAATTTTACAGGATGACCTTTCAAGAGTCCAGGGAAAGGAAAAACGATCTCCTGTGTTTATTCAAAAAAAAAGAGACTATATTACTCACTTGGTTGAATTGCACAAAAAATTGGCACTTCCTTTTGCATGCTTTGTTTTTGCCATAATAGGCCTCCCATTAGGTGCATCAACCAGGAAGGGTGGAAGGACAAGCGGATTTACTCTAAGCTTGGGAATTATACTGGTTTATTATGTTCTTATAACAGCCGGAGAAAAATTTTCAATCGATGGAAAGATACCTATATGGTTGGGAATTTGGGGTGGGAATATTCTAATAGGCTTTGGCGGAATTTATTATTTTTTGAAGTCAATGCAGGAATCCTCCCCTTTTTCGCATTGGCTGCGTTTGTTTAATTTTTCAAAAAGAAAAAAACAAGTTATAGAAAAACTCAAGCCCGAACTTTCAAAACAGCAATTGCCTCAATCCAGCGGTACTGCACGTTTTCCGAGCATTTTAGACCGCTACATCACGAGAAAATATTTGGTTCTTTTTGCTCTTATTTTAGCTGGATTGGTGGCCGTAAGCATCATTGTGACCTTTTTTGAGCGGATTGATAATATCTATGAGCACAACAAGCCATTCAGGCTCTTTTTTGAGTATATCTGGTACAGAATTCCTGAATTTATTCATTATGCCCTTCCTGTTACTTCTTTAACGGCCTCTCTTCTCTGTTTGGGCATTATGACAAAGTTTAATGAGATTACAGCGATGAAAGCCTGTGGCATAAGCGTGTATCGTATCATTGTGCCAGTAATTATCTTAGGATTTGCCGTGAGTTTCTTTTCGTTTTATATCCAGGAGAACATTCTTCCTTATTCTAATAAGAAGCAGGAAGAAGTCTGGAGCAGAATCAATGATGCGCCTCCTCGAAGTTACAGCCGCCTTGACCGAAGATGGGTATTGGGTAAAGAGAAGAATAGAATTTATCACTACAGATATTTTGACCCCATTGCATCTGTCTTCAGTCACCTTTCAATTTATGACATTGCTCCACAAACATGGTCTTTGACCGGGCGGATTTATGCCGAAAAAGCTTATTTAAAGGGAAATACTCTTTTACTGGTTAATACATGGTCAAGAAATTTTGAAGGGGATATTCCTGTTACCTATGAAAGGAAAGACAAAGTGGTTTTGTCTGATATAGAGGAAAAAACTTATTTTGTAAAAGAATGGAAAGAACCCGACCAAATGAACTATGGGGAACTTAAGAAGTATATACAAGACATAGAGCAACAGGGCTTTGAGACCGTTAAGTTCCGGGTCGAATTGGCTTATAAAATATCTTTTCCTTTGGCCTGCCTTATCATGACGCTTCTGGGAATCCCTTTTGCTTTTTCCATGGGAAAAAAAGGTGCCCTTGTAGGTTTAGGTATAAGTATTATAATTGCCATGTTATACTGGGGGACAATCGGAATTTTCAAAAGTCTCGGTTATATAGATTATTTATATCCATTGCTTGCAGCCTGGACGCCTAACCTAATCTTTGGCCTTATAGGGATTTACTTGATTTTGATCATAAGAACTTGAGGGGTTAGATTTGCAGCCGTTACATCTTGTATTTACCGAAATCCTCTGGCCTCAAATTCTCCAGCCATTTCTTGAGTTTTTCTGAATCTTCAAGTTTTTCATCAGGCTTTAGGCTGTGGGCTTTTTTGACAACGTCTTCGTCCACATATATTGGTGCATCTGTACGGAGGGCTAAAGCAATGGCATCAGAAGGCCGGGAATCGATGATGATGACATCATCTTTATAGCGGCAATGAATCAATGCATAGAAAGTATTTTCTCTTACATCATTTACAACGATTTTTTCAACACTTACATGAAATTTATCAAGGAAATTTTTTATAAGATCATGGGTCATCGGGCGAGGGGAATTTATGTTTTCTATCTTAAGTGCAATAGCATTGGCCTCAAAAACTCCGATCCAAATAGGGAGAAGGCGTTCATTTTTCAAATCTTCAAGAACGACTATTGGCATCTTTGAAAGGGGGTCAACGACCAATCCTTTTATCTTCATTTCAATTTCCATCGTTCCCTCCGCATTACTTTCTAAATATAAGGCTTGCTTCTTATGTTGTCAAGATAAGTTCCATAGAATTATGCATCAACATTTCCGTGATGAGGGAAACATCTGACCTAATTAAGAAGTGCGGCGACGGTTCCTCTCCATCTGAAGCCAATTGTGGAGGGTGGGAGGGTCTTGGCAAGGATGGAGGGGAACCGGGGCTGTGTCGGCATAATTTATGAATAATTCAGGTTAACTGTCACGGAATTAGAGATGCTTCTCCCCTTGAACTTAAATGCCTTTCATGCCTGATGATGAAATCAGGTAAATTTAGTTTCTATACAAATCCCTTTGTCTAAAACAATTGGAGTTGTCCCTGTCCGGATTCATCTTGATTTTTCCCATCGAATAAGCTTATTTTCCCGTAAGTGCCGTCATGTCCGGGGACAATGTTTACTTGCCCTTTACGCATGCGTTCAACTCCTGCACTTACTCTCTCAGGAGAGCAGCGAGCCAAGTCCGTGATTGGTACCTCTGTAAGTATTTTGTGTTCATTTCCAAATTCACGGATGAAGTGAAAATAAATTTCCCAGACACTTTTGCATTCTGCGGATTTTTCTGTGGCCTGGGCGATGATTTCATTCAAAGGAATTAGATTTTTATAAGGGATTTTCACTGGCGGAAAACTCCCTTGAGAACGGTCAGCCAATTTTTCAATCCGGTGCATCACTCCGATAGTAAGTTTCTTCCTGCAGCGAGGGCAGATTAAGTTATTATTCATGGTCTCCTGAGGGGATAAGACCACTCCGCATTTGCGATGTCCATCATAGTGGTATTTTCCTTCTTCAGGGAAGAACTCGATTGTGTAGAGAAAATTATTGGAATCTTTGCCCTTGATAGCCTGGACAAGACCATCGTAAGTAAAATCTGTGTCAAAGACATTGGCTTCCCGGCCAATTTTGGAAGGTGAATGGGCATCGGAATTTGAAACGAGTGTATACTTATCAAGAGAAGAAAGCCGCCAGTTCATAGGTGGATCAGAAGACAGGCCGGTTTCTAAAGCAAAGATAAAAGGTGTCACCTCTTCAAAGCATTCTTCTATGGCATCAAACCCGGAATTAGCCCCAAACAAAGAAAACCATGGCGTCCATATGTGGGCTGGAATGACCATGCAGCGGGGGCAATAGTGTGACACCATTTTCACAAAATCTTTCGCATCCATTCCAAGAATAGGCCTTCCGTCAGAACGCAAGTTTCCGATACCAGAGAGTTTTCCGTTTATCATATCTACTGATTCAAAATCTGGAGCACAGACAAGAATATGAATTTTACGGACTTTTCCCTTCTTAGAATATATAAAGCTAATTTCTGTCGTGAGAATGAAAAAAACGTCTTCGGTAGAGCAAGAAATGGATTTCAGGAATTCATTCTCTGGAGGGATGATATTCCTTAACCTGAAAAATCCATTTCCAGCGGGCTCGAGTTTTTCTTTTGCCAGAAAAAGCCATTCAGGATGAGTGAAATCTCCTGTGCCTAATAGCGAGATACCCTTGATTTTAGCCCAGTAAGCAAGAGTGTCAAGAATCATATCCCGGGAAGTTGCCCGGGAAAATTTTGAGTGGATATGAAGGTCTGCACCATATTTCATTATTTTCTTATCAAATCCTTTTTGAGGAAATATCGATTACTAAAGCTTAATTTATATGATGGGACATTTCAAGGAAAAGAATAAAAAAGAATCTGCAGATTCTTATTTGTGGATGATTTTATAAAGTTTTTCTGCCAGATCACGATTGAGTTTCTGAAGGGTTCTGTATTCCTGATTGGCGCTGAATCGGTCACCAAGCACAAAATAAACAAGCCCCAGATTGTAGTGGGCATAGTCATAATCGGGTTTGAGTTCTACAGCTTTCTGAAGAGGAGCTAAAGCGTCTTCGTATTTCTTCATCTGAAGAAAGGCAGCGCCAATGTTGTAATAGGCATCTGCATTGTCGGGCTTGAGTTCAACGAATTTGGTGAAAGCTTGAATAGCGTCAGGAAATTTTTTCTGTCTAAAGTAAACAAGCCCAATATTATAATAGGCAATGTCAAAGTCCGGCTTAAGGGAGATAGCTTGGAGGAAGGCCTTTAGGGCTTTGTCATAATCAGCAATCTTGAAGTAAGTGATTCCCAAATTGTAATGATTTTGGGGGTTATCAGGGAATTGCTGGATGATTTCTTGGCATACAGCAACTGCATTTGTATAGTCCCCAGCTTTATGATACACGCGGAAGAGAAGGTTGAAATAAACCTGAGCATCATTGGGATTTAATTGAATTAATTTTCTATAAAACACAACTGCTTGTTCATGCTGGTCGGTCATATCATAAGAATAAGCAAGATTATAATTAGCTTTGAGGTCTGAAGGATTTGTCACGATTACCTTCTGGAAAGCTTCAATTGCTTTGTCGTAATGCCCCAATTTTACATAAACTGAGCCCAATTGGTTGAGTCCTGTCCATGCTGGCCCTGGATTGATTTCAACGAAACGTTGATAAGCTATGGCGGCCTTATCAAACTCGCCGGCTGTTTCGTAAGCAAAGCCGAGTTTGTTAAAGGCGTCTGGAAAATTTGGGTTTGCCTGGGTACATTTGAGAAGCGGAGAAATTGCCTCTCCTGGCTGATTAAGCCGAAGATAAGCCAACCCCAGGCCATAAGAAGAGAGATAATCATTCGGATTCATTTGAACCGCTTTTTGATAAGCAGGGATGGCCTGGTCATAGTGCTTCAATTGGGTATTGAGATACCCTATTTGTGCAAACACATGAGGGTTGCTGGCGTCAATTTGCAAGGCAGTTTCCATACACTGTAAGGCATTTTCATAATTTTCATTGGTTATATGGGCTATACCTTTCAAGTAAAGCCCCTCGCATTCGGTTAAAAAATTCTCATGAGAAAGCTTTGATAAAGGAGTCAATTCCACCTTTGTTATCAAATGCTGGGCATAAGCAGCAGGAATAGCCATAGTGAGATTTTCGCCAAGGCAAGTTACAATTCCGAAAGCTTTCCCTTGATCGTTAAAGAGTGGCGAGCCACTCATGTGTTCAGGAAATGAAAGATTCAATTTTGCCACTTTTTTGCCGTCCATAATATTTTTTAAGCTGGTTATGCTTGCTTCTGAAAGCGCTTCATTGTTTACAACAATATAACCTTTATTACCTATGCCAAGTTCATCGGATGAAACAAGGCTTGCGAATGTACAGTCTTTACAATCGATTTTAAGAAGCACAAGGTCAAGACTTTTATCAACACTTATAATTCCCCTTACGCGTATCCACTTGCCTTTTGTTTTTCTCGCTTCCTTCTTCTGTGGAGCCCCAGCCCCCTCGTACCCTGGATAAAACACATCATCCCAATCTACTTTTTTTATGATATTCTCCTCAGTCAAAAGCACTTTTGCCGAGTGTGCCTGGCAGACAAGGTGATAATTTGTAAGAAGAAGTCCATCAGCAGATAAAATAAGCCCTTTTCCTTGCATTAGCTCCTTGTTGTGAGAGTCATATGTAACAATAGAGGCAACAGCTTGGCCGCAACTTTTAAGGGTTTCAGAAATATCTTCCTGCTGAACTTGCTGAAAGGAAAACAAAAAGATAGTTGCACACAGAAAAAAACCAAGAAAAAATTTTATTTTTTTCATTATCCCTCCTCAATTCCCTTATTGTAAATCTAACTTTGGATGATGTGAATGTCAAATCTTTCATTATAAGCATATTTTTTTCTGTGACAGTTAATTATGAAGGTGTAATCTGTCACAGCGACGGTTCCCCTCCATCCTTGCCAAGACCCTCCCACCCTCCACAATGGGCTTCGGATGGAGAGGAATCGTCGCCGCACTTCTCAATTAGATCAAATGTTTCCCTCATCACGGAAATAGAGATGCTTCCGCTTTCATTTCAATTCGCTTTAATAAAGAAAGACCAGAGGATGTATGAAAAAATATTTTATTGTGCCTTAATTCCTTAGAACGAATTCCAATATTTTGGATAAAAATCCAATATATTGGATTATCTTTAGTGAAAAAATGTATCATTAAAAATGTAACTTATTGATAAAAAAAAAGTTATAATAAAATATAGTTTTGGCATATTTTATGCATATACTAAGAAGTGTAATGATGTTTAATTTTCTTAAGGGAGGTGAAATAAAGGATAGATTTATATTTTTAGGGAATTGTTGGAGTGAAAAATTTTCACTCTAAGGTAATGAGAATTTTCCCCTCGATTTTTTGAGGGGAAAAGGAGGAGTTGATGAAAAAGATTTTAATTGCTTTATGCGTAGTACTTCTCTTTTCTTCCGGATTTCTGGCAGCACAGGAAGCAAAAGGAAAGATTATTGGGGCTGTAAAAGATGATGAAGGGGTTCCTCTTCCTGGTGTAACAGTAGAAGCAACAAGCCCCAAGCTTGTTGGAAAAGCAATAGCAATAACCGATGAAAATGGTGTTTATCGTCTATTTGCTTTGAATCCTGGAACGTACGAAATCACCTATACGCTTGACGGCTTTAATACTATTGTCAGGAAAGATATTTCTGTTGGTGTAGAACAGACCATAACAGTTAATATCACCATGACCCCGGGCAAGATAGAAGAGTATATTACGGTTACTGGAGAATCCCCTTTAATTGATGTGAAGAGCACGGTCAAGGGTATGACCATGACCAAAGAGATGTTTGAGTCGCTTCCCAGAGGCAGAAATTTTGATACTCTTGTTACAGCCATCCCCGGAGTGAATAATGAGCCCTATCTGAGCGGGGTATCTATTGATGGTGCCAGTGGTGCTGAGAACATGTATTACATCGATGGAATGGATATTACCAATATGTATGGTGGTACTCGCGGTCAAAGTGCTGCGTTTGAGTTTGTTGATGAGGTTCAAATCAAGGCCAGCGGCTACCAGGCAGAATATGGTGGTTCCATGGGCGGTGTTATCAGCGTTGTCACCCGCTCTGGAGGAAATGAGTTTCATGGAGAGCTTGTAAGTTACTATGAGCCCAGCATGCTCAGAACCAAAGAGAGAGACGAACTGCGGCTTGATCTTTATGATTTAACCAAATATGAGTATGTCAACTACGAAGATTTGTACGGCAAAGACAAGGTCGACAGATGGGAAGTGGGCTTTAATCTTGGTGGTTATATTATCAGAGACAGGTTATGGTTTTTTGGTTCTGTTCTGCCCGTATTTCGAAAAACGACCAGGGATATAGTATGGCAGGTGCCGGGAGAGCCAACAGGGTCTTATGATTACACCCAGAAATACTGGAACGGTCAAATAAAGTTAACAGCTCAACCTATGAAAGATCTGCGTATGTCGGCCAGCTTTGTTAACAACCTTTACACCTGGAGAGGCGAACTGCCTCCACGATCGGGTGTAGGCAATCCTGATAAAGACTGGGCAACTGTGGGATTCGATTATCCAAACTGGAGTGCCAGTACTTCAATAGATTACACTTTAGGAAACAATTTCCTTATCAGTGCTCGAGGCGGTTTCTTCCACAAAAACACAACAAATCAGCAATTGCCAGTACCTACTGACCCCTTATGGCGTTTCCGGAAGGAAGCCCCAGGATATGCTAATACCACGAACGCAATGTTTCCTGATATTCCTGCAGACTATGTCCATCCCGGGAATTGGATGAATATTGGCTACTCTGACATGTTCGAGACCAAAAAAGATATCCAGGACAGAGCAATGGCAAATCTTGACCTGACCTATTATTTCAATTTAGCTGGTGAGCATGCCTGGAAAGCAGGTGTGCAGTTTGTTAGAATAGAACAAGATATAGACAACACAATCAACCAGATTTATGTCATGCTTGGTTGGGATAGATCGTTTACTCACCTTGATACTGGAGAGACAGTAAGAGGTAAATACGGCTATTATGCAGTTCGCGGTGGTACAATGTCAGGTGCTTATGGCACCTTTGCCAATCCTTCAAGCATTCGTTGGGCAATTTACTTACAGGATAGCTGGACTCCAGATTTTCTGGAAAACAGGCTCACCTTGAACTTTGGTTTCAGGGCCGAGAAAGAAGATATTCCATCCTTCAGCGATATGCCAGAATATGATTATCCTCCTATCGAGTTCGGTTTTGGGGATAAGATTGCTCCGCGGTTAGGTTTCATCTATGATGTTTTTGGTGATGCAAGCTTAAAGCTTTTTGGTAGCTATGGCTGGTATTACGATGTCATGAAGCTGGATATGGCTGTAGGCTCATATGGTGGTTTTAAGTGGATAAGCGACTATTACCTCCTGGATGACTGGGAATTTACTAAAATCGTAAAAGGCAAGGAAGACGCCTGCGGTGATTATATCAGGTCCTATAACTGGCGTGAACCTTCCTTTGATACCACTGACCCTGATCTTAAGGCCATGAGTCAGTCAGAGCTTTCCTTCGGAGCTGAGAAGAAAATAGTGGAGAATCTTTCCGCCTCTATTCGCGTTGTCTACAAGCATCTGAGATATACTATTGAGGATGTCGGCGTTCTAACTCCTACTGGCGAGCATTACTATACAGCCAATCCAGGTTATGGTTGGACCCTCCCCGAGCGTGAAGGTGGTAAATTTGATGACATGTATCCTGCCTGTCCAAAGGCCAAACGTGAATACTGGGCAGTTAACTTCAATTTGGACAAACGCTTCAGCGACAACTGGCTCGCTGGATTTTCCTACACCTGGAGTTCATTAAGAGGTAATTACTCTGGTTTGGCGAGTTCTGATGAGTGGGGACGAAATAGTCCAAATGTGGAACGCTACTGGGATCTGTGGTGGCACAATATTGACAAGAACGGGAATTACATTGAAGGTCCTCTCAACACTGACCGGCCGCACCAGTTCAAATTCTACGGCAGTTATGCCTTTGATTTCGGAATGACTGTTGGTTTAGTAGCCAATGGAATGAGCGGAATTCCTGTCACCAGAGAACTACATACCGGACTTGAAGGATATTATCCTGATGGACGGTTGACAGATGGCCGAACAGCGTTCTTGTTCTTTGCTAATGCTTATGCTGAGTATAACCTGAAAGCAACTGATCGCTACACTATTCAACTGAGCGTCAATGTTGACAATATTTTCGATACCAAGACCGCTCGCCGGATATATCAATTAATGAACCAGACTTCAACTGTTATGACTGACGCAGAGAGACTGGCTGGTTGGGATTACAATCATGATACTCGTACTGTAACAACAAAGACAAGGACCCTGAGCTATATTGCTGATCCTCGATTCCTGCAAGAAATGGCTTTTTATCCTCCACTTCAGGCTCGTATTGGATTGAAGATTATTTTCTAAGTTAAGTAGTAGTAACAGAAACTCAAAAAGCCCCCTGAGCCGGATGGTTCGGGGGGCTTTTTTATTTCTTTATTTTCTCAAGATAGTCAATCATGTTTTTAGCTGCTGGTGCTTCTGGAGCTTCTGGATCAAGCTCTAAAAATTTACTTAAATTCATCTTTGCTTTCTCAAAGTCGCCCTTGTTTAAATAAGCATATCCTAATTTTAAATATGGGGGAGACCAATCAGGTTTAATTTGGGTAGATAATTCAAAATAGTGAATCGCTTCGTCAATTTTTTGGTTTGAAAAATAGATTTCGCCGACATTATAGGCTAAAATTTCATTCTCAGGGTATGTTTCAATAGATTGCTTGAAGTAATTTTGTGCTTTTTCAAGATCCTCTTTTTTCAAATAGCATTCACCAATACCAGATAAAGCTTTAGCTGTCATTTCCTTTCCCATAAAATCATCTTTTTTGGCAAGTTCTAAAACTTTACTGTATTCTTCTATAGCTTTATCAAGTTCTCCTTTTTCTCTATAACAATTGCTAATATTCAGATGAATTTGATAGGCATTGGGATTTTGCGCAAGAAATTGCTCATAGGAAACCATAGCCTCATCGTATTTTTTCTCAGTAAATAGTTGATTCCCTTCTTCGAGCAGATTTAAAGAAACTTCATCTTCAATTATTGCTTTATCAGCTTTCTCAATCTTTTTTAAAGTTAAAGTAATTTTTGGGTTTCTTGCCAGCTGTCGTACAGAATAATCAATATAAGTAGGAATATAATTATCAGCAGAAGCAGTCACCTTCCACCTTCCAGTACCAAGGCCTATAACACCCCATTCTCCCATTTTATCAGTTGTCGTCTCAAAAGTAGCACCCTTGGTTTCGGAAAATTCCACTACTACTTTTGCACCCTTTATTGGATTTCCGGCTTCATCCACGACTACACCACTTATTCTTGCTTTTCCCCGGCCTGCTTGTGCAGTGGCGTAACTCACTAATAAGAACGAAATTAAAATCATTGAAGATAATTTTAAAAATATTTTTCTTTCCACTCTTACCTCCATTAAGATTCAGACCTTATCTTCTATATCACAGTCAAAAACTTGAAGAAAGTCTGCGACTTGCTATTGTATCTCAAAAGCAAATTCCTTTTTTACCGTTAAGTTTACTATCTTCCTTATAAATTCAATCAAACTAAAATCAAATAGTCAATTTTACTTTCTTCCATACTCGGCTTTTGTCAGTTTTATTTTCTAACTCAGTAGTAAGAGTATAATTTCCAGGATTAAGATTTACTGAAATATTGATTAAATAGTTTTCCCCGATTATTTCTTCCAGGTTTTCCTCTTTTAAAGAGATTTTGTAACTTTTTTTATAATCCCAGACTTTTTTCTTTGAAGAATCAAAAATTTCTATTGATAATTCTAAGGTTGTTTTTAATTTATTTTCTTCCTTTGTAAACCAGATATTTTTGTAGGGGACTTCAATCTGAATGAGTACCTTATCTTTTTTAACTTTTTTTATATCAAGATTAAAATTAAAAACAACTTCTTTGCCCTTTATTATCGGTTTTCCTTCCATTTGAGCTTTATTAATTTCCGAGATATGACGCGCACTAAGAGGTTCTAATTTATAATTACCACTCCATGAATAATCAATAAAAACAATAGGGAAAAAACCGTAATACCATATTTCCATTGGTTTCCCATAAAAGCTATAACCTCTTGGGTAAACCTCTCTCTGGGCAGGAGGTCCAAGTAGAATGTAAATTCTTCCCCTGTCTTGCAGCCAACCCGGTCCACTTCCGTCTGAAAAAAGATGATTAGCTTCTTCAATACGGTTGAAATACTGTTCCTTGAACTCATTCTCTTCTGTATCAAGATGAGGGTCTCTTTTCTTCCAGAATTCTTCAATGAAATTTTTCCTTTCTGAAGGGGGGAGGTTTAGGAAAATCTTTCTTTCTTGTTTGGTAATGATGTATCTCACATTGGAAAGAAATTCCTTGCTTTCCGGGTCTAAATTTTTTTCTAATTTATAAGATGCACAGGAGATAATAAGCAGGAAACAGATAAGAAATATCGCGGAGTAGGCAGGGAGCCTGAAAGCGTAAGAAATTTTTTTGCCTGGAAAAGCTGACCTTCTCATTTTTTCTCCTTGATGGATTCTACAATATTTTTTAGTTTTTCCTGGTTAGGATTGAGTTCCAGAGACTTTTCCCAGGCGATTAAAGCTTCTTCTCTGTTACCTAATTGGTAATAACATGTTCCTATCGAGTTTAGAATAAGTAGATTAGTACCATAATGGGAAAGATAATCTTTATAATAAGAGATAGCCTCGGCCAATTCTCCCAGGGCCTGGCAGGATTGGCCTAATATTGCAAAAAATTCATATTTTTCTTGTGTGTTTAGAAATGGCATAGCGATTTGTTTTACTCTTTGATATTCTTTTGCCATTAAAAGTGCTCGACTGAAATCTAAGGCAAATTTAATTGAATTTGGATTTTTTCTATAAGCTTTCTCTAATAGAGATTTAGCCGCTTGAATTTCTTTTTTGTTTAAGGACTGATTACCTAAAATATTTAAATAAAGAGGGTCATCAGATGAGGCACCTGGCAAAGAGAGAACCCATGGTCTCGGTAAGAAAGCTAAATTAGAGATGTAGAAATTGCTGTGTTCAGATAGTATTTCATCTTTATTTTCATCAAAAAGAGTAACTTTAATTTTGTAGTAATCTGCAGGAAAATTTGCTAAGGAAATTTCTTCCAAAAAATTTACTTTATCAGGGTATTCTTTTATATTTTTGATTAAAGAATGAACTTTTTTGTCGCTTCTGAATATAGAGAGTTCTAAATACCCGTTTTCTCTAAGGTCTTGATTTAATCCATAAATTTGAAAGAATAGATATAAGTTGTCCTTGTGAGAAAAATCATTTCTGGGTGAAGGCACAAGCTGGAGATTTTCCATAAGAAAAGGTTTGTTTTTTCCTGTATATTTTGAGTCCTTAATAATCTTATTTGCTAATATTAAAGAACTCATTTGAAGGGTAGAAGCTTTTGGGATTGTGATGTCTTTCTCTAATGAAGTAAATTCTTTTGATATGGTATTTTTTAAAAGCAAATTAAATCTGTAGTTTCCCTCAATTAAAGGAAACATGTCTTGAAAACTAAATAATTTATCTTTTATCTTGTTTAATTGTTCTTCGTTAAATTCAATAGGGATTGTTTTTTCATATTGGAAAATTGTATTCCCATTTAAATCAGAAATATTCCCATTAATCTCTAAATCTGTATAAAATTTGTTTACATATTGTTCAAGGGAGAGTTTTTTTGGTTCAATAATATAATGAACAAAGAAAATTCCAGATTTATCCATTATCACATTTATAAAAGAATCATTCCCAATATAATTTGTTGTGTAATCAACTTCAATAATATCTTTATATTTGAGAAGTTTTTCGGCATACACATCTTCAACTTTTTTATGAGGAGCAGAAGGAACTTTGAATGTGATGAGAATCTCTGAAGCTATGGAAGGGGAAGGAATATATGTAGATTCCCCTTCTATTAAAGAAAGGGAAACGCTGGCTATATTAGGTTCAATTCCGAGAAGCTCATTATAAGCTGCCAAATAATTTGTTGGGTCTCCCTTATAATGGATTAGTAGATTCTGGGGGCCAAATTTTACTGGACTGTATAATTCGTATTCGCCTATTCCACCTTTTTTAAAAAAAACGACATTAAATGCATTAGGAAGCCCATATTCAATCATTCCCTCGTAAAACCATATTATTACAGGATAGACTTCAGTAAGGTTTTCGAATCTCTCAATAGTCTTTGGTTCACCCAAAGTTATATAAATTCTGCCCATATCTGTTCGCCAGCCCGGCCCTGGTGATTCTTTGCCAAACCATTGGTTGGCGTAAGATATACGGCGGTAATGTTCTTTTTTAAATTCGTTTTCAGAAGTCTTGGGATTAGGATCTCTCTGTTTCCAGAAGGCCTCAATGAACAAATTCCTTTCTCTATCTGTTTTAAGCTGGAGAAATACATCTTTTTCTTTCGGAGTGATGATATAGACAACTTCCTCTGTCAGCCATTTTCTATAGCTTTCAGGAAGTTCTGAGGGGGAAGTTTTATTTTGGAAGCTTTTTGCTCCGGTAAGACTACAAATAAAAAAAGTAAGGAAAAGCGAAAAAAATAATAAAAGCTTTTTATTCATCATTTATTCCTTAAAATGTTAGTCAATCTAATAAAATAATAGTCGATATCAAAAAAATCTTCAAGCTTAATCCATCTAAATCTTCGAAGGTCGCTTCAGCCATCTTCGGGTCTTTCTTCTGCGGATGTATTAAAAATATTTTATTGTGCCTTAATTCCTTAGAACGAATTCCAATATTTTGGATAAAAATCCAATATATTGGATTAATTTGCCCATTAGTTTTTTAAAAAAAAGCTTAAGTTGTTGATTATATTGAAATAAAAGAAAAGACTTCTGGTTGGCATGGAATTTGCTATATATAAGTTTAATGAATATTTTTATAAAAAAGGAGGTGAAAGCAGGCAGGAAGTTTATAAAAATTGGGAATTGTTGGGGTGAAGATTTTCACTCTAAGGCAAGGTAAGAATTGCCCCTCAAAAAAGGAGGGGAAAAAAGGAGGATGTATTGAAAAAAATCCTAAGCCTTTTCT
>JACUUK010000043.1 GCA_014859315.1 Candidatus Aminicenantota bacterium
ACCCTCCACAATGGGCTTCAGATGGAGAGGAACCGTCGCCGTACTTCTCAATTAGGTCAGATGTTTTCCTCATCACGGAAATAGAGATGCTTCCTAAACCTTATTGGCGGTTGACAGAAAATTCTATTTCTGGTAGTTTAAGCTGGTGCCTAAAGCGGGCGTAGTTCAGAGGTAGAACGTCTGCTTGCCAAGCAGAAGGTCGTGGGTTCAAATCCCATCGTCCGCTCCATATTTATTATTTAACTTCAAACATGAAAGAAAGGCGCGGTACCCAAGTGGCTAAGGGAGAGGTCTGCAAAACCTCGATTCGTCGGTTCGAATCCGACCCGCGCCTCCATAATTCTTATCCATTAAATTTTCCGGTTCTCATGCATTTTGTGTGAATCGTGATAATAAAATATTCGGAATGCCCTTGCTCCGGTTCAGATTTTTCAGCTATCCCCTAATGTTTTCTTTTGATGTTGATATAAGCTTTGGCCACACAATATGGAAGAGAACCTAATTAAATTATTTGACATTAAAAAATAAAAAGGATATAGTTTCATAAAATTTGAAAGGAGGATAAGGATGGATATTGTTTCAAGAGTTCAGGGGATATTGCTTAAGCCAAAGGAAGAATGGGAAAAAATAAAGACTGAAGAAATCTCTGTAAATCAAATTTTTACATCTTATGCTGCTATTTTGGCGGCAGTACCTGCAGTTGCCCATTTCATAGGGCGCGGCCTGGTTGGCCATAGAGTCCCTTTTGTAGGCTGGTATAGATATGGGATAGGGTCAGCCTTTATCTATACGATTCTTTTTTATGCACTCGCATTAGCCAGCGTGTATGTTTTGGGTATTATAATCAATGCCCTGGCGCCTACATTTGATTCTACTAAAAATCCAGTAAATGCTATGAAATTGGCTGTTTTCAGCATGACCCCAGCTTGGGTTGCCGGTGTTCTTTACATCTTACCATTTTTAGGCGTGCTCGTTGTCCTGGCAAGTTTTTATGGCTTTTATATCCTTTACCTTGGATTTGCCGCTCCTCTTATGGAAACACCAAAGGAAAAGATTTTAGGATATTTTGTAGTTAGTATTGTTATTGCCTTTCTTTTGATGGTGGTGATAAGTGTTGTTTTAGGAGCGATTTTTACTGTAGGAGCTGTTGGGGGCGTTTACTGAGATTCAACCAACTCTTGGACTATTCTTTGAAACGCTTCTTCAGGTGAAGGGGAAGCAGTTATCGGGCGGCCGATAACAATGTAATCGGCTCCCTTTTTAAAGGCCTGTGAAGGAGTCATTATTCTCTTCTGGTCTTGAGCTGCAGCCCAGGAAGGCCGTATTCCAGGTGTGACCACAAGAAAATCTTTTCCAAATTCGTTTCGGATGATTTCGATTTCTTGAGGGGAACAAACGATTCCATCCATGCCTGCCTCTTTGGAAAGCCCTGCTAACCGCAAAACCTGTGAGCGGGTGTCATCTTGTATCCCTATCTCTTTTAATTGGTCATCATTTAGACTTGTCAAAACAGTAACAGCCAGAAGCAGAGGTTTTTCAACATTCTGTATCTCTGCTTCTCTTATGCCTGCTTCGACCGCTTTGGCCATCATTTCTTTTCCGCCTGAGGAATGGATGGTCATCATATAAACTCCGTGCCTTACTGCAACTTTAACAGCTTCTGAAACTGTATTGGGAATGTCATGGAGCTTTAAATCCAGGAAGATTTTCTTATTCAGGGAATGAATTGTTTTCAGAAGTTCAGGCCCTTCAGCAGAAAAAAGTTTGAGCCCGATTTTAAAGATTTCAGTTTCTCTGAGACTCTGAACCAAATTGAGTGCTTCTTCCTTGGTGCTTACGTCCAGAGCCACAATAATGCGTTTGAAAAAATTTTGTTCATTCATTTAAAGTTCCAATAATATCTTCGATTTTAGTTATATTATTAAACTGGCAATGCCTTTGGATATCCTGGATAATCTTAACAGTTGCTTCCGGGTCTACAAAGTTTGCTGTTCCTACTTGAACAGCCTTGGCTCCAGCGATAAGAAATTCTAAGGCATCTTGGCCAGTCATTATTCCGCCAATTCCTATCACAGGAATATTTAAGTGCTTAACAACCTGATAGACCATGCGTAGAGCCAAAGGTTTGATGGCTGGGCCGCTAAGGCCTCCTAAGATATTTGCGAGCTTGGGCCTTCGCTCTTCAACATCGATGGCCATAGCGAGAAATGTATTTACCAAAGAAACAGCATCAGAACCGGCTTCCTGAGCACTGAGAGCAATTTCGACAATATCAGTTACATTTGGTGATAGTTTTGTAATGACAGGTCTGGCGCTGACTTCCTTTACAAGATGGACGACAGAATATGTTGATTCGGGATTTTGAGCCGGACAGCATCCTCCTTCTTTGACATTTGGACATGAGATATTTATCTCATAGAGGGATATTCCGTCTTCTTTGTTTAAAAAATCCACCACCTTTGCATATTCTTCTTCAGTTTCCCCGCAGACATTTACAATGATGGCTGTTTGGTATTTTCTGAGCTGGGGGAGAATGTCTTCCGCAAATTTTTTGACGCCTATTCCCTGAAGCCCTATTGCATTGATAAGACCGCTTGGAGTTTCGACTAACCGTTGGGGAGGGTTTCCCGGGCGAGGAGAGTAATAAAGGCCTTTTACTACGAAACCTCCAAGCTTGTTTAAATCGATAAATGGAGAAAACTCGATGCCATACCCAAACGTCCCGCTTGCTGCAAGGACTGGATTTTTGAGTTTAATAAAACCAAAATCAACAGAAAGGTCTATCATTTTTCTTGCTCTTCCCAGACGATTTCAAAAGAGGAAAAAACAGGCCCTTCTTCACAAATCTTGACCCATTCGCTTCCTGCCTTTGTTTTTATTTTTTTTACACATCCCCAGCAGGCGCCAAATCCACAGCCCATGACAGATTCCAGGGAAAACTCGGCCGGGATGCCCCTTTTTACAGCGACTTGAGAGATAGCTTTCATCATGGGTTCAGGACCGCAAGCAAAAATTTGTTTTGGAGTGAGATTTTTTAACTGGTCTTTAAAGCAATCCGTGATAAGGCCTCTGAATCCAAAAGATCCGTCATCGGTTGAACAATAGATCGTGAATCCTTTTTGCTCGAATTTTTCTTTTAAAGGAATGTCATCCTTTGTTTTACCTCCATAAAATATTATGGGAGTCGTTCCGGCAGAATGAAGTTTTTGAGATAAAAAATAGAGTGGTGCAATGCCTCGGCCCCCACCAATAAGTACGATGTCTTGTGTTTTGGAGTGCTGGCTCCAGGAAAAACCCTTTCCGAGAGGGCCAATGATATCCATAAAATCTCCTGTAATTTTGTTGCTGAGGAGTGATGTCCCGATTCCGGATTTCTGGAAGAATATTTCGATGTTTTTCCCTTCGACAGAATGAATGCTGAACGGGCGCCTCAACAAGGGACAGGAAAGAGAAGAAACTCGAACCATAATGAATTGTCCTGGCTCGGCCTGGGAGGCAATAATGGGAGATTCCAATGTGAAGAGATAATAATCTTTCCAATGCTCTTTATGAGTAATTAATGCATGAGGGTCTTTCAGCATATCAAACATCCTGGTTGCCTTCAGGGAAGAAAATACCAGAATTAAATTATGTTCGCAACAAAAACTTTGACAATTTATTTGTATTTCTGTAATAATCAAAATTCAAGTTGACACAATTACAAGGAGGGAATCATAGATGAATATATCTAAAAGGGGTCTGGAAATACAGGCATCACCAATAAGGAAATTAAAACCGTTTGCAGATAAAGCCAAAGAACGCGGAATTCAGGTATATTTCATAAATATTGGCCAGCCAGATATCCCAACACCTCATGCAGTATGGGAAGCGTTTTCTCGCTCTGGCGAGGAAGTCCTAAGCTATGGCCCTGCCCAGGGGTTTGTCGAATTGAGGCGAGCTATTGCTGATTATTTCAAGAACTATAAAATTCCTATTCATGAAGACAATGTAATAATCACCATAGGAGGCTCAGAAGCGATTCATTTTGCTTTCAGTGTGGTTGCTGATCCTGGAGAGGAGATTCTTGTGCCGGAACCGTTTTATACAAATTATAACGGATATGCAGCCTTTGCAAGCGTCAATATTGTCCCTGTGCCTATGACTGTGGAGACTGGGTTTCGACTCCCTCCCATAGATGAAATAGAGGCTAAAATTACACCAAAAACCAAGGCGATTTTACTATGCTCTCCCAACAACCCAACAGGAACTGTTTACACTCAGGAAGAATTGGAGAGAATCAAGGGATTGATTCAAAAACACGACCTTTTTTTGATCTCTGATGAAGTTTATAAGGAATTTGTCTATGATGGGATTCGGCATAAAAGTGTTTTGGAGTTTGAGGGAATCAAAGACCGTACGATTGTCATTGATAGCATTTCCAAGCGTTTTAGCTGTTGTGGTGCGAGAATTGGGGCTGTCATTACACACAATGACAAAGTATATCAATCTATACTGAAATTTGCACAGGCCCGGCTTTGTCCGCCCACAATGGAACAGAAAGCAGCTTTGGCTGCTTACCGGATGGACCCTGATTATTTCAGTGAAATCAGAAAGGAATATCAAAAAAGAAGAGATGTTCTCTTTGAAGGGCTTAAGGATATTCCAGGTATTACAATACACAAACCCCAGGGAGCATTCTATATAATAGTTAGACTTCCTATAAAAGACAGCGAACACTTTGTCCAATGGATGCTAACAGACTTCAGTCTGGATAATCAGACTGTGATGGTAGCTCCTGCGCAAGGTTTTTATTCCACTCCAAATAAAGGCCGCGATGAAGTGAGGATTGCCTATGTCCTGAAAGAAGAAGATTTGCGAAGAGCGATTCATGTTCTTAAAGAAGGGCTTAAAAAATACAGAAGCATTTTTTAGTTAGCACTCCAAAAAGTGTTAAAGACACAAAGAGTTTCTTATGCGCATCCGCAACTTATTGTATGAAACAGCATTGATTCTTCTGGCAAGTGTTCTTCTGGGTTTCGGCTCTCATATTCCTTTGATAAAAAGGTATTTCCAGGGTGAGTTTCGCTATGGGTTTATCTCTCTCGAGAAGCACCCTTTGATGGTTTACATTACTCTTCCCGAAGCCGAGGAATTGTTTCAAGGAGGGAGGTCGATTTTTATAGATTCCCGCACAGAGGATGCCTACAATGAAGGCCACATCGTAGGGGCTGTTAATATTCCTTATGAAAAATTTAATGAGTTCTTTCGTGACACCATATTCCCTTTAGAACAAACACTTGTGGTTTATTGTGATGGTACTGAGTGCAAGTCGAGTACTGCTGTGGCTAAGCTTTTATATGAAAGAGGATTCCGTAATATTAAAATATTTTTTGGAGGGTGGGCTGAATGGATAGCAAATAGCCTTCCAGTTTCAGAAGGAAATGATACGAAATAAATATGTTCTTTATTTTTTCAGGATTATAGTCGGAGGCGTATTTATCTGGGCAGGAGTTCTGAAAATAATCGATCCGCTTGGTTTTGCCCAGAGTATCGCCAATTACCGGCTTTTTCCAGCCTGGATGGCTTTTTTCATGGCATTAGTCATTCCATGGATTGAATTAATCTGTGGAGTTTTATTAATTTTAGGTTTGTTTCCACGCACGAGCTCATTTGTGTTATCTTTGTTTCTTTTCGCCTTCATTGTATTAATATGGACTGCGATTTTACGAGGGCTTAATATAGACTGCGGTTGTTTTGGGAGTTTTAGCCGGAAGGTCGATTACAGTCTTCTCCTTGTAGATGGGATACTGTTTGTGATGTCAACACTCCTTTTTCTATCTTCAGGCAGAAAAGAAGTATAACGTTTCGTTAGAAAGTTATTATCCTATTGAATTTAAATAAGAGGACGTGTATATTTGAATGTCATTTAACATAGCTATTTAAAGGAGTTAACAAATGTCTGAAAAGCAGGTGTACTTTTTTGAAAAAGACAATGCCGATGGAAACAAGGATATGAAAGATGTCCTTGGCGGAAAAGGAGCTAATCTTGCAGAAATGGCAGGTATTGGACTTCCTGTTCCACCCGGCTTTACGATTTCAACAGAAGTCTGTAACCTTTTTTTGAAATCAGGCCATAAAATTCCCCCAGAAGTTGAGGAAGAAATCATTGCCAATCTTAAGAAATTAGAGGATTTGGTGCAGCAAAAATTTGGAAGAGAAGACAATCCTCTTCTCGTTTCTGTTCGTTCGGGAGCGAAATTTTCCATGCCCGGGATGATGGATACAATCTTAAATCTTGGTCTTAATGATAAAACCGTTGAGGGATTGGCAAAAAGAAGTGGTGACAGAAGATTTGCTTTGGACTGTTACCGCCGCCTTATCCAAATGTTTGGAGATGTTGTTTTAGAGATACCCAAAAAGAAGTTTGAAGCTATTTTCAGGGCAAAAAAACAGGATAAAAATATTATTAATGACTTTGAACTTTCTGAAAAGGCATTAGAAGAAGTCATAGCCAAATATAAAGCCCTTGTTAAAGAGAACATTGGCATTGATTTCCCTCAAGATGTCAAAAAACAGCTTTTTATGGCTATTTCAGCTGTTTTTAAATCCTGGTATAATCCGCGGGCTATCACATATCGGCGGTTGAATAATATTCCCGATGATTTGGGCACCGCAGTCAATGTCCAGCTTATGGTGTTCGGGAATTTTGGGGAGAGCTCTGCAACTGGTGTAGGATTTACAAGAAATCCAGCAACAGGAGAAAAAGAACTTTATGGAGAGTATCTAATCAATGCTCAGGGAGAGGATGTTGTGGCTGGTGTTCGAACTCCGTTACCTTTGAAAGAATTAGAGAATTCAATGCCTGAGGCTTATCGCCAGTTGCATGAAATTACAACACATTTAGAAAAACATTATCATGATATCCAGGATTTTGAATTCACAATTCAAGAAGGAAAATTATACATGCTTCAGACGCGAAGCGGTAAGAGAACAGGATTTGCTGCGGTTAAGATTGTAGTTGATTTAGTGAAAGAGGGATTAATCAGCAAAAAGGAAGCACTGATGCTGGTAGAACCAGATGCGTTGAACCAGCTCCTTCATCCTGTTTTTGATAAAAAAGAGAAAGCCAATCACGAGAAACTTGCTGAAGGACTTGCTGCTTCTCCAGGAGCTGCTACAGGCCAGGTTGTATTCAAAGCAAATGATGCAGTAGTTTGGAAAGAAAAAGGAAGAGATGTCATCCTTGTTAGAGAAGAGACCTCCCCTGATGATATTCACGGTATGAGCGCATCTAAGGGACTTTTAACTGCTACAGGAGGAATGACCTCTCATGCGGCTGTTGTTGGACGTCAGATGGGGAAACCGGCGGTTGTAGGTTGTGGGGCCATTGTGCTGAACAGCGAGCAGAAATATTTCCAGGTTAAAGGAAAAACAATAAAGGAAGGAGACTGGATTTCTATAGATGGAACTACAGGAGAAGTTCTTTTAGGGAAAATACCGACAAAGCCATCTGAAATTATACAGGTCATAAGAGGAAAGCTTAACCCGGAATCCTCAGAAATATACCAGGATTTTACACAGATTCTCTCCTGGGCGGATGAATTCCGGAGCTTGGGAGTCCGTGCTAATGCTGATACACCTGAAGATGCCCGGATTGCTTTTGCATTTGGAGCCGAAGGAATTGGATTGGCCAGAACAGAGCATATGTTTTTTGAGAAGGAAAGACTTCCTATAATTAAAGAAATGATTTTATCCAAGACAGAAGAAGCAAGACGCCAAGCCTTGACAAAGCTTCTCCCTTTCCAAAGAAAAGATTTTTATGAACTATTCAAAGAAATGAAGGGGCATCCTGTGACAATCCGCACACTCGATCCCCCGCTCCATGAATTTTTGCCAAAGAAAGAAGACTTGATGGTCGAACTGGCAGAGATGAAAGCATCTGGGAAAGGAGATAAGAAAAAGATTGAGGAACTGGAAAATCTTCTCGAGAGAGTGAAAGCCCTTTCTGAGTTTAATCCAATGCTTGGAAACAGAGGGTGCCGCCTTGGGATTTCCTATCCTGAAATAATTGAAATGCAGGCAACAGCAATTTTTGAGGCAGCTTGCCAGGTTGCTCTGGAAGGAGAGAAAATAGTACCAGAAATCATGGTTCCTCTTGTGGGCTCTGTCCAGGAGTTGGTCCACCAGAAAAAGATTATTGTAGATGTGGCTGAAAACCTCATGGAAAAGTATAAGGTTCGAGTGCCTTATTCAGTAGGGACAATGATTGAAATACCCAGGGCAGCAATAACAGCAGACGAAATTGCCAAGGAAGCGGAATTCTTTTCTTTTGGGACGAATGATTTGACTCAGACAACATTCGGGATTTCCCGGGATGATGGTGCTGGATTCATCGGTCACTACCTTACACTTGGGATTTGGAAAGATGATCCTTTTGGGACTGTGGATATTGAAGGCGTGGGAGAACTGATGGCCTGGGCAGTTAAGAAAGGCCGACAGAGCCGGCAAGACCTAAAAATAGGAATATGCGGTGTTCATGGTGGTGACCCCCGTTCAATCTATTTCTGCCATAAGATCAAAATGAATTATGTTAGTTGCTCTGCTTACCAAATCCCTATTGCTCGGTTAGCGGCTGCCCAGGTAGCATTGAAGGAAAAAAATAAGCAGTCGTAATTTAGAAAGTTCTATTAATATTTTTTTATGAGACAACTGAGTCGACTGTTCAAACGGGTTTTTAGGAACAAATTTTCATTCACTTTTATCTATAGTGATTCGTATTGGATGGTTAAGACCGGAAACCACGCTTTTCCATCAAGAAAATATAGACTCTTATACGAAAAGCTTTTATACATGGGGGCTCGGAAGGAAAATTTTCTTTCTCCTAAAACAGCTTCTATAAAAGATGTTTGTTTAGTCCACAGCGAAAAGTATGTAAAAAAGCTCTTAACTGGAGGCCTTTCTCCTTCTGAAGCCGCTGCTATAGAATTGCCTTTCTCACCTGAGCTAAGAAGTTTTGCTTTTCTGTGTGTTGGTGGCACTGTGCTCGCAGCCGAAAAAGCACTTGAAGATGGGATTTCTTTTCATATTGGAGGAGGATTCCACCATGCGTTTCCTGACCATGGAGAGGGATTTTGTGTGTTAAATGATGTGGCAGTTGCAATTGAAAAGCTTAGAAGAGAGGGAAGAATTCAGAAAGCCCTTGTGGTGGATTGTGATGTACATCAGGGAAATGGGACAGCTGCGATATTTTTAAAAACAGATGATGTTTTCACATTTTCAATCCATCAAATGGATCTTTACCCGGCACAGAAACCAGCCTCTTCTCTGGATGTTGAATTGTGGTCTGGGGATGGAGATGAAAAATATTTGGCATCGCTTCGGCTGCACATTCCGCAGCTATATTCAACATTTAAACCAGAATTGATCTTTTATCTGGCTGGAGCTGACCCCTATAAAAACGATCAGTTGGGTGGCTTAAAGCTTTCAATAGAGGGACTTAAAGAAAGAGACCGAATAGTCCTTGAAGAGGCAAGGAGGCATAAAATTCCTGTTGTTATACTTCTGGCTGGAGGATATGCCTATGATATTCATGATACGGTATCGATTCACCTGAACACTTTTAAGATTGCTCAAAAAATCCACAAAAAACCATTCTTACGATGAAAGGCTCATCACAATAATGGATACCTGGGTAGATAAAAGCAGAAAGAGAGAGATGAATTTGAGAAAGGCTAAATCTTCAAAGTCGCATCCTCCATCCCCTCAAATTCATTCGATCATTGCTCCTTAACAAAGTACTTCTATATTATAGGTACTCATTATTGTGATGAGCCCGATGCAAGAAAACAATGGTTTAATCGTTCTGGAGAAAAATATGAGAAAATACTTTAGCATCCCCCATCATATTTTCAATAACACAGTATTCGTTTGGCATATGGGCTGTTTCATCTATTTTTGACCAACATGCGGCCTCAAAATGTGCTTTTCGAAAGAGAGCTGCCACGGTTCCTCCTCCGATTCCTGTTGGCTCTCCTTGTTTATTGTAGACTTTTTTTATGGCTTTTTGCAGTGCTAAGACTACAGGTGCCTTTGGAGAAGTTGGGGGAGCTGCAGGTGCCTTCTGAACTTCCTCCGTGGTTATTTTCACATTGAATTTATTTTCAATTTTGTTTGCCATTTTTTGGATTTCGCTTTCAACGTCTCTGATAGAATAATGTGGAAGGATACGGCTGTCCAAGTAGAAAATATCTTCACCCGGGATTGTGTTGACGTTAGGAACATTGGATTCTTTCTTGGTAGGTTCAAATGTGGAGCGAGGGGTGTCGAAAAGCACATCTTTATCTCCAAAAATATCATAAAGCTTGTTGAGCTCTGTCACGAGAAAAGAAGCGGCTCTGAAACTGTTAATCCCTTTTTCTGGAGTGGAAGCATGGGCTTGTTTCCCTAATGTTTTAAATTTTAGCCATAAAATACTCTTTTCAGCGACTTCAATCATTGTCCCTTCAGGATTTCCAGCATCAGGCACTATAATAAGATCCTCTTTTCGAAAGATGTTTGAATTTTTGAGAACATATTCGATTCCTTTTGAGCTTCCTGTCTCTTCATCGGAAACAAGGGCAATGCCTACATCGTAGTTGGGAAGGATTCCTTCTGCATGAAATGCCTTTACTGCATAGAGAGAAGCCAGCATATCCTGCTGGTTGTCTTCAACGCCTCGACCGTAAATTTTCCCTTCTTCCACCCAGGCTTTGAATGGATTTCCCTGCCAAGAAGAAAGCTCTCCAGGGGGGACAACATCCATATGCGTCATGACCCAGATTGTTCTGGAAGAATTTTTTCCCTTATACAGAGACAAGATGTTTGGACGATATCCAGAAGGGGCATCCAAGTCAGGCGCCTTGATTAAATCAATTTGAGCGAATCCGTTTTTTTTCAAGAAATCTAATAGGACTTCAGCTTTTTTGGTTTCTCCTTCTCCGCCACTTGATGGCGAAATTGCTGGTATCGCACAAAGTTGAATCTGCATGTCGATCATTTCATCCCGATAACTATCGATTCTTTTTGCGATTTTATCAAAATCGTTCATCAGAACTCTCCTTTTTTTTGGAAAAATAATATCACCGCATGGCGCACAAAGCAAGAGTTTGCATCATAAGCATCTTTTTTGATTTTTGTAAAGGGAAGATTCTACTGAGTCTTTCCTGCTTGACAATTAATATGATTCCGCATAAATTTACACAACATGCGAATCGGATTTGATGTGCGTCCTTTCCTTAAAGAAGAGACCGGCGTTGGAATCTATCTCAAGAATTTATTGTTTTCTCTCTCCCATATTGACCAGGATAATGAATATTTCCTTTTTTCTTCCTCATTGAAAGATAGGTTTAACGCCCAAAAAATTCCTCATTTTATGAAGATGAGTTTTCGAGATTTCCATTATCCCGTCAAATTAATGAATTTTTTATGGTATAAGGTAGGTTGGCCAAAATTAGATCATTTTTTCAAGGAAAAACTGGATATTACTCATTCTCCTACGCCATTGATTTTACCGACCCATGGGAAAAAAGTGGTGACTGTTTATGACTTGTTTTTTATGGATTCGCCTTATAAGGTAGACAGAGAAACAAGGAACACCTTTGTCAGAGGGATAAAGAGCTCTCTTCGAAAGGCGGATGGGGTTATTACTATTTCTCAGTTCATAAAACAGCAGCTTTTGGAGAAATTCTCGCTTGATCCCAATAAAGTAAAAGTTATTTATCTTGGTATACAACAAGACTATTGGAAAGATATTTCTGCTGACGAACTTGAAAAGATAAAAAAGAAATATGATTTGCCTCGCTCGTTTCTTCTTTTTGTTGGGACTATTGAGCCGAGAAAGAATGTCTTGAATCTACTAAATGCATTGAAGATTATTCATGAAAAGCATAAAAAAATTTCTCTTGTGATTGTTGGCCGGAGAGGTCAAGATTATGAAAATGTTTTAGAAAAAGTAAGAGTGCTCGGACTCGAAAACTGGGTCATTTTTACGGGATATATTCCGGAAAAAGAATTAAAGGGATTCTATCATTTGGCATCGCTCTTTGTGTTTCCCTCCTTATACGAAGGATTTGGCCTCCCCATTCTCGAAGCAATGGCCTCTGGTTTGCCAGTTGTGACTTCACGAAGGGCTGCACTTCCCGAGATTGCAATAGATGCGGCTTTATATTTTAACCCAGAAGAACAAGAGGATATAGCAGAGAAGATTTTGATTGGTTTAAAAGATGAAACTTTGCGAAAGCAATTAATCCATAAAGGAAAAGGAAGAGTTAGGGATTTTAATTGGAGGAAAACCGCAGAAGAAACCTTAAACTTTTATCTGTCCATTATAGGAGAATAAGAGGATATAATTAGTTAGAGAGAGCCAGGATAAGATGAAAATCGGTTATGACATAGACAGTTTAACAATTAAAAGCGGAGGTATAGGCAGATATGCTGTCAATTTGATTAATAATATAGCCAAAATATTATTGCGTGATGACAGAAATGAAGTATCAATCTTTTATCATAAATCTTTTAATAAGGATTTAATAAACAAACATTCCAATTTAAGGTTTATTGATAAATATACTCATATTAAAAGTAATGTTTTGAGAAAAGGGATTTTTTTGCCTTTATGTATTAGAGATTCGGATATGAATTTATTTCATGGGTTAGACCATGTGGGGATTCCTTTTCTTTATAAAGCTAAAAACTGTAGGTACGTTATAACCATCCATGATTTAATTACCAAGATTTATCCGGATATGTTCACGATGAAGCATAGATTGATTCAGAATAATCTATTGCCACTTATTCTTGGAAAAGCAGATAAAATTATAGCCGTTTCTAATTCTACAAAAAATGACATAATAAAATTTTATCCTGAATATATCGATAAGATAAAAGTGATTTATGAAGGCGTGGAGCCACAATTCTTCCCAAGGAATGAAAAAGAGGTAAGGGAAAAGCTGCATAAATATAAGATTGATTTTAAATATATACTGTTGTTAGGGACATTAGAGCCAAGGAAAAATATCCTCAGGGCAATAGATGCTTTTATTAAATTGAAACAGGATAAAGATATCGACGAAAGATTGGTCATTGTCGGGAGAAAAGGCTGGCTCTATAAAGAAATTCTTGAAAAAATCAATGAAATGCGTTTCTCCAGGGACATTATTTTCCCTGGTTTTGTAGAGGATGATGACCTGCCTTTTCTTTATTCAGGTGCTGAGATATTTCTGTATCCTTCACTTTATGAAGGCTTTGGTTTGCC
Organism: Candidatus Aminicenantota bacterium; assembly: GCA_014859315.1. Taxonomy (GTDB): domain Bacteria; phylum Acidobacteriota; class Aminicenantia; order Aminicenantales; family Aminicenantaceae; genus Kmv29. Next base: position 13,271 of record JACUUK010000043.1, read on the forward strand.
GGTCTTGGAAGCAATGGCTTGTGGAACTCCGATAATAACTTCGAATTATTCCTCCCTTCCAGAGGTGGCTGGTAATGCAGCCATATTGATTGACTCAACAAAGACTGAGGAGATAGCTAAAGCTTTAGAAAGATTATCAGGGAACAGGGGGCTAAGAGAGGAATTCCGAAAAAAGGGCCTAAAAAGGGCAGAAAATTTCTCATGGGAGAAAACTGGCGAGGAGACCTTAAAGCTGTATGAAGAGATCCTTGGTTAATATGCCTAAGATAAAAGTATTAGAAGTAATTAATGAAGCGACCGTCGGAGGGGGGCAGAAACATGTAATTCTGCTTGCAAAAAATTTGAATACAGAGAGGTTCCATGTTTTAGCTGCTTCGTCAACTAATGGCCCTTTTATAGAAGAATTAACGAAAATAGGCATAAGACATATCCCTGTGAAGATGAAAGGGATATTAAATTTTCAAGCGATTTTTTCTATATGCAGTTTAGTTAGAAAAGAGAGGATAGATATTGTTCATACGCATGGAGGGATAGCAGGTCTTTCTGGTCGTCTGGGGGCCTTTTTAAGCCGTTCTCCCGTAATTGTACATACTCTTCATGGAATCCATTACTTGAATTATAAAAACAGATTTTTAAAATGGCTGTGCATCCAACTTGAGAAAATATTCTCCATTTTTACAGATGCTATTATATTTGTTTCGGATTCAGACAAGGAGAAGGCGAAAGAAAATAAACTGGTTAAGAATAAAAAAATAAATGTTATTAAAAATGGTATCGAGTTTTCTGAAGTTCAAAGCCATGTGGATGTTCTTGCCAAGAAAAAGACTTTAGGAATCGACTCTTCATGGCCTCTGATTGGGACGGTAGCCCGGCTGCATCCTCAGAAAGGGCACATTTATCTCCTGAAAGCAGCGAAAAAAATAATCGAAATTCAACCCCAAACAAGATTTTTGATTATTGGAAGTGGCCAGTTAAGGACGGCTTTAGAAGATTATTGTAAGCAGTTTGGAATTTCAGATAATGTTATTTTCCTTGGAACCAGAAATGATGTGCCAGAATTATTGCAAATCATAGATATTTTTGTTCTTCCTTCTTTATGGGAAGGATTCCCGATAGCTCTTATGGAAGCCATGGCTTCAGGCAAGCCGGTAGTGGCAACAAGAGTGGACGGGAATAGAGAGATTGTAGAACATAAGAGAACAGGAATTCTTGTGGAGCCGAAGAATCCGGATAGTTTATCCAATGCTATTTTGACTCTTTTGAAAGATAAAGACTATTGCTGTCAATTGTCTAAGAATGGGAAGAGAGAAGTGATGGACAAATACAGCGTTTTAAAAATGGTTAAAGAAACGGAAAAGCTTTATATTGATTTATATGAAAGAAAATTTTCAGTTGGATAAGGATTTTCTTTTTGAGCTTTTTCAGATTCCCTCGGGCCCGACTCTGTCGGGTTCCCTCGAAGAACGTGGCGAAAAGGCTAAATC
>JACUUK010000182.1 GCA_014859315.1 Candidatus Aminicenantota bacterium
GCGTTGAATGCTCTCCTCCCAATGCCTCTCCCTGATGAGCTTTTCTCCCTCAAAAATCTGACGCGTAAACTTTACATAGAAATTTTTCTCATCAGAGTGGATTGAAACAAACACCTTCAAATGCAAAGTTCGTTCTTCCAGTTGAATGATGTGGCCTCCTTCGCCGCGAAAGCTCGAATTGGCGGGGTTTGTATCATCAGTCTGATAGCTTACTTTTTCAAGGGACTGATAGCGCCTGCCCTGGATCTCCCACCTATTAACGGCTTCTAATTCCACAGTGGTTATGGAGCGGATGAGATCCTGGATAGCGCGGTGCCTGAAGGGCCATCCTTTGCTTTCAATAGGCCACGCATCCGGCCTTTCTTCTTTGGGCTGAGAAGGAAGGAACTCGGGAACCGGGCTATCCTTAAAAGGGATCACTGGGAGCTCTAGGCTTGTGGCTTCACTGCCCAGGAAAAGCTGGGTGGTCATTCTGTAGGGAGTTGGCCAGATCATAGGAAACAGGGAATTTGAGACAGCCAATCGAATCCGATGACCTGGCTTAAAAGTCCAGGTGGTAAAGTGGAGGGAAAAATCAAGCTCATAAATCTGCCCGGGGATCAAGTATTCCGGATTAAGTCTGGACCTGTGCTGAGAACCATTGATAAGGGCTCCTGTAACCAGAGAGACTCTTCCATCTGGATGAACATCCTCTAACCTGGCGATCCAGTGGGCCAGCTTTGCGTCTGCAGAAACCTTGAGCTTGATACGAGGAAACCCTATAATTTCCATTTTATCAGTCAGGACTTCACTGTCGTAGACAAGGCTTCCGGCATCCACACGGCGCATATCTCCGGTGGGCTCACCCCACCAGTAGCCAGCAGCAATACCGTAGCTTGGCACATATTGGAGGCGCTCGGTGTTTGCCTCTCCTATGCTCTTCTGCAGCCGGCCACCATCATCCGGATAAAACTTTTTCCAGAGCGTTCTCTTGATAGGCCAGTCCTCATATCGCCAATAGCCTGGAGTCATCTTCAGATAAGCATCTGGGGGGTGACCATCTCGGACAAACACAACAAACTTCGGTTCATCCATGATGCCGGTATCTCGATCCTTAAGCCAATAGTCCCACCAGCGCACCGCCTCGTGGCGCCACTCATAATTAGGACCAGGTTCTCCGGTGTCTGGCCATGCGTGAGTCCATGGCCCGATCACAGCCTTAATCGGAACCTTCATATTCTCAAGCATGCGGGGAACACTGTCTCGATAGCCGTCGAGCAACCCGCCAATCAAATAGGAAGGGACTTGAATCGCCCTGTAATTCCAGCATAGTGAATTCTTACGCCAAAAATCACCATCTTTCTGCTGCTTCAAATAAGTTAAAAACCACGGATAGGCGTTGAAACGCTCCTCAAAATAATCCTTATCAAGGGCATAGTCGGGCCACCGAGGGAGTCCCAGGTCAGTATCGATGGATACCTCGTATTGATCCACATGAAAGGCGCCGTCAATGTAATGGACATCATCATGGTAAAGATCATCGGATGCGTCCAGAGCCAGAATTGCCTTCAACCCATGGGGACGTCGCATGGCGACCTGGATGGCGTTAAAGCCGCCCCACGAAATTCCCCACATTCCGACATTACCGTTCGACCAGGGTGCTCTGGACAGTTGGCCGATGATATCCACAGCATCCTCCAGCTCTGGCTCAGAGTATTCCCTTGGCGGAACCCTGCCTTCTGATGAACCGGTTCCCCGAATATCCACCTTGGCCATCACGTACCCACGACGGGCAAAATAGCTGTAGATAGGATAATCCCGCAGGTAAAACAGATCATCCTTCCGGTAAGGCAGAAACTCAAAGAGAACAGGGAACCTCTCATCTTTTTCTCTGACAATCGGCTTGAAATAAGTTACCGAAAGCCGAACTCCATCGCTCATCGTCAGCCAATCACGCTTGATTTCGAACTCGTAAACGGGAGGAGACGGTTTGACTTTCGCTCCCCAACACACGAATCCAGAGATTGAAATAACCAGCCATAAAATAATTATCAAAGATTTGTATTTTCTCAATTTGCTCCCCGTTTCTTTTTATTTGAAAACATATACTAACCTGCGCTGCGTATTCCGATTAATCTGGCCACTGATTCCGGAGTTATATGGCCACTTGTCGGAGCGAAGCGACGCTGGGTTTTCATTATACCTCCTTGTGGTCGAAATAAGTCAAGGGAGATATGCATTTTCTCAACCACAAATTTCCAAACAGTTTTCCAATTTTCATTATCAATTTCTCTTTATTTGGCCAAATGTTTTTGCTATTATATGTGTAATTGCTAATGTCAGCTGATGCAGGTTGGGCAAAGATGAGAAAAATTGCTGGCACTCCTCAAACACCAAACTCCTATATTTATTGAAGGATATTCCTTTGATTTT
>JACUUK010000044.1 GCA_014859315.1 Candidatus Aminicenantota bacterium
TCACGGAAATAGAGACGCTCCCAAGTACATTCAAGCTTCTTTTTCCATGGTATGATTATAAAAATTGGTTTTATGTTTAAAATTTGATAATATCCTTCGTGTGTTTGTTGTCTATTTTTTTTATTTATAATTAATTTATAATGCTTCTTGATTGAAATGAAAAGAAAAAACAAAATTCTGTTGGTATATTCAATTACTGTAACAGGAATTTCTTTTCTGCTGATATTGGTTTTTTTAGCCCCTTTTCTAAAAAGCCAATACCCAACTTTTAGCGCCTTAATTTATACTGCATTTGCTCCATTTTGCCATCAGGTCCCTTCGAGATGTTTCAGGGTTTTTGGACATCCCCTTGCAGTATGCACTCGATGTTTAGGGATTTATTTTGGGTTTTTAGCAGGCTCATTGTTTTATCCCTTTGCTCGAGGGTTAAAAGAATTACCAATACCTAAAACAAGAACATTCTTTATATTTACTATACCTATAGTTCTTGATGCCTCTATTAACTTCTTTGCTCTTTGGGGTACAGGTGGATGGATAAGGTTTGGTTCAGGATTTATCTGGGGAACGATTCTGCCTTTTTATTTTATTTCTGGCATATCAGAATCAATTATCCGCAAGTTTTTTGTTAAAGGACTAAAGGAAAATAATTATTTTAAATTACGTGGAGAATACAAAATAGAATTAAAATCAGAACTCTAAGGAGGAAAAATGAACAACCAAAAACCAGGAATGTTTATGCCAGCTTTGGTAGGAGGAGCTGTTGCTGGCTTGCTATCAGGTATTCCGCTTTTAAACTGCCTTTGTTGCCTCTGGATTATCGGAGGAGCCATACTTTCTGCTTATCTTTTTTCTAAAGATTCTCCAATAGTACTGAGCGCCGGTGATGGAGCTATTCTTGGTGCCTTTTCTGGTATAATCGCAGCTGTAGTACATTCTGTAATAAGCATTCCCCTTCATGCTGCAAACCTTGCCTTTATACAAGGTTTAATGGAAAGGGTTGCTGAGTACAGCGATGAATTTCCATCTGGATGGGAATCCCTTATTGAGAGAAGCATTTCTGAAGCTTCTTTTCCTATTTTTATGCTGTCTTTGACGATGAGTGCTGTAATTTTTGCTGCACTTGGAGCATTAGGAGGTATAATAGGGATTTCTATTTTTGGGAAAAAGCCGAAACAGCAAAATCAAGGAGTTATAGATGTTCCTAAAGACACAAGTGATAGTTAATCCTGAATCTAATCAGGGCCGGACAAAAAAAAGATGGAATCATATTAAGTTAGCCTTAAAATCATTCATTAAAGAATTCAAGTGCGAATTTACAGAAAGGCCGTTTCAAGCAATAGAAATATCAAGAGCAGCTCTTAAGGAAGGGACAGAGTTGATTGTTGGTGTGGGTGGAGATGGGACTATGAACGAAATAGCAAACGGTTTTTTTGAGAATGAAAAACTCATTAACCCCTCCTCTGTTCTTGGAATAATCCCGTCTGGAACAGGATGTGATTTTATCAGAAGCTTGAATATTCGTTCAGGGCTTAAAAATGCCCTTGAAGTCATATCAAATGCATCCTCCTCTTTGATTGATATAGGCATTGCAAGATATACGAATCATTCTAGCCAAAAGAAAGAGAGATTTTTTCTGAATGTATCTGACTTTGGCATTGGCGGTGAAGTCATCTACCACATGAACCAAAACAGGATGAAAAGAAAAGGTTCTTCATATTTAAAGAGTTTGATTTCTACTTTTATTACCTATAAAAATAAAGCCATAGACATTAAAATCGATGACAATGATATTCCGTTGCAAGAGTACATAGTCGGCGCTATTTCCAATGGCCGAATTTTTGGGAAAGGGATGAAAATAGCTCCTCATGCAAAATTGGACGATGGTATGTTTGATGTGGTTTTAGTAAGAGGGATGAAATTTTTTGAATTTTTCAAAAATGCATGGCGAATCTATTCTGGAACACATCTATTTCATCCAAAAGTCAGTTTGATACGCGGTAAAAAAATAGAGGCATCTCCACACAATAAAGATGAATATATTTTAATAGAAATTGATGGAGAGCAATTAGGAAGACTTCCTGCTACTTTTGAAATCATTCCAAAAACATTCCTGGTTAAAGGAACTATTTAGAAACAAATCAATTGAAAAATCTATTTTTCACGTGGGATTTTTTTGAAATAAGTAAAACGTTAATCTTCTTTTTTATTTAATAAATAAAGATTGCGGTCATTTGTAAAAACAACCCTGCCGGATTCATCCAAGAATTTATAAATTTTTGTTCTGTGTTTTATGAACGGTTTATCATAAGATAATCTAACCCGTTCAATGTAATTTTTTGTTTCATCATATGGGGGGATACCGCTATATTTTTTCACAGCTTCTTGGCCTGCATTATAGGCAGCAAGGACTAAATCGGTTTTAGCATTATAGAGTCTTATCAAATCTTTGATGTATTTTATCCCGCCTTCAATATTTTCTTTTGGGTCAAAAACATTCCTCACTCCATATTGTTTGGCTGTTTCGGGCATCAACTGCATAAGCCCAATTGCACCTTTTTGAGAGATAGCACTTGGATTATAGTTAGACTCTGCACGAATTATAGAATGGATTAAAGAGGAATCAACTCCATGTTTTATACTAATATCCTGAATTAGTTTATCATATTGAGTATTGGGAAGAACGTTAATTTGGATAAAAAACACACATAAACAAACAGCAATAAATGTCCGAATAAAAAATAAATCAAAAAATCTCTTTTGCTTCATTTAAAATATTTTATTATTTTAACAAAAAAATAAATTAATTCAATCACCTTTAAGGGTGATATTCAAATTTAAACCATACCGCAATAAAAGAACATCGATATCTATTGGAGCATTCTCTCTAATATGTCATAAGTTTTTTCTAAGGCTTCCTTTAATTTTTTAGGTTTTGTTCCACCGGCCTGGGCAAAATCAGGACGGCCTCCTCCCCCACCCTGGATGACAGGGGCAATATTTTTAATGAATTCATTGGCTTTTATCCGATGAGTAAGGTCTTTTGTAACAGCAGCGACAACAAAGACCTTTTCTTCAGTAGAAGAACCTAATACGACAACCCCAGAACCTAATCTTTGCTTAAGAGAATCTGCCAATTCCCTTAGTTCGGCATTATTTAATCCTTCAACTTTTTGAACCAATACTGGAATTCCATTGACTTTCTTTGTTTTTACTTCTTTTGCCTGATATTTGATATTTGCAAGCTTTTGTCTTAAAGAGCGGCATTCAATATCCTTTTCTTTTAAAGAATCTTTAAATCTGCTGATTTGTTCCAGAATTTCTTTTCTTTGTGTATTTAATGTTTTCTGAATTTCAATCAAATCATCATCCATTTCTTGTACATATTTCAAGGCTTCTTCCCCAGTTAAGGCCTCAATCCGGCGCATTCCAGCAGCTATGCTCGATTCCGAAAGAATTTTAAACAAGCCGATTTCTCCGGTCCTCTGGACATGAACACCCCCACAGAGCTCTTTACTAAATTCACCAATTGTAACCATTCTAACAGTTTCTCCATATTTTTCTTCAAAAATCGCAGTGGCTCCTTCTCTTAATCCCTGATCCAGTGTTGTTGTTTTTATTTGGACAGGAATATTCTCTCTTATTTTTTCGTTAACCAATGATTCGATATGCTTTAATTCTTTACTGTTTAAAGATGCATAATGCGTAAAGTCAAATCTGAGACGCAGCGGAGATACAAGAGATCCTGATTGTTTAACATGGTCTCCTAAAATTTCTCGTAGTGAAGCATGAAGAAGATGAGTTACAGTATGATTTTTGCTTATGTTATTTCTACGAGGCGTATCAATGGCGGCCTCAACATAATCTCCTGTTTTGATTTTTCCTGAGATCGCTTTAATCTCATGGGCAATTAATTGTGGAATTGGATAGTATGCATTCAGGACTAAAGCCGAAAAATAAGAGTTTTTCAATATCCCAGAATCTCCTACTTGGCCACCTGCTTCAGCATAAAATGGTGTTTTATTCAGAAATGCTTCACCTTCTTCTCCCTCTTTTATTTCACTTACAATGGTTCCTTTTTTCATGATTGCAAGAATTTTAGCTTCAGTGACTTTGTGACTTTCATATCCTACGAATTTAACATGTAAATCTTTAAGATTCTCATAAACTTTCTTTGCCTTTAGCTTGGCTTCTCCTTTCCATGCTAATCTTGCTTTCTGTCGTTGCTTATCAAGTTCCTTGTAAAAACCTTTTTCATCAACATCTAAATTTCTCTCTTCAGCTAATTCCTTGGATAAATCAAGAGGAAAACCATAGGTATCATACAATTTAAACAGTTTTTCACCAGGGATATTTCGTTTACCGTCTTTTTTAATTTCTCTTATATATTGATTAAACGTTCTAATTCCAGATGATAAGGTCATAGAAAATCGCTTTTCTTCAGACATACAAACTCTTGAGATGTATTGAGCCAAATAAAGGACTTCTGGATAAGCATCTTTCATGATATCGCCTACGACACCAACAAGTTTATAGAGAAACGGCTCATTAATGCCAATAGAATTGCCTTGGCGAAAAGCTCTTCGTATCAAACGCCTTAAGACATAGCCACGACCATCATTTGAGGGCATGATTCCATCCCCTATCATAAAAGTAACAGCTCTTGCATGATCAGCAATAATGCGTATAGAGATATCAGAATCTTCACCAACAGGGTATTCTTTCTGTGAGAGGTTACAAATGGCTTCTATTATAGGGCTAAAAAGATCAGTGTCATAGTCAGTTAACTTCCCTTGTAATGAAGTAGTCAATCGTTCAAGCCCCATTCCTGTATCGATTGATTGAGAAGGAAGAGGATGAACATTTCCATTGTCATCCTGATAGGATTGCATGAAAACTAAATTCCATAATTCAAGAAACCTGTTGCTTCCTTTTTCAATGAGTTTGTAAGTGTCTCCTTCTTCAATATTGGTACCTAAATCATAATGGATTTCGGAGCAAGGCCCGCACGGGCCTGTATCTCCCATTGCCCAATAATTGTCTTTTCTGCCAAACAGAAAAATTTTATCAGCTGAAATGCCTATTCCGTTGTTCCAAGCTTTAAATGCCTCATCATCTTCTTTAAAAATGGTTATATATAACCTGCGAGGATCCAACTTATAGATTTCTGTGATTAGCTCCCAAGCATACTCGATCGCTTCTCTTTTAAAGTAATCTCCAAAAGAGAAATTTCCTAACATTTCAAAAAATGTGTGATGCTTATTGGTTTTTCCTACTTGTTCGAGGTCATTATGCTTCCCACTAACACGCATACATTTCTGGACAGAAGCAGCTCTCTTATAAGTTCTTTTCTCAAGTCCAAGGAATATATTCTTGAACTGATTCATTCCCGCATTTGTGAACAGTAATGTAGGATCATCTTTTGGAAAAAGTGACGAACTCTTAACGATTTTGTGTTTCTTTTTATGAAAAAAATCTAAAAAGGTTTCTCGAACTTGCTGGGCTTTCATTCAATATTATTCCTCCTTGTTTTCTTCTTCTTCTTCTTCCCTCTCTACTTTACTCATGGTTTTTTCCATTTCCTCAAGAGCAACATCTAAAGTAGAACTAATTCCCATAACTCTTAATTTGAAATTATCAGCACTGGTTGAGAACCTTAATCCTTGCTCATAAGAAATATACCCCTCTTTGTATAATTGATATATTGATTGGTCAAATGTTTGCATTCCGTACTGGGAGACTCCAGTAGCAATTGCATCTCTAATCAGAACGGTCTTTTCCCTGTCGCTGATACATTCTGAAATATAGGGTGTATTAACCATCACTTCTATTGCAGGAACCCGTGCTTTTCCGTCTTTGGTTGGAACCAGTCTCATTGAAATGACAGCTTTTAATATGCTTGCGAGTTGAAGTCGAATCTGCCTTTGGTGATGAGGGGCAAAAACAGAAACAATTCTGTTTATTGTTTCAGGCGCATCCAGTGTATGTAGAGTACTTAAGACTAAGTGTCCTGTTTCTGCAGCAAGAAGTGCAGTCTCAATAGTTTCTAAATCCCTCATCTCCCCTACCAATATAACATCAGGGTCTTCTCTAAGTGAGGCACGTAATCCCCTTGAAAAACTCAAAACATCGACTCCTACTTCCCTCTGGCTTATTGTGCTTTTCTTGTCTCGGTGCAGATATTCAATCGGGTCCTCGATGGTAACTATATTCTCAACCCTATGTGTATTAATATAGTCAATCATAGCTGCTAATGTTGTTGTCTTTCCTGAACCAGTGGTTCCTGTCACAAGAACTAAGCCTCTATGTTCTAAAGATATTTTTTCGAGAACTTCTGGAAGCAACAGCCCTCGGATGGTTTTTACTTCTAAAGGGATGACTCTTAGAACAACAGCGAAGCTTCCTCTTTGATTATAAATGCTTCCTCGAAATCTACCAAAACCCGGAAGACTGTAAGCAAGATCAAGATCAAGCTCTTTCTGAAGAATTTCCTTTTGGTATTCATTAATTATTTGGTCTGCAAGTTCAAACATATCTTTCGTATTCAATCTGGGATAGGCAGTCAGAGGTTTAAGTTTTCCATTAACACGAATTATAGGAAAATTTCCTGCCTTTAAATGGAGGTCTGAAGCATCGCTTTCAATTGCAATCTTTAAAAGTTCATCTATATCCATAATTCCCCCTGGAAATAATTTAAATATATGTTAACCAATTGTATCGGTCTTCATTTTCTCCATTAATATAAGCAAAAAATTGATCTTGAAGTTTTTTGGTAATAGGCCCTCTTTTGCCCTTTCCGATTATGATTTTATCCACAGAACGGATTGGTGTTATTTCTGCGGCTGAACCTGTAAAAAATACCTCATCAACAATGTAAATCATTTCTCTTGGAATCGTCTCTTCAAAAACAGGCATGTCTGCATCTTTTGCGATTTTTATCACGCAGTCTCTTGTGATTCCAGGCAATATAGAGGAAGAAAGTGGTGGAGTATGAAGTTCTCCATTGATTACAAGAAAAATGTTTTCCCCGCTACCTTCACTTATATGTCCTCTAATATTCAAAGCGATCCCTTCAACATATCCATCCAACAATGCTTCCATCTTTATTAGTTGAGAATTCATATAATTTGCTCCTGATTTTGCCAATGCAGGAAATGTATTTGGGGCCATTCTTTGCCATGTGGAAATCTTTACATCAACGCCATTCTCTAATGCCTCTTCACCAAGATACTTTCCCCACTCCCACACAAGGATCGCACAGTCAACAGGATTAGGGAATGGATCTACCCCTAATGTCCCATAGCCGCGGTAAACTATCGGCCGAATATAGCAAGATTTTAGATTATTAGCTTTTATTGTATCAATGATAGCTTGATTTAATTCGTCTTTGGAATAAGGGATATCCATACGGTATAATTTACAAGAGTTGTAGAGTCTCTGAGTGTGAGCTTCTAATCTAAAAATGACTGTTCCTTTAGGGGTTTCATAAGCTCTAATTCCTTCAAAAAGAGAGCTTCCATAATGGAGAACATGAGAAGCAATGTGAATATTTGCCTCTCTCCATGGAATCAATTTACCATTCATCCATACTTTTCCATTTTCATTAAAAGGGCTCATTAATTACTCCTTTTTAAAATTATATTGATAATAATTCCTTTTTGTAGCCTGGATATTATTGAATGCAGGAAATTCATCATACTTTAACCATAGTGTCAAGTCAAACTGATACTCTTTATACTTTCCTTTCCATAGCAATTAGTGAAATAATCTCTTATTAATAATAACCTTTTATGTAGCTTCTCCGCAATGGGGACATTTTTTCGTTTTATATGGTAAAGGCCTGCGACAATTCCAGCAGAGTTTGCTTTTTTCAACCTGTTCCCTTGCTTTTATCCTTCTCAGGATGTCATCTATCTCGTGCTTGGCCGAATCTTTTCCTTTGAACAATGAGACTTCTCTGATTATCTCTGAGGCCCTTCTGTATCTATCTTCAATTTTTGAAGAAAGGCATTTCATGATTATTCTATCAATTTCTTTAGGGATTTTGTTGTTTTTTAAGCGAGGAGGAGTAATTTTGCCCTGTTGGGCTTTCTCTAAGATTTTGAAAGGGTCAGAGTCAAATATGGGCGGTCTTCCAATAATCATTTCATAAAAAATGCAGCCAATAGAATAAATATCAGATTGGAAAGTGGCCTTTCCCTGAAATTGCTCGGGCGCCATATATGGAGGAGAACCTATACGAGTTGATGCATACGGAACATTGTTTAACCACACAGATGTCCCAAAATCTGTTATCTTTACGATGTCATTATCTGATATCATGATATTCGAAGGTCTTAAATCTCTATGGACTATTTTATTCGCATGAGCATGGTTAACAGCTCCAGAAATTTGAATAATGTAATCTATAGCCCTGTCACAATCCAATGTTTTCTCTTTATCAAGAATTTTTTCAAGGGATTTGCCTTTGATATATTCCATTACCATAAAAAAAACTTTGTCCTCTTTTTCAGCAGAAATCATACGCACAATATTAGGGTGGTCCAATGCTGCTTGCAGACGCGGCTCTTTTAAAAGTTTGAAAAGCTCTGTGGACTGCTTATGTGGAACTTTAATTGCCACATGAATATTTAACCATGTATCCTTGGCGAGAAAAACAGAACCAAAACCTCCGCTTCCCAATGACCGGATTATTTTATATTTTCCAACAATCTGTCCTTGAAGAAACATTTTATGTATTCCAAAAATGAGAGATTATTGAATGGAAACGAATCTGTTTACTTTTGAAAAAAAACTGGTTCGATGTCAAACTACACTCTAATGAAATATATTTTTTATCTTGTTTTTGTAATTTTTATCCGTACAATCCAGACTTTCTCCCATACTTTCTGCAAACTTTTGTAAGATTTCTTTCTGGGCCTTATTTAGATTCTCGGGGGTTTTTACCTGTATCTGTACAAATAAATCACCTTTTTTATTACTATTGAGAATTGTTGCACCTTTCCCTTTTATTTTAAACACTTCTCCTGTTTGTGTTCCTTCAGGAATTTTTAATATTTCGGTCCCTTTGAGAGTAGGAACATCTATTTTCGTACCCAATGCAGCTTCTGGAAAAGAAATTGACATCTGGCAATAAAGGTTTTCTTCTTTTCTTTTGAAAAACTCATGTTCTTTTACATTTATCAGCACATAAAGGTCACCTTTTTGTGCCCCTTGGTCACCTGCTTCCCCTTCTCCTTGGATTCTAAGTTTCATTCCGTCTTCGACCCCAGCAGGAATTTTAATATTGACAACCCTTTTCTTTTTTACTTTCCCAGTTCCTTTGCAATCCACACAAGGAGTAAGAATAACTTCGCCAACGCCTCCACAATGCGAACACGTACGAGAAATGGAAAAAAACCCTTGTTGATACCTAACTTGGCCATTACCATTACAATTAGAACATATGGCCTTTTTTGTTCCCGGACGAAGCTTTGAGCCATTGCATGTGGAGCAGGTTTCATTTCGATTCAATCTAATCTCTTTTTCAACGCCAACAACTGCTTCTTCTAAAGTCAAGCTAACCTCTAATGCAAGATTTCTTCCCTTGCGTGGGTAATACGAACGTTGACGTTGTGTCGTTCCGAAAAAATCACCAAAACCAAAGTTAAAGAAACTTCCAAGTATATCTTCGAACCCTTCAAAAATTGTTGAGTTGAATCCTGTAAAACCACTGAAGCCTTCTCCGCGTAAACCATCGTGGCCAAATCGGTCATAAATCAACCTTTTCTCTGGATCAATTAACACACTGTAAGCTTCAGCAGCTTCCTTGAATTTTTCTTCGGACTCTTTATTTCCAGGATTTCTATCCGGATGGTATTTTAAGGCGATTTTACGATAAGCTTTTTTAATCTCGTCTCCTGTAGCGTTAAGATTAACATCTAAAATCTCATAATAATCTCGTTTCGTCATCCTCATCCACCTTAAATTGTCCTTCTCTCGTTCTTTTAATAATTTCTTCAATCTGATAATTTGAAAGTCCGGAAGAGGGTCTTACATCGATTCCCTGCTTCCTTCCTGTCGCCATATCCTTTGCATAAACTTTGGCTAATCCATCAGCATCAATCTCGAATGTCACATCTATTTGAGGAACACCAGCAGGAGCTCCTTCAATACCAACAAGGTCAAATACAGCCAGTGGTGTATTTTCTGATGCTATCTTGCTTTCTCCCTGGAGAACATGAATCCTGACTCTTCGTTGATTGTTTTCTACTGTTGTGAATGCCATGGTTTTTTTTGTTGGAATAGTTGTGTTTTTATCTATAATCTTGACAAATGTGTCATTTTCTGTCTCTATTCCTAAAGAAATAGGAGTAACATCCAACAGTAGAACAAGGTCAGCAATTTTTCCTTCCAGGACACCTGATTGAACAGCTGCACCTAATGCAACGATCTCATCTGGATTTATTTTTTCATTAGGTTCTTTCCTAAAGTATTCCGATATCTTTTTTTTAATAATAGGCATTCTTGTCTGGCCACCAACCAATATGACTTCATCAATAAGTTCTGGTTCCAATTTACTCTCATCTAAAGCTTGTCCTATATAAGGAATACTTTTCTGAATCAAATCAATTGTAAGATCTTCAAGTTCCTTTCTTGTAAGATTTTTTTTTATGTGTTTAGATCCGGATTCATCAGAATAAATAAATGGAAGATTTATCTCGCTTTCGAGCGTAAATGACAGTTCCCTTTTTGCCTTCTCTGCAGCTTCTTTTATTCTTTGGAGAGCAAATTTATCATAAGAGATGTCGATGCCAGTTTCTTTATTAAAACTGTCTAACAGCCATTTTACAATACGATTGTCAAAATCTTCTCCACCCAAGAAAGAATTGCCGTTTGTTGCCAGGACATGGAAAATTCCTTCGTTTATCTCTAAAAATGTGATATCGAATGTTCCCCCTCCCATGTCATAAACAGCAACTGTAGCATTTTTTTTATTTGAAATTCCATATGCCAGACAAGCTGAAGTGGGTTCATTAATGACCCTTAAAACTTCCAACTCAGCAATTTTAGCTGCATCTTTTGTGGCTTGCCTTTGATGGTCGTTGAAATGGGCAGGAACAGTTATGATTACTTCTTTCACTTCTTCGCCTAAATAAGACTCTGCGCATTTCTTTAAGTATGAAAGGATCATTGCAGAAATCTCTTGTGGAGTTAACTTTATTGAATCTATATCTATAAGTATATCTCCATTTTCTGCCTTGCTTAATCTGTATGGAATTTTGGATTGCATGTCTTGAATTTCATCGGCATCAAACTTCCTCCCCATCAATCTCTTAACAGCAAAAATGGTCTTTTCAGGATTCGTCATGGCCTGTCTTAAAGCCAGGTTGCCGATCAACCGTTCTCCCGAATTCGTAAAGCTGACAACAGATGGGGTAGTTGGCAAGCCTTCGAGATTAGGAATGATCTTTGGCTCATTGCCTTCTAAATAAGCAGCGCAAGAATATGTTGTTCCCAAATCTATTCCAATAACACGCCCCATCAGTTTCTCTCTTTTTTCGGGACAACAACTTTTACTAAAGTAGGACGTAAAAGTCTATCATTAAACATATATCCTCGTTGGAGTTCTTCACTTATTTCAATCTCTTTAACATTATTGGATTCTTCAGTAAGAAAAGCTTGATGCAAGTTTGGATCAAATTTTTTATCTATTATCTTTATGGGTTTTAGCCCCTGTTTCACTAATAAATCCAGAAACTGATTGTAAATCATATTGATGCCTTCACGGATACTCGCAGAATTATCGTCCTCAGTGCTTTTTAGAGCACGCTCAAAATTATCGAGCACTGGCAGTAAATCTTTTATAATATTCACAAGAGCATACTGATAAAACTCGTTCTTTTCCCGCTCGATTCTTTTTCTAAAATTATCCTTATCTGCCATTTGCCTTAGTAGTTCTTCTTTCAGTCTTTGAATATTCTTTTTGAGTTCATTTATTTCTTTTTCTTTTGCTTTGACTTTATTTTTTAAGTAATTTATTTCATCTTTTTTATCTTTATAAGATTCTTTTTTAACATGTTTTTTTTTATCAACTACGTACTCTATTTCAAAGTGCTGAACTTTTTCTTTGCTTTGTTTTTTCCCCTGTTCTTTCTGTTCGTTATTTCTCTCCATTTTTTAACCTCACTGACTTAAGCTTATTGTTTGGCTCAAACGTTTTGCGACACAATCCACTAAAGGGATGATTCTTTTATATGGAATTCTCTTGGGCCCTATGACACCTAATGTTCCTAAAACCTGGCGGTCATACCCATAATGCGACAACACAAGAGCGCAGTCAAAAACATCAGGAATATCCAGTTCTGACCCTATTAAAACTTTCACACGGTCAAGACTGATAAAATCAGAAAGTAGTTTAGCTAAATTAGCTTTTTCTTCAAATTTTTGAAATAGTGATTTAAGTTCTTTCATATCAAAAAAATCTGATTTTTCCAGGAATTTTGAGGTACCTTGTAAAAGGATTTGATTCTCGGATTCATCCTGAAATAATTGAGATCTGAAAAAAAGAGCTAATTTCTGAAGGATGTTTTCAAATTTAAGCGTGTATTTTGGGAATTCTTTCAACAGATAGTCCCGGATAAATAACAAATTATTCCCTCGGAAGTTTTCATCAATATAGCGAGATGCCCGGTCTAATTCACTCTGTGTAAAACAGGTCTTTGTTTCCACAATTTCTGTTAAAGCAAGATTGAATGGCGTAATCAAGATTATCATGATTCTTTCTTCTGAAAGCTTTATCATACGGATATGGTGAAAATTTATCCTTGAAATTCTTGGGTAAACTACAAATCCTATATTATCAGAATATTCGGATAGTAATTTTGATACAGCAAGAAAAAGAGAGTTTAAATCGTTCTTTTTAAGAGAAAAGTCTTCAGCAGGGATATTTACAAGATTATTGGATAAAGCCACCTTGTCAAACAGCTGGTTTACATAAAACCTTAAACCTTTATCTGTAGGAATGCGGCCGGCTGAAAGGTGAGGCTTGAAAAGATAGTCTTGTTTCTCTAATTTAGTCATGATATTCCTAACTGTTGCTGGGGAAACTCGGATTTTACTTTTTTGAGCAATACAGTCAGAACTCACAGGCCTGCCGAATTTTAGGTAGTTTTCAACTATCATAATGAGAATATATTTATCTTTCTCTCTAAATTTTATGTTAATCAAATCAATTTCTCCACAAGATTTATAGCATTAAATCTTAAAACTTGTCAAATCATCTACAGGGGAAAACATTAAGAAATACTTTATCATGCTAATCGATTAGGATATGAATAAGAGTCAAAAATCAATATATTAGAATACTATATTTTATTATCCAATTAACAATGTCGCCAGAAAAATTAATTCACTTAATCAACATCCCGGCGTAACCTACAACTTCTTTATAATCTCCTGTAACATCACCTGAGGTCCGGTACATTTTTAATTCTCCCTTCTTGGCACCCAATTCTTTTGCAGCAACAATAGCAACCGTCGTTGGCTGAAAACCACACATACTGATGTCTTTTTCTTGAATAATGTCATAAAGTCCGCGTGCATCCAATTTTTCTATTTTCTTTATGGCTAAAAAATCCTTTTCTTTAGCAGTAATACTATCCACATAATGGCTCATGTCTGTACTTGCAACAATGAGCACTTCTTTCTTGAATCCATTGATGCTTTTTGCAATGGCTTTGCCTAATTCTTCAAGATCTCCAAAAGAAGCATTATATGCGATGATTAATGGGACTATTGAAATATTCGGTTTGATGAACTGGAGAAAAGGAAGTTGAACTTCTAAAGAATGTTCATTTACATGTGCATCTGGATCATCGGAAAGGAGATTGCAATTTTTCAAAATAATTTTTGCTAAATTTTCCTCTATTGGGACAACTCCTAAGGGGGTTTCCCAAGTGCCTTCTGTCATTATTGCAAATCTTGACAGGACAGCTCTGTGGCTCGGCCCTAAGATGATAACATTATCTGGAATAGATACAGAAGAAAAGGTAGCACCAGCTACAAATCCTGAATATTCATACCCTGCATGAGGAGAAACAACTGCAATTGCCTTCTCTTTTTTTAATTCAGCATTAATCAATCTTTCAAGCGTACGTAAAAGGTCGTCTTTTCTACCTGGATAAAAATATCCTGCAACACACGGGAGTCTTTTCATTCCAGCCTCCTCAATAAATGATTTAAGTTAATCATACCTTTTCATAAAGAATATATATAAAGCCAAAATATCAGGAAGATTCCTTTTGTTCTTTAAAAGATATTCCCAGCTCTTTTAATTCTTTAAGAACAGGTCTATAAATGGCTGGATGAACAGGAATATGGACACCTGTAAGAGAAATTTTTTTGTCTAAAATGAGTTTTGTCCCAATTGCTTCAGGAAGTCCAACAGTTCGAGACATTGAAAAATCACCGTGTGGAATTCCATAATCTATTAACGTTGATGTAATTCTTTCTTTTTTCCCATTTGTATAAGATGCTTCGATTCT
>JACUUK010000045.1 GCA_014859315.1 Candidatus Aminicenantota bacterium
CTATCTTACATTATATCAACTAATTACATCAGCCAAGGCAGAAAATGACAGATAAAACTTTGATGAAAAGAATGAAATGTGATAATGAAAGAACTGACCCCTATCTTCTGCTGCCAAGTTAAGCTGGGGTTGGGCCTGCAGTGGAGGTGGGCGCTCTGCAGCAAAGGTTAGTTTTAGATGTTTCCATCAAATTATTTGATGTAGAACATGGCTTGAAAACGATAATTCTTGACTCCTTAGTCAGTAATGTTTAATCTTTATTAGAACATGAATTATGAATTTTTTATTGCCAAAAGGTACCTGTCAGCCAAAAGAAAACAGGCATTTATTTCTGTAATCACTATTATATCTACACTTGGAATCATGATAGGAGTCATGGCACTTGTCATTGCCATGGCACTCATAACAGGCTTTCAATCAGATGTCCAGGATAAAATTCTCGGGACAACATCTCATATTATAGTTTCTGATTTCACAGGAGAAGGATTGATAGATTACACACAACTGATATCCAGGATAAATGATTTTGAAGAGGTGACGGAGGCGGTCCCTGTTATTTATGATACAGTTCTGTTGAGTGGCCCTTACAAGAGTTCAGGTGCTATTCTGCGTGGGATAGATTTTGATATAGAAAAAAGAACAGCGCCTTGGCTTCAAAAATTAGACCAGGGAAGCATTCCATCTGCAGATGCGAAAAGGGAAGAGATTCTCCTTGGAAGGGAAGTCGCATTTCGAATTGGGGCAAGCGTCGGTGATGTAGTGACCGTTCTTACCTCTTCCTCGCGGCTTTCACCCATCGGGCTTATTCCAAAAACAAAAAGATTTGTTGTGGTAGGAATATTTTCCACTGGATTATATGAATATGATTCATCCACAGCTCTTATTTCTCTAAATTCTGCTCAAAAGTTTTTTGACCTTGAGGGAAGAGCGACCATGATACAGATTAAAATTAAAAATATTTTTCGTGCCCAAAAAGTAAGCAATAAAATAAAAGAGGTCTTGCCTCCTGAAACTTATGTCACGACCTGGATGGAATTAAACCGTTCGCTTTTCTCTGCTTTAAAGCTTGAAAAAAAACTCATGTTTTTCGTAATCTCTCTGATTATATTTGTTGCCTCGCTTAACATTATTGCTTCTTTAATTCTAATGGTCATGGAAAAAACAAGAGATATAGGAGTTCTTATTGCAATGGGAGCTACTTCCAAGAATATAAAAAAGATATTCTTCTATCAGGGTGCAATGATAGGAGTCATCGGTACTTCACTTGGCGTCTTTTTCGGTTTGACCTGGTGTTGGCTGGCGAATACATTTGAGCTTATCAGAGTCCCTGTCGATATATACCAGATATCATATGTGCCTTTTTATATTAATATCCGGGATGTTTCAATAATTATAGGGGTGAGTCTTTTGATTAGCTTTCTATCGACGTTATTTCCTTCACATCGTGCATCAAAGGTAGATCCCGTTGTGGCCTTAAAATATGAATAGCATTTTAAGAGCAGAAAATCTGTGCAAAAATTACCCTTTGCCTAAGGGAAGTCTTCGTGTTTTTGAAAATTTAAACTTTGAATTAGAGAAAGGGGGCTTTGTGGCTGTTATGGGGTCTTCAGGCGTGGGGAAAACAACTCTTTTGAATTTGTTAGGAATATTAGACAGGCCCACGCATGGGAAAATCTTTCTTGAAGGAGAAGATGTTTTTTCGAAGGCAGAGAAGGAAAAAGCTTTAATTAGAAACACAAAGATAGGTTTTATTTTTCAATTCTATCACCTGCTTCCTGAATTTACTGCCTTAGAAAATGTAAGTTTTCCTCTTTTAATCAAAGGAATTGAAAAAGCTGAGGCCAAAAAGAAAGCCCTTCAACTTCTCAAAGATGTTTATTTGGAAGAAAAAGCTCCTATGAGGCCTGCCCAGCTATCAGGTGGTGAGCAGCAGAGGGTAGCTATTGCGCGCGCTTTGATCAATGATCCGATGTTGCTTCTTGCTGATGAACCCACAGGAAACTTGGATTGGAGAACAGGTAAGATGATTTTAAATCTCATCCGTGATTTGCACCAAAAAAAGGATTTATCTTCAATCATTGTTACTCATAACGAAAAAGTGGCTCAATTTTGCCAAAAGATATATATCATGGAAAATGGCCAATTGAAACTTTTATCTTCTCAATAAAGTTAATAATACTGTAAAACGGAATGGCGGAGATGGTCATGATGTTTTTTGGTGCAATCTTTTAAATGGTTTCAAGAGTTAATTTTAAATTAATCTTGACTTGAAGGACCAGCATAACCTTTCTTTTTAGAGACTTTTATGATATAAGGAATGAGACAATGAAAAAAATATTTTTTGCTTTAATTATTCTAATCCTACCTTTTTACCTTTCTGCCCAGGAAGTAGTGGAGAAAATTGAAATCATTGGAAATGAAAGAGTTACAGAGGAAACCATCCGATACTACCTGTCTTCAAGAGAAGGGGACTACTTTAATAAAGATCTCTTAAGGCGTGATTTTAAAGTGTTATGGTCAACAGGGTTTTTCTCAAACCTCAAGATTGAAGAAGAGGACAGTACTAAGGGAAAAATTGTGAAAATCATTGTTGAAGAGAACCCAATAATTAAAGACATTGTTTTTAAAACAGGGAAAAAACTAAAAGAGAACGATATTATTGATAAATTAAAAGAAAATGATGAATACATTCTTCCTTACTCTTATTATAATCCTTTTAAAATCCAGAGAATCGAGAAAAGAATCAAAGAATTATTGGCTGAAAAGGGCCTCACTGCTGGAGAAGTCAGAGTCGATACCAATAAAAAAGGGAAAAACGAGTTAGAGGTCATTTTTAATATTAATGAAGGGCCAAAAATCCGGGTTGGTGAGATTGTTTTTGAAGGGAAACCAAAGCTTCTCCAAAGCACCCTGCGGGAGGCTGTAAAGGAAAATAAAAAACACGGAATAATTGCTTGGGTTACAGGAAAAGATGTTTTTAAAGAAAATAAATTAGATGAAGATTTAGCCAACATTAAGAGGAAACTTCAAGAATACGGATACATGGAAGCCACAATTGGGGAACCCAGGATTGAAGATATTAAAAAAAGGTCTATATTTCTAAAAAAACAGACAATGAAACGGATTGTTATTCCTATTGATGCGGGCTATATATATAAAGCAGGTGATGTCGAGATCGAAGGAAACAAGGTTATTTCTACGAAATACCTGAGAAGTCTTATTAAATTCAATCCTGGAGAAGTCTATAGCACGAAAATAAGAGAAAAAGCTGTAGAGGATATTGGAGAACTATACAGAAATGCAGGATACCTCTATGTCCAGGTGATGCCAGTAGAGAATCTTGATCCCAAAAGAAAATATGTTAATGTGACATTCAATATTTACGAAGGTGAAGTTGTTTACCTGAATAGACTTGAATTTAGAGGTAATACTTATTCAAAAGATAAAGTTATCCGTCGAGAAATGCTTCTGCGTGAGGGGGATAGATTTAGTTTGGCATTGTTTAAAGATAGTATTCTGAGGGTAAAACAGATTGGACTCGTTGAGCTCGAGAAAGAACCTGAAGTTAAGCCTCTCCCTGATGACCCAACAAAGATGGATGTTATTCTGAATGTGAAAGAACTGCAGAGAAACAACATCCAGTTTACTGCCGGGTACAGCGGCTACGAGGGAACATTTGTAGCAATGAGTTATTCGACGGTGAATTTCATGGGGGCAGGGGAGAATTTGGAAATTATGATGCAATATGGAAAAAGAATAAAGAATTATTTATTCGGATTTTCTGAACCTTATGTTTTTGATTTACCGATAACTTTAGGGTTTAACATATATGACAGATATATGATTTTCCCTGGTCTATACAACCAAAAGACGAGAGGAATCAATTTCCAGTTTTCTGCAAGAGTCAAAGGATATTGGAGGACAAACTTAACATATGGCTTTGATTATGTTGACGTGACCTTGCCTAAAGAAGGGGACGAGGATTACTACTACGATCCATATTTGTACTCTGGCTCCTACGGCGGCTATTACCCTGGGAGCTATATGTATGGCTTAGGGAATTACAACATGAGCAGTGTTACGACATCATTATACCGTTCGACAGTAGATAGCCCGTTGACGCCTACACAGGGCTCCTTATATCTGGCTTCTTGCAAGTTTGCCGGATCTTTTCTTGGTGGCGATATCAGCTTAGTCAAGCCTCGTTTTGAGTGGACACGTTTTCAGCCCCTAATTCGCAAACATGTGTTGGGGTTTCATCTGGAATATCAATCTATTCATCCGATAGCAGATTCAGATGTCCCATTTTGGGAAAGATTCTATCTCGGAGGAGAACGGTCTATCAGAGGATATAACATTTATACTATTGGGCCGCGGAGTGAGAGAGGAACAAACATGGGGGGAGAGAAATCTTTTGTGTTCAATGCAGAATACATTATTCAAGTAGGAGGCCCACTTTATGCTATATTCTTTTATGATGCTGGGAATGCTTATGGGCGCGGCCAGAAAATAAACATAAAGAATCTTTATACTTCTGCAGGGCTTGAATTACGAGTGTTTGTTCCGGCTTTGAGGGTTCCTTTTAGACTTATTTTTGCGTATAATAATCCAAAAGTATATGCGGATGATTCCAATTTTGCTTTTCGTTTTGCAATTGGAACAACTTTTTAAAGAGTACGTTTTTCAAATACAAAAAAGGAGGCATATTATGTTACGTAGAAGCACAAGCAAAGTTTTTTTTCTCATGCTTTCTATTATTATCTTGGTTTCGTTTGGCTTTGCCCAACAGACTATTAAGATTGGAGTTGTTAACTCTCGGGAAGTTTTAGAAAAATCTGCAGAGGGTAAGAGCGCGATGGAACAACTGCAGAAAAAAGACAGCAGCAACCAGAGTAAATTAGCCAAGATGGATGAAGACATCAGGAATTTAGAGACAAAACTTACCACTCAGAGGATGACATTATCCAATGAGGCCATTATCCAGTTAAATTCTGATTTAGAAAAAAAGCGGACAGATCGGAAACGATTTGCTGAAGATTCTTACAGGGAAATGCAAGATTTTACAAGCAGGCTTTTTGCGAAAATTCAAGGGGAACTGCTTCCTATTATTGAGGGTATTGGTAAAGATATGAATCTTGATGTTATTTTTGATCTCCAGAACAGCGGTGCTATCTATTTCAATCCTGCGATTGACCTGACTTCGGAAGTAATAAAAAGATACGATGCCTCAAAAACAACAAAGAAATAAATATTTGCTTGACATCAAGAAAATCCAGAGGATCCTTCCTCATCGTTACCCTTTTCTTCTGGTCGATAGAGTTTTACAGCTGGAAAAAAGAAAATCTATTACGGCCATAAAAAACGTTACCTGCAACGAGCCTTTTTTCCATGGGCATTTTCCAGATGTGAAAATCATGCCTGGTGTATTAATAGTGGAAGCATTGGCTCAAGCAGGAGGCATTCTTCTATATCACTCTATTCCCGACCCTGAAAATAAATTTTTTGTTTTAAGCAAAATAATAAATGCAAGCTTTAAAAAACCCGTTGTTCCTGGAGACCAATTACAGCTCCAAGTGAAAATATTGAAAATGAAAGAGCGGTTTTTTCATGTTCATGGGAAAGCTTTGGTAGATGGGGAAGTTGCAGCACAAGGTGAGGTGATGGCTACTGCTGTTAATATTGAGGAGTGGAATGACAACAAATGAGACGATTATCCATCCTACGGCCACAGTCCATCCAAAGGCACAGTTAGAAGGAGGGATTTATATAGGGCCGTATGCGTTCATAGGAGAAAATGTTGTCATTCACAAGAACACAAGAATTGATGCGAATGTTTATATTGATGGTCATGTAGAAATAGGAGAAAACTGCCACTTTTCACCTTTCTCTGCCATTGGCACAGAACCTCAAGATGTTACTTATAAAGGGGAAAAAACGCACATCGTCATTGGCAGCAGGAATATTTTCAGAGAATTTATGACTGTTCACCGTGGGACTGTAAAAGGAGGCGGAAAGACAATTGTAGGAAATGATAACTATTTCATGGCATATTCTCATATTGCTCATGATTGTATTGTTGGAAATTCCACAATTTTTATAAACGGTGCGACTTTAGGCGGACATGTTACTGTTGAAGACTATGCCACTGTTGGGGCTTTCAGTGGAATACACCAATTCTGCCGTATAGGAAAGTATGCTTTTATTGGAGGCTTTTCTGTGATTACACAAGATGTCCTTCCATTTTGCCGGGTTGCTGGAAGTCGTCCTCCACTCCTGTACGGGCTGAATGTAGTAGGGCTAAGGAGACTAGGATTTTCAAGGGAGAGAGTCGGAAATTTAAAAAAGATTTTTAAGATTATTTTTTATTCTGAGTTGAATACCTCCCAAGCCTTAGAGAAATTACAAAATGAGTTTGACCCTGATGAGGACAGGGAAGAAATCATTCGTTTCATCCAAGCTTCCAACAGGGGAATAGTGAAGAAGGTATCAGAACAATGGGAAGTCGAATTGGAATAATTGCAGGAGGGGGTGAGTTCCCTCTATATGTTCTGGAAGAAGCTCATAAACAGGGATATGAGTGCGTTGTTGCAGCCATTAAGGGAGAAGCAGAGATAAATCTGCAGGATAAAGTTCATATCTATGAGTGGTTTGAATCCGATGAAATAATGAATGTGGCCTCATTTTTTAAGAGAAATGGCGTAAAAGAGGCACTTTTTGCAGGAAAGGTAAATCACAGGATAATATATGGGGAAAAAAATCTGGAGAAAAATGCATCAGGCATTCTTAAAAGTGGGAAAGATAAAAGCCCTACCACACTCATTAAAGCCTTGATTGATTTTATGCTCCTTCACGGTATAAAGATTAAAGACCCCACACAATTTATAGCTCCTGCTTTTTGTTCCCCAGGCGTATTGACTAATGTTGGCCTTTCACCTTCTGAAGAAGAGGATACAGCGTTTGGGCTGGAAATAGCAAAAAAAATTGCTGATTTGGACATAGGACAGACAGTTGTAGTCAAAAACAAAGCGATCGTGGCAATTGAAGGGATGGAAGGAACAGATGAAGCGATAAGAAGGGGAGGCAAGATAGCTGGTAAAGGAACAGTTGTGGTGAAAGTCAGTCGCACAAATCAAGACAGGAGGATTGATCTGCCAGCTGTAGGATTAAATACAGTGAAAAGTCTCGTTGACGCCAAGGCAAGAGTGCTTTGCTTTGAAGCCAGGAAAATTCCTTTTTTTCAAAAAGAGCAGGCGATTTCACTTGCAGAGGCGAATAATATTTCTATTATAGCCAAGCAGGTGTAATTTATAGGAGATGGTTTAATGGATAAAATAAAAATTGGAGTTATCGGTGTTGGATATCTTGGGATGCAACATGCTCGAATCTTGTCTTATTTAGAAGAGGCAGAACTTAAATGTGTTGCAGACATTGATATAAATAGAGCCATGCAAATAGGAAACCGGCATGGAGTGAAATACTATAAAAATTATGAAGACATGCTCGACGAAATAGATGCAGGAATTGTTGCTACTCCAACCTCTGACCATTTTAAAATCGCCATGAGATTATTAAAAGAAGGAAAGCCGGTATTGGTAGAAAAGCCAATAACAGAAACCATAGAACAGGCGGAAAAACTTGTTGAGGAAGCAGAGAAGAAAGGTGCCATACTTCAGGTTGGCCACCTCGAACGCTTCAATCCTGCAGTAGAGGTCATTGAGAACATGATTTCTGAACCCAGGTTTGTAGAAGTCCAGAGGCTGGGTTCTTTCTCTGCGCGTTCCTTGGATATTGATGTTGTGTTAGATTTAATGATTCATGATTTGGATATCATCTTGGCTTTGATTAAAGATGAAGTAAAGGTAATTCGCTCTTCAGGTATTCACGTAGTGTCTGATAAAATTGATATTGCTAATGCTCGTTTGGAATTCGAATCAGGATGTGTTGCCACATTGACGGCGAGTCGAGTCCATCAAGGCAAGGTGAGGAAACTTCGTATATTTGAGCCAACTTCTTATTATTCTATCGATTATATTGACCAGGAAGTCAAGGTATTTCCTCTTAATGGCAGCCAGGCGGATATAAAAACAGTGAAAATAAAGAAAGAAGAGCCACTTAAGAAAGAGTTGCAGAATTTTTGCCGTTGTATCAAGGATGGAAAGGAGAGAAAGGTAAGCGGCAGAGAAGGCCTTCGTGCTCTTAAACTTGCCTACAGCGTTCTCAATGAGGTAGAAATATAACTTCCTGATTCAAGGAAGCACAGCTTATACACTTAAAGGCAAGGGAGTTTGAATAAATCTAATCCATTTAGAGGATAGATTATTTTTTTTTAATCTAATTTATTCTTGCATTGTGAACAAAGAATCTTCAAGTCCTGTATTGAACTTTGCTTCTGTGATTGTCATTATCATGAATTCTTGGCCGTCCTGAAAAATTGTTAATGTATGAGGCACCATCATTCCTTCGACCTCTTTATAGTCGGATAGAATAGTTTCTGCTAAGACTTCGACTCCCATCTGGTTAACAGTCGCAGCCTTTGTTTTATAAGTAAGATACGTTTGTGAGTCAATATAAAGGGAGGCTTTAAAGCCGTCTGAAAAAGTCTGCTCTAAGACGAAATAATCCTTCCCATCAATATTTTCTTTCCCTATATAAGTATAAGTGATGCCGTATTTTTCTGGATTTAGAAGGGCATCATTTCCTAATGCCTGCCTTTTGACTTCTTCAGTCGCCTGTTCCGGCAATTTTTCGGCAGTGCCAGTCTGGGGATTGATCATCCAGGCAGTCTCTCCATCATATACCTGTGTAATAACGATGCCCATTACTTCACCGTCCATACGCATTTTATTAGGCTCTTTTTGGTATAGGGTTATTGATCCGGTAATACCTGCCTGAATCATTTCCATTGTTCCAGATAACGTTGAATCTTTAATGTTTTCAAGAGTCTTCTTGCCTCCCTGGGCATCAATCATTTTCTTTAAAATTTTGCCTGCATCTTGACTGAACCCTGCAGATACAGAAAGGTAAAAAACAAGAGAACTTAATAAGCAAAAAGATAAGAATTTTTTCATTTATTCCTCCTGGTATTATTTAATAGCATGCATTTTGATTTCTTAATTACAAGAATTATATTTAAATAAACATTAAAGAGCAACGAAAAATATCAGTGGTAGAGTCTGTATTTCTTTAATTTATTATACAAAGTTGTCCTTGAGACATTAAGGATTTCTGCTGTTTTTTTTAGGTTGTTTTCAGTTGTCTTTAAAAGGTAGAGAATATACTCCTTTTCCATTTCGTCCAAGGAAATAAAGCTTTCTTTATTTTTGTATGGGATCGCCTTAGGAGGAGGAAAATAATCCTGAAGATACTTGGGTAAGTCCGGAATATCAATAAATTCCTTTTTAGTCATGAGAGCAGCTCTTTGCAGGACGTTTTCAAGCTCTCTTGCATTTCCTGGCCATTCATATCTCAAGAAAAGCTTTTGAACACTCCTGGAGACTCCTTTTATGTTTTTAGAGATTTTTTTGTTGACGATATTGAGAAAATGCCTGACTAATAATAGAATATCCTCTGGCCTTTCTCTGAGTGAAGGGATGTGGATTTCAACTTTATTTAACCTGTAAAAAAGGTCTTCACGAAAAGTCTTATTTTTGATGCATTCTCTCAGGTTACGGTTGGTTGCAGCGATGACTTTTACTTTGATACTTTTTGTCTCGTTCGAACCTATAGGCCTGAACTGATGAAAATCTAAGACCCTTAATAATTTGGCTTGAACTGGAGGAGGGATTTCTCCGATTTCATCCAAAAAAATGATTCCGTTATTAGCTTTGTCAAATAATCCTTTTTTATCCCTGTCAGCTCCTGTAAACGCGCCTTTCTTATAGCCAAATAATTCTGATTCAAAGAGATTTTCTGGTATCGATGCACAATCACAGATGACAAGTTCAGTATTTGTAGGATTACTAAGATTATGTATGATCCTTGCCACCAACTCTTTTCCTGTGCCGGTCTCTCCAGTAATCAATATACTTGTAAAGTGTTTGGCTATTTTTTCAATAATAGAAAATATTTCAAGCATATAAGGACTCTTGCCGATAATTCCATGATAGGTATATTTTTCTTCTAACTTTTTCTCTAAGCGGAAAGTTTCTTTTCTCAAAGCGCGGTTTTCTGCGAGCTTTTGGATAACTTTTTCAAGAGTGCCCCATTTGAAAGGTTTAGTTATAAAATCTGTGGCCCCAGAGTTTATCAATTGAAACTCTTTTTCTTCATCAATAGGATTTCCAATGAAAATCACATCTAATAAAGAATCATGCCCTTTTAATTCAACGAGAAGAGAGTCCGGCCTAATCTTTTTTTGGTCGAAATCTAAAAGGATAACTTGTATGCGGTTTTTTTTGATGAAATTAAAAAGATCTTCTTGAGGACTGCAGTAAAAGATATTAGTGCTATTTAAAAGAGGTGTGCGTCTTATTTGTTCATAAAAATCTAATTTTTCATCAATAAGCAATATGTTCAACTTTCTGTTCATATTTGGCCTTTAATGGTTATGTCTACCTATATGCTATTTTAATGGAATGTTTTCGAAGTATTTTATCAATTTGAAAATGATTTGACAAATTAATCACCTGAATAATCCAGGATCATTGGTAGTCTTTTACAGATGCTTCTGTTTTGCCTGGGCGGCTACGGATAAATTGAATATGTATTCTATCATTATACTCTTCTTCTATGCGAACCCTTTCAAAATAGGTCTGGGCAAGATATTTCATATGGGCTCTCAGGTAGGCAAGACCTTGTTCACAGAGAAAGTCAAGCCATTTCCCTCGGGCTGTTTCATCCATAAGCTCCGGTGTCTCTTCAACGAAAGTGATTTGCCACCTGGGGGATAATTTATTTTCTCGAGAAGACCTTCTCTTTTTGTAGAGGTTGACACCATCATAAATCTCGAGGAAGTTCAAGTGAGGTTGCCAACGAGCTGCCCAACGGAAGTACCGGTCATAGAATTTTTTATTGCATTCTCGAATGTTTCTATCTGTTGTAAGTTCTTGGATAATCATTGCTTTCAATTTTTCTCCAGCGGCCTGCCATTTTTCGTAAATAGGGAGGGAAAGACCTTTGTAATAAGTAAACCCTCCGCGAGGAATCCAGTAATCACGGAAGAGATAAGGGGAGTAATTAGAGAATTGTTGAACCCATTCATGGGAAGGATAGCCATGGAGGTTAAGGTAGATATCTGGAAGCCACTTGTTGTAGAGCTCTTTTCGAACTTTAGCTTCAGGAAGTATAGGTTTTTTTGCATCTACTTGATAGCCGATGTCTATACCCAGAGAAGAATAACGACCTGCATGTAAGCTATGATAGGGAGTCATTTTTTGTAATGTATACGCCAGTTGCGCTCCATCTGGATTTTCCATAGGATGGATAACAAAATTCACCTTTTTTAAATATTCCTGGTAATCCTCATCTTTTGCAAGAAGTTCGGCAAATCTCAAAATGTAATTTGTCGAGGACACTTCATTGGCATGTTGTCTGGCGGAGAAATAACCTGTTGGCTTAAAAGTTATCAGACGAGGAATAGAAACGTATTTTTCTATTGGTGTAAAGGCCTCTATGACTGGAACTTTTCTTTTCTCAAAAGACTCTCCTGCGATGTAAGAGTGAATCGATTGGAATTGGCTGAGCTCATTGACGATGTTTAAACACACTTCAGGGGAAATGATTTCATCTGTTGGCACTATTGTTTCTTCTTTTTTCCCCACCTTTCTTTTGAAGGCTAATTCTTTGAAAGGAATGTCAGAAACAGGTATTACCACTTCTTTTTGAAGGTCTTTGAATTTGATATTTAATGAAAGGGATTTAATATTTGGGAAACAAAAAGAATTAGTCAAAATCCCTTGCGACAGAAGGTTCTTGTAGAGATGAATAATGTTCAGAAGCTCCCTGTATTCTGCCTCTTTATTTATTTCCATAGAAAAGCGAATCGTTTCTATTTTTTCTTCTTGGCCGTTATAAATAAAAGAAAATGCCCGAAGATTTTGAAAGCTTATCGAAGGGAAAACAACTTTTTTTTGAAATTCTTTCCGGCCTTGCTCTTTCCATTTTAATAAAACCTGTGGTGAACGGGCTTGCCAATCCTTCAAAGTCACTTTTACATGGCCTCTTTCACCTTCTAAAGACTGATGCACAAGAGGGAGTATGTTTCCTGGTGCAGAGTAGCGGGAAGTATCTTCCAAGTGCTCGTCTTCTTCGAGTTCAACCTTTGTGATTCCTCTTAAAAAATCAAGGGTGTCAAAGTAAATCTCATCATGAATTGATTCTAAGCTGCTTATTATTTCTTCATCCAGTCCTAACTTATAGTCTGGCTCACTAAACCAGAGTTCCACAAGAAGCCTTTTAAAATACGGCTGTTTCAAAAAAGTTGGGTCATCTCCTGTGTTTTTTAATATGTAGGAATAAACCTCAGGAAGCACTTCTTCTTGATAGTATTCCCAAAAATTTTCAAGGTCGCTTTTAAGAGAGGTATCGAGAAGAATTTGACCATCCTTCTCGATCTTGACCCACCCTGTAAGGAGCTGGACTGTTCCCCACTCAGGAAGGATGTTTAAATACAAATGTTCTCTGGTACGAGGAGAGAAATTTTCATGTAAAACGGCAATATCTTTATCATCATAGGCAATAACTTCGTAAGTAGGAAATTGTTCTTCTTTCATCTGGAATTCGATTTTATCGAGGGGAAGGCCTGCTTTCTGTGCAATGATTTCATCTGCGGGGTAGAGCTCTTGAAGCCAACGCATTGGCTCTGTGTAAAATCTTTTTGGTTTTGAAAAATCATCTTTGGCTTTTGCAAACCGTATTTTCAAGAGATTGATGTTCTTCCCTTTAAGAGCAGGAACAACTTTTTCTGTCAGCCAAAAGAATCCCTGTTTGTAAGAAGAAAAGACTTCTACATGGAACTGCGGGATATTTTTTTGAGTGAGTAAAGATTCGATCCTCTCTTTAAGATTAGCTCGTACTTGCGGAGATTCGCTGAGTCCCACGCTTATTCTTACTGGCTGATTTGTATTTTTTAAAGAGTCTATTTTTTCTTCGATTTGTCTTAGGGCCTCGTTCCCTTCCCAGAGGAAGTCTTTTTCATTATTAAAGATTGTTTTACTTTCATTAAGTGCAAAGGATTTTACATGGATTTCTTGAGACTGCAGGGTGTCATCAAGATATTCTTGTATGTAAGATTCAAACGTAGGGTTCTTTTGTGGAAGATAAATATTGCAAGTCACGTATTCAAGCTCTTTATGTTTGATTCCCTGGCTCCATTTCTTGATTTTTTCTTCAAAAAAGGCTTCAGCACTTCCTTTTTCACCTTTAAGAAAGGATTCTAAATCCAGTGAGACATCATTCAGGTTTGGATGCCCTTCCTTATAATCTGTAAAATATGGAAAGATTTGCCCAATATATGAAAGAATTTTTTCGATTCCTTTGCAATCAGCACTAACAACAGCAAGTGCATTAGATTTATTGAATGCCTGAGGAATAATCTTTGCCATTGCAAATCCTTTTGGAAGCTCAGGGATTTTAATCTTTCCGATTTTGCATAGGTCTTTGATTAAAGCATTATTATTTCCAATAAGAATTGGTGCAACAAGAGTTTTAGCATCTTCGATTTCTTTATCAAGGTAGAGTATAGGAAATGAAGCACCTGCACAGGATAAAACGAGTCTTGAAGCAAGTAATGAAATTTCTTTTGAAATGAAATCTTTAGGGATGACAATGATGCTATCTAAATGGTCTAAAATCCCGTCTTTATTTTCGTCTGAATAAACTCCGTTCCCAGAAAAAAAGCTGATAAGGTCGAAGTCTTTTCCTGTTATTTTAGGCTTACGGATGGACTTATAAGAGGGGGTTAGGATTCTTTTTGGATGACTCAAACGAGTGAGAGAGATTTGGGATGTCTCTTGTTGACAGCGAAGGATGATTTGGATTTCTGCACATCCTGTATAAGAAAGAACATTGGTTTGTTCGCCTTTACTATGGAGTAGAGAAAGTTTTTCCAATACTTTCAATGCTTTTCTTTTCTCTTCTTTTGAAGAAAAATCAACATGAATTGCCAACTGTTTAATTTCCCCATTGTTGAATTTCAGTCTTTTTATAGATTCATGAGGTGATTCAAAAGAAGGAAAATCATAGAGTGCCGACTGAGTGGATATGTGAAACTCTTGAATATTGTTTTTTCCAAGAAACTGAGCCAAATCCTTTTCTACTTTTGGGTAGGTGGCGCCTTCATCACGGCCGAGAATATCCCAGAGATAGGGCCATCTGAGAAAAAAGGCCCGCCCAGTATGAAGAAGGACTTCTTGTGAACCAGCAGCAACCACGATGCATCTTTGCCCTTTACTGGAATACAATGAGACAATTCCCTGGGTTGGCGATAGAT
>JACUUK010000046.1 GCA_014859315.1 Candidatus Aminicenantota bacterium
ATACAAAAGGCAAAGAAATAGTTGATTAGGGAAGTGAGGAGTAAGGAGTGAAGAGTAAGAAGAGCTAGACTGGGAAGAAAATAAGAAAAGAGAAGAGGGAATACTGTAAAAAGTAAGAAGTGAGGAGTCAAGAGAGAAGAGGGAGTAATATCTTGACTTGTTATGGGATAAATTATATATCATAAGTCTTACTCAAGGAGGCACAATGGATGTCAAAAAACAAGACAATCTTCCTCAGGTAAAGATAGGGATACTTGGAGGAACAGGTCTTTATGAGATTGAAGGTATTAAAGAACTAAAGGAAGTTCATCTGGAAACTCCTTTTGGCGTTCCCTCTGATGCCTTCATTGTAGGCGTTTTAGAAGGCAAAAAAGTAGCTTTCCTCAGCCGCCACGGCCGCGGCCATAGTATTCTTCCTTCAGAAATTAATTACCGCGCAAATATTTACGGCTTCAAGATGTTAGGTGTTGAGCAAATCATTTCAGTTAATTCTGCAGGGTCGTTAAAAGAAGAAATTAAGCCAAAAGATATTGTGTTTGCAGACCAATTCTATGACCGAACCCGGAGGAAAAACACATTTTTTGGCGAAGGGGCTGTTGGACACATAAGCTTTGCTAAGCCAGTTTGCCCGGATTTATCCACATTTATGTTCAATACAGGGAAAAAACTGAATTTGCACGTGCATAAAGGAGGGACATATATATGTATCGAGGGGCCCTCTTTTTCCACAAAAGCAGAATCCCATATATATCGCTCATGGGGGTGCAGTGTAATCGGTATGACGAGTGCAACAGAAGCCAAGCTTGCCCGCGAAGCTGAAATTTGCTATGCCACGATGAGTTTGGTCACAGATTATGATGTATGGCATGAGGAAGAGGAGTCTGTTTCTGTAGAGTTGATTCTTGAAAACTTAAAGCAAAACATCCATAATGCCAAAGCACTGATAAAAGAAGCCATTTCGGAATTTCCAACAGATTTGAGCAGAAAGTGCCCTTGCGCACAGGCTTTGAAGAATGCCATTGTAACACGTGGCAATCTTATCCCCATGAAAACCAAAGAAAATCTTCGTTTGCTTATTGAAAAATATATCGACTTATAAGATTGGATGAATATATGAGTTTAGTTATTGTTGGTTCTCTTGCGTTTGACACCATTGAAACGCCAAAAGGGCGAAAAGAACGAATCGTTGGAGGTTCATGCACTTATTGTGCTTTAGCTGCAAGCTATTTCACTTCCCCTGGAATTGTTGGTGTGGTCGGTGAAGATTTCCCAGAGGAGGTTATTGAGCTTTTAAAGAAGAGGAAAATTGATATTCAGGGGCTTGAAAGGAAGCCAGGGAAAACCTTTCATTGGGAAGGCCGTTATGGACACGATCCAAACTTCCGAACGACTCTAAAGCTTGAGATGAACGTTTTCGATAATTTTAAACCTGAGCTTCCTGCAAAGTATAAAGAGACAGACATGTTGTTTCTTGCCAATATTGACCCTGACCTACAGGAAGATATTCTTTCACAAGTGAAAAAGCCGAAGATTGTAGCTATGGATACTATCAATTTTTGGATTAAAAATAAAAGACCTCAGCTTGTAAGAGTCATGGAGAAAGTGGATGTCTTTTTCGCTAACGATGAGGAAGTCAAGCTGTTAACAGAAGAAATCAATCTGATAAAAGCTGGAAAGAGAGTACTAAATATGGGGCCCTCCCTTGTGGTTATAAAAAAAGGAGAACATGGGGCGCTGGTATTAGGAAAGAATAATATCTTTGGAGTGTTAGCCTACCCGTGTGAAGACGTTGTTGACCCAACCGGGGCAGGGGATAGCTTTGCTGGTGGGTTTCTGGGATATATGGATAGAGCCAGACAGGGAAACCAAAGCGATATCCGTAAGGCTGCTGTCTTTGGTAGTGTTATGGCCTCTTATACTATCGAAGATTTTGGTATCGAACGTTTGAAATCTCTTTCTGATTCTGAAATCAAGGACCGTTTTTCAGCTTTTAAGAAGCTTCTTTCATTCTAAATCCCCTTTATTGATAATGGGGAAATTTTTATTGCATAGAGGAGGAGTCATGTCCGGTAAAAAAATTCCTGTCGAGCCGTTCAAAATAAAAGTCGTGGAACCCTTGGAAAAAATATCCTCGGAGGAACGAGAAGAAGCCTTGCGTGAATCAGGATTTAATGTTTTTAATATTCCTTCAGAAAAAGTTTTTATCGACCTTTTAACAGATAGCGGAACCTCTGCCATGAGCGACAGGCAATGGGGACGGCTTATGGTCGGGGATGAATCTTATGCTGGTGCCAGGAGTTTTTTTAATTTCGAACATTCAGTCAAACAAACATTTGGATTCAAAAACGTAGTCCCCACACATCAAGGTAGAGCAGCTGAACGGATTTTATTTGAGGCAATTCTGAAAAAGGGAGACATGGTTCCTAACAACATCCATTTTGATACAACAAGAGCTAATGTTGAAGTCAGGGGAGCGCATGCAATCGACCTGGCTATAGAGGAAGCATATGACCCTGATATTGAATTGCCTTTTAAAGGCAATATGGATGTTGGGAAATTAGAGTCTTTCATCAATGAGAAAGGTTCTAAAAGAATTCCTGTTATTATGATGACGATTACCAATAATAGTGGAGGTGGACAGCCTGTTTCCATGGAAAATATCAGGCAAGTAAGCCAAATCTGCCGAAGATACAAGATTCCGTTTTTTTTCGATGCGTGCCGGTTTGCTGAGAATGCATATTTCATCAAAAAACGTGAACCAGGTTATGCAGACAAATCAGTGCTCGAAATCGCTCGGGAAATGTTTTCATATGCGGATGGAGCGACAATGAGTGCTAAGAAAGATGCCCTGGTCAACATGGGAGGTTTCATTGCCTTGAATGATGATGGGCTAACAGAGAAAATCAAAAACCTTTTGATAATTAGCGAAGGATTTCCAACTTATGGCGGTTTGTCAGGCAGGGACCTGGAAGCTTTGGCCCAGGGGCTTAAAGAAGTCATTGAGGAGGATTATCTGGAGCACCGCATAAGCCAGGTAGAATATTTGGGAGAACTTTTAGATGATGCTGGAGTTCCAATCTATAAGCCAGTTGGAAGCCATGCTGTCTATATAATGGCAGATAGATTTCTACCTCACATTCCGCGTCCCCAATATCCTGGCTGGGCGCTTACAGTAGCTCTTTACAGAGAATCAGGTGTAAGGGCTGTTGAAATTGGCGGAGTCATGTTTGCAAAGAAAGATGAAATATCAGGAAAAGATGTCTTTCCAAAGTTAGAGATGGTTCGCTTGGCGGTTCCCCGCAGGGTTTATACCATTTCTCATATACATTATGTAGCAGATGCCCTGGTTTCATTGTATAAGAAACGGGAAAAAATCAGAGGATTAAAGATAATATACCAATCACCGCATTTGCGTCATTTCACTGCACGGTTTGAGGAATTGTAAAGATTATTTGATTCGATAGAACCACATAAGTGGCAGCCATAACTGATGTCCGTAAGGGATGTCCTTATGGTTTACGAGAATCCTGGTGCTTTCCCATTCGTGGACAAGGTTAAACAGTTGGAATAATTCATCGACATCCACAGGAGTGTAAGTGGCGGAATGCCTAATCCATTCACCTTCCCCCTCTTCTTTATAAGTAGGATGTTGCTTGGCTAATTCTACAGCTTTTTC
The DNA here is from genome assembly GCA_014859315.1 of Candidatus Aminicenantota bacterium. GTDB lineage: Bacteria > Acidobacteriota > Aminicenantia > Aminicenantales > Aminicenantaceae > Kmv29. Next base: position 3,677 of record JACUUK010000046.1, read on the forward strand.
ATAATTGGGGGAAATCTTGTAGCCGAATTCGACTGTAATCTTAAAGACTTTGGCCTTTGTTTGAGGATAAAGAATACTATCTAATTTTTCTTTTGTGGCTTCGTCAGGATTAGCGGGTTTCCAGTCTGCCATATAATGTTTCCTTTTCTTTGGATTCTCTGTCTGTTTATATGCCAACAACCTTTTTTTGTCAAATAAGAATTGGGGACTGTCCCCAATTCTTAAACTGTCCCCAATTCCTAAAGTATTAACATGCAGTCGCCGTAGCTAAAAAACCTGTATTTGTGGCGGATGGCTTCCTTGTATGCTTCTTTAATAAAATCCAGTCCAGCAAAGGCAGAAACAAGCATGAGCAGTGTTGAGCGGGGAAGGTGGAAGTTAGTAAGCATATGGTCTACTACACAGAAAGAATAACCGGGATAGATGAAAAGTCTTGTGGAATGCTTTCCATGCTGCACTTTTCCGTCTTCAAATGCGCTTTCAAGAGCACGCACTGATGTTGTCCCTACAGCTATGACGGGACAGGATTTACTCTTTGCTTCGTTTATCATTTGTGCCGATTTTGGGCTTATGAAGAACGCTTCCTCAAGCATCTTGTGGTCTTGAATTTCTTCTACTCGAACTGGCTGAAACGTGGCCAATCCCACATGGAGTGAGATTTCATTTACCACAATGCTACGTGCCTTGATGGTTTTAAGTAATTCAGGCGTAAAATGAAGCCCCGCTGTTGGAGCTGCAATGGATCCTTCGTCTTTGGCATAAACAGTTTGATACCGTTTTAAGTCCAATTGATTTAATTCATCCTGGCATTTTTTGCGTTTGATATAAGGAGGTAAAGGAGCATGACCGATTTTTTTGAGTTCAGAAAGAACATCACAGGAAAACTGCATGATTCTTTTTCCTTCAGGGCCTGAATCAACAACATTTCCTTTGAAGTGATCTGAAAAAGAGATGAAATCTCCAGGCCTGACACTCTTTGCAGGTCGGCAGAGGATCTCCCATGTATTCTCTTGGCACTCGCGAAGGAAAAGAAATTCGATAATTCTGCCTTGTTTCCTCCCCCATACACGCGCTGGAATTACTCTTGTGTTATTCAACACAAGCATGTCGCCTCTGTTAAGGTATTCTGGAAATGCCTTGAAGCGTGTATGCTGGATCGAGCCAGTTTTACGGTCGAGAACCATCATTTTTGATTGGTCTCTTTTCTCAAGAGGCGCCTGGGCAATTAGTTTCTGGGAAAGGTCAAAATCAAAATCTGATACAAGCATTGCCAAACATGGTTTTTTAAGATTTGAATCTACTTGTTATTTTTTAAATAATTTTCCTTGGGGCGATGTAAACGGATTAAATCCTAAATGTTCATATGCTTTAGGCGTCACTCTCCTTCCTCGAATTGTCCGCTCCAGGAATCCAATGCGCATGAGAAACGGTTCATAGATAGATTCTATAGTATCCTTTTCTTCATCTATGGCAGCTGCAATGGTGCTGATTCCGACTGGGCCCCCGCTGAAGTTTTCAATAATAGAGAGAAGAATTTTCCTATCGACTTCATCTAACCCTAAAGAGTCGACTTCCATCATATCTAAGGCGCTCTTGGCTTCTTTTGCTGTAATCTTGCCTTTTGCCTTCACATCAACATAGTCTCGCACTCTCCTTAATAACCTGTTCGCTACCCGCGGTGTTCCGCGCGAACGAAGAGCAATTTGATAGGCACCTTGGTCATCGATGTTTACATTCAAGATTGATGCAGAGCGTTTGATGATTTTAGCAAGGTCTTCTTCTCCATAATAGTCGAGCCGATAAATGATTCCAAATCGCCCTCTCAGAGGAGCCGTGATTCGTCCTGCCCTTGTTGTAGCGCCTATTAAAGTGAATTTTTTCAATTGAAGTTTATGGCTTCTTGCAGCAGGACCCTGGCCGATGACGATATCCAGACTGAAATCTTCCATGGCTGAATAGAGGATTTCCTCTACAGCCGGATGGAGACGATGGATTTCATCGATAAAAAGAGTTTCTTTATTCTGGAGGTTGGATAGAATGGCAGAAAGGTCACCTGTCCTTTCGATGACTGGTCCAGATGTAGGCTTGATGCCGACGCCCATTTCTTTTGCGATAAGATAGGCAAGGCTGGTTTTCCCAAGACCTGGAGGCCCATACAGGAGCACATGGTCAAGATGTTCATTGCGTTTGGAAGCAGCTTCTATGAATATTTTGAGATTATTCTTTATGGTTTCTTGGCCGATGAACTCTTCAAAGCTTCTGGGGCGGAGACTGTCTTCGAATATAATATCTTCTTTTGACCTGACAGGGCTGAGGATGTCTTCCATTGTTATATCCTTTCTTTGTTTACCTTCTCATGCTCCTTTTATTACATCTTCGCCAATCTTTTCAAGCTTTCTTTTATGAGGTGGTCAAACCCTGCCTTTATTGTATAAGTCTTTATTGTATCATCAACGATTTTTTCTACTTCTTTTCGTTTGAAGCCAAGATTCATCAAAGCGGAAACCACGTCTTCCCTTTCCTTGTAGCCTGGTGCACCAAGGATTTCTTCTTTCTTCTCCAGTTTTTCTTGGAGTTCAAGAGCAATTCGTATTGCTGTCTTTTTACCTATGCCAGGGATTAAAGAAATCCGTGCTACATCACTGTTTTGAATGGCTTCCTTAAGATCCGTTGTTTCGATTCCTGAAAGAACATTCAAGGCGATTTTCGGCCCGATGCCGGAAATACCAATAAGTTTTAAAAAAAGCTCTTTTTCTTCCTGTGAATGGAATCCGTAAAGAGCTAATGTGTTGTCTGTAACATGCATGTAGATGTAGAGCTCTGCCTGGCTGTTTGTCTCTCCAAGCTTTAAATAAGTGGAAAGTGGAATGAATGCGCAGTATCCGACGCCTCCGACATCCAGAATGACCTTATTTGAAGTCTTCTGAATTATATTTCCTTTAAGAAAAGCAATCATTTTTTATCTTTCATATGAGAATCGGATTCGGTTATTTTTTGATTAAAAAGCCGTGTGTTTAAATGGCAAAAGGCGGTTGCCAAGGCATCTGAAGCATCTGTGCCTAAGGAGTCATCCTGTATGTTAAGAAGAGTTTTGACCATTATTTTTACCTGGTTTTTGTCAGCTTGCCCATAACCAGTTACAGCTTTTTTGATTTCAAGTGGAGAATATTCGTATAAAGGGCAGTCTTTGGAAGCGATGGCAACCAAGATAGCTCCTCTTACCTGTCCCAGTGTAATTGCTGTCTTTATGTTATGGGCATAGAATGGATTTTCTATGGCGACTTCTTCTGGCATATATTTTTGAATAAGTTCTTCAATACGGTTCTTTATGGTGTTTATTTTGTAGTGAAACGGCTGACGGCTTGATGGTCTGATTGTGCCGTAGCTTATAACTGTGTAATTGTTGTCAATGCAATCAATGATGCCAAACCCTGTGGATTTAACGCTTGGATCGATACCGAGAACCTTCATGAATTTATTTATTGGCCAGAGTACTTGGCGATTTCCTCTTCGTCAATATCAAAATTGGCCCAGACATTCTGCACATCATCATGATCTTCAAGTTCTTCCATGAGTCTGAGAAGCTGCTGCGCTTGTTTGCCTTCGAGTTTCACATAATTCTGGGGAACATAACCAACGTTTGAAACAAATGCCTCGATGTTGTTTTTCTTTAAAGCTTCAACGACAGCTTCATAGTCTTCTTGAGGTGTGAAAATCTCAAAATTATCTCCGTCTTCCTTGAAATCTTCAGCTCCTGCTTCTAAAATGACTTCTAAGAGTTTCTCTTCAGGGGTCTTGGATTTTTCCACTACAATATACCCTTTCCTCTTAAACATCCACGCTACACATCCAGATTCCCCGATGTTCCCGCCATTTCTTGAAAAAATGTGTCGAAGTTCTGAAACGGTTCTGTTTTTGTTATCTGTTAAGGCCTCCACATATATGGCGACTCCACCTGGGCCGTATCCTTCATATGCTACTTCTTCATAGGTTGTGCCTTCAAGCTGGCCTGTGCCTTTCATGATAGCTCTTTTGATGTTGTCAGCAGGCATGTTGACTGCCTTTGCTTCTGAAATAGCTTTTCTCAGCCGCGGGTTGGCATCAGGGTCGTCTCCGCCTGTTCGTGCAGCTACAGACAGTTCCCGGATGATCTTTGTGAAGATCTTTCCTCTCTTGGCATCCTGAGCTGCTTTTTTATACTTAATAGAATGCCATTTTGAATGCCCTGACATTTTCTCTCCTTGAATATTTAGTTAAAAAAATTTTAACACATTTAGAAAAAGAATTAAAGGGAATGACTTTTATGTCAGAGAATCTTAATTAAAAAAACATAGGAATTTCCTTTTTTGGTCTGATGAGATTTCTACTAATTTTTGCTAAATTTAGGCTCGTTCAACTTATATATTAACAATATTAAAGGAAATAAAAATATCCTGTCAAGGAAGAATGCAAAATAAAAAGAGAATGTCAGTAAAAATTACAGGATAATGGGGATAAAGAATAAACTTCGAAGTCATAGTGTTTCGACTTTCATATATATTCCCGGCCTTCTTTAAATGTCAAAGGAGAGCCACTTCAAAGGCAGCAGAGGTCGGATCATGTATTTGCCGACTCTCTCGAACTTTAACTAAAAGCCATTCATTTTTTATCCTTAGGGAATGGTTCGTGCTTTGGCCAGGGTCTTGGGTCTTCTTTAATTTTTTTCATTAAGACTTCTATTCCCTTCATAAGTTGGGCGTCATATCCTTGAGCCATTTCCGCAGGATGTAGGTCAATAACGATGTCAGGTTGGACTCCGACATTCTCAACAACCCATTTTCCGTCAGTATCGTAAATCCGGTAATCAGGTGCAGAGAGTCCACCGCCATCTATAAGGTCGATCCACATGGAGACCCCGACCAGTCCGCCCCATGTGCGTGTCCCGATTACAGGACCCATGCCGCGCTTTTTAAATTCAAAAGGAAGCATGTCTCCTCCGGAACCAGCCTGCTTGTTGGTCAAGCAAACCATATGCGCACGGGTGACAAAATCAGGGATAGTCTGGTCGTGGGAGTACCTTCGAGTCCAGTATGCATGAAGCTTCTTATCCAGGCGCCTAAGGAAAATATCAGGGTCCAAGCCGCCACCATTAAAGCGTCCATCAATGATGAGTCCTTTTTTACTCATTTGCGAATAGAAGTATTTTGGGAATTCTGCGGCTGAACCAAGGTAAGTATCAGGCAAGTGGATATAGCCGATTTGCCCGTTAGATTTTTCTTCAACAAGCAAACGGTTATGTTCGACCCAATCCAGGTACCGAAGTATATATTCATTCCCAAGCGGTTTGACGACGATTTCTTTTGCTCCAGCGTAAGAGGGCTTATCGTTTACAAGAAGAGAGACCTGCTTCCCTGCAAGGCCTAAGAAATAACTGTAGATATTCCTGTTTGCCAGGACTTCTTCCCCATTGACTTGCAAGACGTAATATCCCTCCTGGACGTTGACTCCTGGTATAGCTAATGGTGGCAGAACCTGCCGTGTCCAGTCTGGAGTGCGGCAAATCTTTTTGATGCGATAACGATTACTGGCCGTATCGATTTCCCAGTCGACTCCAAGCAATCCTACATTCACCTGTTTAACTTGCCTTAAGCGGTCACCTCCAAAAACATACGTATGAGAAGTGTTGAGTTCTCCGATTAGCTCCCCAACAATATATTGGATATCCTGTCGGCATGAGGCATATGGAAGCAAGCGGCCGTATTTTTCCTTCATCGCAACCCAGTCAATCCCATGCATGTTTGGTTCATAATAGAAATCACGCTCCATGCGCCACGCTTCATCGAAAATTTGCTTCCATTCCTTCATAGGGTCAAGCCAGATTTTCAGGTCAGAAAGGTTGAGTGGTTCTCCTTTTGAATTCGTGGCGCTTGCATCGATTATCCCTATGGTTTTGTCTTTCTGGTAAATAATATGTTTTCCATCAGCTGAAAGCTTGTAGCCTCTTATACCGCTTATTACAGTTCGTTCTTTCCTCGTGTCAAAAGAAAAAGCATGAAGGTTTTGCGGTCCTTTTTCGCGAAATTCAAAACGATTGAAATCCCCCTCGACTGCATTCAAATAGAAAATCTCGGATTTAGTTGCTGACAGGTTTCTGTAGTTCCCACGGGGAAGTGGAAGAGGTTCGATTCTTTCGGCAATGCCTTCGAAATCTATGATGATTCTTGCTTCTTTTGCTTTTAGCTCTTTCTCGCTGTTTTTCTCCTTGGCTGTTTTTTCATTTTCAGTGCCTTCCTCGTCACTCTTATAAGGAAGCAGTGGCTTTCCATCTCTTCTTAGAGTCAGGCAATAAATGCCAGCGACTTTTTTGTAGACCATCTCCCATTCAAAATCGCAGAAGGTTGGGTCGAATCGTCTGTTAGAGATAAAGAAAAGGTGCTCTCCGTCCTCTGAAAAAACAGGGCCAAAATCATTAAAAATACCGTTGCTTACACAATGGATTTCTCCTGTATCTAAGGAATAGATGTAAACCTTGTATACCAGGTCTTCATCCATCTTTGAATAGGTGAGGAAACGGCTGTCTGGTGACCAGGAAAAGTCATAAATGGGCTTAAGGTTTAGCGAGACGTCTACATTTTCATAAAGAGCTTTGTCGACTTCAGTTATCTTTTTAGTCTCAACATCCAGAAAATAGAAGCGCAGCGTTTGGTCGGCAAAAGCAATTTTTTTGCTGTCTGGAGACCACCGAAGACTATGACGGTAACCATTCTCATGTTTTGTAAGTTGAATGGCTTCTTTTTTGCCCATAGGATCTACAATATAAATCTCGTATTCACCGTTCTTGTCTGAAAGATAAGCAATCTTTTTTCCGTCAGGAGACCAAACAGCATCTTTGTCTCTGGAACCTGAATCCTTGGTCAGATTCCGGGTTGGGCCCTCCTTTCGGGGTACACTGAAGACTTCGCCCCGTGCAACAATTAAGGCGCGTTTCCCTGAGGGAGAACAGTCAAACCCGGTTATGTGTTGATCGACTTTTTTAAAATAAGGCCGAACTTCAGGAACATCTGTTCGGATTTCCACTGGAATTTGCTGAGACTCTTCGGAATTTACATCCAGTAGCCAGAGTGATCCTCCCAATTCATAGATAATCTTATTCTTATCCATGCTCGGGCGCCGCACATCATATTCCTTATGGTTAGTAATCTGTTTTATTTTTTCTGTCTTGGTGTCGTAGGAATAGATGTTCAGCATACCGTCTCTGTCAGAGCTGAAGTAGATTTTGTCTCCGATCCACATAGGAATGCGGTCTGTTCCTTCGAAATTGCTAATATTTCGGTCTTCATTTGTCGTAAAATCATAGAGATAAATTTCTTGCGCAGTTCCACCGCGGTAGCGTTTCCAGGTGCGGTTTTCCCTTGAAACCTTATTGTAAGCGATCTTTGTGCCGTCAGGAGAAAAACTACCCTGTGTTGCTTCGTGCAGAATCAACTCCTCAAGCCCAGTTCCATCTGGTGAAATGAGAAACAATCGGCTGAAACGACTGTAACTGTGGCGAGTTGAGGTGAAGAGAATCTTGTTTTTGACAGGATGCCAGCCAACAACTTCATCATATCCTGGGTGATAAGTAACACGGGTGATATCTCCACCATGGATACTCATCACATATACATCAGCGTTTCCGTCATATTCTCCGGTAAAGGCAATCATAGTGCCATCAGGAGAGATTCTTGGAAATCTTTCCTGCCCGTCATGAATGGTCAAGCGTACTGCAACACCTCCTTCAGCAGGAACAGACCAGATGTCTTCTCCGTATACGAATACAACTGTGTTTTCGTGGACATCAGGGAACCTCATAAGAGGCCTCTTTTCGGCAGGGATACTAGCTCCGAGTTTAAATGCTACTGATAAAATGAATAATATTGTGGCAATACTTAAAACTAAAAAATAAACCTTTGATGAAAAACGATAAGTCTTTTTCATGATAACCTCCATTTCCATCCCCTAATTAAGAAAAAGAAAATATAGCACATAGAAAATTTGATGTCAAAATCTAAGGAATAGATTGCAATCATATAGGAAGAATTATTCTTCAGGAAAGATTCCTTTTTTCTTTAGCCAATCGTCATTGTAAATGGTGCTCAGATAGCGGTTTGCAGAATCAGGAAAGATTGTGATGATGCGTGCAGGCCAGTCAATTTCTTTGGCAAGTTTCAAAGATGCCCAGATTGCTGCGCCGCTCGAACCTCCAGCCAGAATGGCTTCTTGGTTAGCTAATTTCCTGGCCATTTGAAATGCTTCTTTGTCAGAGATTTTGTAAATCTCATCGATCACACTGAAATCAACACATCCGATGAGAAATTCATCCCCTAAACCTTCAATAAGATAAGGCGATGGTTTTATAAGTTTCTTAGAATAAAAATAATCAAAGAAAATTGACCCTACTGGGTCTATGCCAATGACTTTTATACGCGGGTCTTTTTCTTTAAGATACTTGGCTGCACCGCAAATTGTTCCGCCTGTTCCAATACCTGCGACAAAGTAGTCTATTTTCCCCTCCATCTGTTCCCATATTTCAGAGCCGGTTGTAAAATAATGACATTCGTTGTTATCGAGGTTGTTGTGCTGGTCGAGATAGTAGGCATTTGGAGTCTCACGGGCAATCTTTGGGGCAATGTTGTTGTAGCTGTTTGGAGATTCTGGGGGCAGGGTGTGGTCTACCGGGACAATATCAACATTAAATGTCTTAAGAAAATTTAGTTTTTCAGGGCTGATACTGTCTCTGACAATGATTTTGAGTTTGTATCCTTTGATGGCACACACCATTGCTAATCCAAGAGCAGTGTTTCCAGAAGAATTATCCACAATTGTATCTCCGGGCTTTATTTTTCCATTTTGTTCTGCTTTCTCAATCATGTACTTTGCGATTCTGTCTTTAACACTTCCCATGGGATTCATGAATTCAAGCTTTGCACAAATACTTGCTTTAAGGCCTTTTGTGATTCTATTAAGCTTGATGATGGGAGTATTACCAACTGCATCAAGAATGTTGCTGTAATAATTGTTTCTTTTCATCTCTTTATCCATTTATACAAAGTTGAGTCTATATGTTCTTTTTGTTTTATGGCAATAGTGTTTGTTTATAGCATTTCAATTAAAGGGGTGTCAATATATGAAGAAAGTATCTTTTTTGTGAAAAAGACAGGCTGGATGTTTCAAAAACACGCAAACTTTGCCCCGTGATGTGAAGCCAAAAAGCATGCTCCCAGAGAGGAATCCTTTAGAGAATTTATATTAAGAAATATTTGGGGATATGCTCATGTTTTTGGTATCCTATAGAAGATGAATAGAAAGAAAGAGCGTGTACTTGTTGCTATGAGCGGGGGAGTGGATTCTTCTGTGGCAGCAGCTCTGCTTAAAGAGCAGGGATATGAGGTCATAGGAGTAACCATGGATATCTTTGATTTTAAAAAATGGCCTTACAAAGAAGCAGGAGATAGAAACTATTATGGACAGAGTGGAATTGAAAGTGCGAATCAAGTTGTAGAGATTCTTGGCATTCAACATTATTTAGTGGATGTGAAGAAACTTTTCGAAAAGAAGGTAATTGACGGTTTCTGCATGGAATATGCTCAGGGACGAACTCCTAACCCCTGCATCCGGTGCAATCGATACATAAAGTTTGATGTATTAATGAAAAAAGCAGAGGAACTTTGTGCTCAATTTATGGCAACAGGCCATTATGCAAGGGTAATATACGATTCCCCAAAAAAACTATATATTCTTAAAATGGGAAGAGATAGAGAAAAAGACCAATCGTATTTTCTTTATCTTTTAACTCAAGAACAATTATCCCGCACTTTGATGCCGATTGGAGACTATACGAAAGAAGAAATCAGGCAAAAGGCAGTAGCCATGGGATTGCCTGTTGCCGAGCGTCCTGAAAGCCAGGAAATATGTTTTATTCCTGATAATGACTACACAAGGTTTTTAAAAGAGAGAATCCCTCAAGCGTTTCGGCCTGGGCCAATTGTTGATACGAAAGGAAAGGTTTTGGGTACGCATGAAGGTATTATATGTTTTACAATAGGGCAGCGCAGGGGATTGGGGATTGCCGCTTCCTATCCTTTGTATGTCATTGAGATTCAAAGTGCTACCAACACTGTTGTTGTGGGAACGAATGAACTTCTATATAAGAAAAAACTTCTTGCATCGAATGTTAACTTTATCCTGCCCGGATTTACTAAAAAAACTATGATTATCAAGGCAAAGATTAGATACAAGCACAAAGCTGCCGAAGCATGTCTTACTCCCTTACAAACTGGGGGGGTGCAGGTGGAATTTAAACGCCCACAAAGAGCCGTGACACCAGGTCAGGCCGTTGTTTTTTACATGGATGATACAGTTATTGGCGGAGGCGCAATCGAAAAAACTATCTTCTAAGAAGAATATGGTCACACTATTATTCACGCTTTTCATTATAAAGTCTAAAAGCAGGAAGATTGAGGTTTTTATAACATCCTGCGCTTCACTCTTTAGTTTAATTTATTGTATAGTAGATAAGACAGAATAATTCTTAATGAAATAGATTTTCACAGATGTTTTT
>JACUUK010000183.1 GCA_014859315.1 Candidatus Aminicenantota bacterium
TTCTCAGTCTTTTATATTCATTCTCTGAATATACATGGGGCTCAAGCAGGGAAATACTTAGAGTTTTCTTCACCGTGGCAAAGGCATCCTTCCTCTCTTTACCCTTGTAAACAACGAGGAGGTCAATATCACTGCTTACTGTGTAGTTCCCATGGGCATAAGAGCCAAACAATACTACAAACGAAAGAGGAATTTCTTTTGTTAGCTCTTCTATCTTTTTCTTTAGTTTCTGGATTAGCTCTTTTCTATCAAATTTTGGATAGAAGATCCGTACAGAACTTGATGATTCTTTCCGCATATCTTATTAGCCTCCTGGCCTCTTCTTTTGTGTATCGGCTTCTTGGGGAACCAGAAGGATGGGCGTTAGGATATCTTGTGGGGATATATGCCTTATCCAGCTCCAATGCCCCGTTGAATAATTCCTCGGAGAACTCATGTTTTTTCGAAAGCTCCTTCAGCAAATCTGCCACTGAATGCCCCCAAGCTTCTGCTCCCATCCTCTGGAAGACCGCCTTGATGGCCTTCTCCGACGATTGCTGAGCTGAGAAACACGCCCAGTTATAGAAACCACCCTTTACATCATTTCGGGCATGCTTCAGATCGCCCACAGCTTCATCCAGCCAATCTTTGCTTCGTTCCACTTTGATATCTCCTTTTTTTATTGTAATTGTTTTCGGATTCGCCTTGTGAAATTAGTTTCTCTAAGTCCATTATTATTTATCCTTATTTAATCTTTTCTTCAACTTCAAAACTTATCTCTGTCGCTTGGATAAGCTGCTGCAGAGATGTTGGACAGCCATCACCGTTTCTTATATTTCGTACATATGGAGAAAATCTGCGGTTAAAGCCTTCCATAACTTGCAGACTGCTGTTTTTAAATATTACCTAAAAAATGGGTCGTTTTCATGGTTCGTGGGTGTGCTTGGACATGATAAATTCATGAGCTTTAGCTGATTTTTCAATTTGATAGGCTACCGCCGTTAGGTGAAAACGTGTAAATTGTCATGCTCCTTTCTGTCAGTGTGAATTTGAATCAGAATCAATAAGTAATAAACTCCGCCTAAAACATTCTATTTTATTGCTTGTAAATGCAATAATAGAAAGTAATTGCATTGTAGGAAAATTAATGAATTCTTTTATGTCCAAGCTTTCTATAATTATATTCACATTTTTAGGCATTTGCCTTATCAGGTTTTGGCTTTGTTTTTTTCTATATATTCGAGGAAGAATGCGAGGAAGGTGAATAGCATCAGGCCTAAGATTCCTGCAATAAGGACATTAAGCTTCTTTCTTGGGGAAACTGGGTAGGTGGAAGAGGTTGGTTCTTTAACAAGCTGTGCATAATCTATTCTTATTTTTTTTTCTTTCAAGAGTTCGATTTGATTGTTTATCTCAATTATTTCACTTTTCAATTTTTCAATCTGAATATTTAGTTGTTTTATTTCTTGTTTTATTTCTTTTATAAACAAACTTAAATTTTCCTGTGTGATTTTTTCTGTGCTTAATTTTTCGTCAAGTGTATTGTAATATCGCATGTTATTCTGGACTTCATTTGCATAAAGAAGCAAGCTTAAAGCTTCGGTGCCCTCTTTTTTTTCTGCAAGAATTGATTTCTGCTGCTTTTCTATTTCTTCTGTTCTACTTTTAACTGTCTTCATTTCTTCCATGATACTTATCACTCTTTCCTGTGAAATTTTCAATTTGTTTTCTGCAGAATTAATTTGTTGTGTAATTTTAGCTTTGTCAATTTCTTTGGCTCTAATATCAATTTCTTTCTCTTTAATTGCATTCTCATTAGTAATTATTTTGGTATCAATTCCTTTAATTTCGACATCTATCTTTTTATCTAAATCTCTTTTTAAATGATTGAAAATGGAGGTTAGAATTAATTTTGCTTTTTCGACATCTTGTTCTTTTAAGGAAACACGGACAAGCTTTGTATCTCTTAAATTTTCTGCGCTTAGTTTGGGAAAGTCTCTTATGTCCAGGTTTAATTCAGCCGCAATTAACTGATTATAAGATGCCTGGTTAACCTGGCCTGCGATTTGTTTGGGTTCTACAACGTATATCTCTTCAAAACGGCCTTGCTCAGTCTGAACAAAAAATTTGCTCGGTTGAATTATTGCATCAATTTCCCAGACTTTTGGGAGGGAGAAGCTGATTATTCCTGCTGCGATGACACACAAAAGCGTAGGCAGGATAATGAGCCATTTCTTTTTCCAGATAACGTTGAGGATATCCATTAGTTCGATTTCATCTTTATATTCTTCCATGGCTCCCTCTCTTTTTGAATTTAAGATATAATAATTTAGGCAAAATTTCAAGAGTAAAGAATTGGGG
>JACUUK010000047.1 GCA_014859315.1 Candidatus Aminicenantota bacterium
GGAGTGAGGAGGGGCTCTCCCTTCAAACAAGAGGGACTGTCCCATTTTTTATTGTTTTTTCTATTGATTCTGTGGCTGTGCAGACCATCAATAACCCAGGTACATCGTGCAAAATATTGTAATGTAAGAATTGACCCCTAATAGAGTGTCTCATAACAGAGTGTCTATCAGGTTTCAGGGCCGCGTCATTGTTTTTCAATGTACTAAAATCTTGCGATTTTTCTTAATTTTTTGAAAGATCAGGTATATTTTTATCCCAGAATTCGCATATTTTCCTCAAAATAAGAAAAAGAAAACGGGAAATTTGCGACTTTGACGCAGGCCTGCTATCAGGTTTTAGATAGTATTGACAGAATGAGACTAAATCATTAATATATAAGGGCTTGAAAAAGCCAGAGGCGCGTAGCTCAGTGGAAGAGTGCTTCCTTGACGCGGAAGAAGTCGAGGGTTCGATCCCCTCCGCGCCTACCAAGTTTTAGATGTATATTTGTGAGAGAGAGACTAACGTAGTATTGCCTGCCCTGATGAATGCAAATAGATTTAAATGAGAGAATCAGTTCATGTGGAAATATAAGATGGTTTTGTTTTTTCTTTAAGAATGGGGGTTCCTCTTTTAGAGTGCCTTTCATATGGCGGGTGGGCTGAGAATTTTCTTTTGGAAAGATTAAAAGAATGATTATGGAGGCTTAATTGACAATTGCAGAATCAGAAGAAGCTCTGGATGTATTAAGACACAGCGCTTCTCATCTTCTTGCCCATGCGGTTCTTGATCTTTTTCCGGGAACGCAAACAGGGATTGGTCCGGCTGTTGAAAACGGATTTTACTATGATTTCCTAAGGGAGCAACCGTTTACCTTAGAAGATTTGGCTGCAATCGAGCAGAAGATGAATGAATTTTCGCAAAGAAATATCCCTATTGAGCGCATGGTCATTCCCAAAGAAGAAGCCATTCGCCTTTTTAAAGATAAAGGCCAACAGTTGAAAGTCGAGCTCGTACAGGAAAAAGCCGGCGAAGAAGTCTCGTGTTATAAGCAGGATAGTTTCATAGATTTCTGTTTAGGTCCTCATGTGCCTTCAACTGGCCACATAAAGCATTTTAAACTTTTGTCAGTATCCGGTGCGTATTGGAAAGGAGACGAAAAAGGCCTTCAGCTTCAAAGGATATACGGCACTGCTTTTTATAATAAAAAAGATATCGATGATTATCTTTTACTTTTAGAAGAGGCCAAGAAGAGAGACCATAGGAAATTGGGCCAGGAGCTCGATCTTTTTAGTTTTAACGAAAACCTTGGGCCAGGATTAATCCTATGGCATCCAAAGGGTGGCGCTGTGCGGAAAGTCATAGAGGATTATTGGCAGGAAGCACATCTTAAAGATGGTTACGGCCTTCTCTACACGCCACATATTGCAAAGCTTGATGTATGGAGAACAAGCGGGCACACAGAGTTCTATGATGCGATGTATCCTCCTATTTATGGTGATGGAGTCGAATATGAACTGAAACCTATGAATTGCCCTTTTCACATCATGGTGTATAAATCCAGACAGAGAAGCTACAGGGAGCTTCCTCTTCGCTGGGCAGAGCTTGGCACGGTTTACCGGTTTGAAAGGAGCGGAGTCCTTCATGGCCTCATGAGGGCTCGTGGATTCACACAGGATGATGCCCATATTTTCTGCCGTCCGGACCAACTTGAAGAAGAGATTCAAAGAGTTATTTTACTTGCTATACGAGTGTTAAAAACCTTTGGTTTCAATGAATATGACATTTTTCTTTCTACCCGGCCAGAAAAACATGCTGGCAAGATTGAAGACTGGGATAAAGCCACACATGCGCTTGAAAAGGCATTGAATAATGAGAAACTCGACTTCCAGGTGGATAAGGGAGAAGGGGTTTTTTATGGACCTAAAATTGACATAAAAATCAAAGATGCCCTGCGCCGTTCCTGGCAGTGTACTACTATTCAGCTTGATTTTAACCTGGCTGAACGATTTGATATAACTTATGTAGGAGAAGACGGTCAATTCCACAGGCCTTTCCTTATTCACAGAGCCTTGCTTGGTTCTCTGGAAAGATTCTTTGGAGTTTTGATAGAACAGTACAAAGGAAATTTTCCATTATGGCTGGCTCCTGTTCAAGTGGTTATACTCCCCATCGCTGACCGACACAATAATTATGCAGAAAAACTGGACGGGATATTCAGAGAGGAAGGAATCCGGTCGTTTGTAGACCTACGGCGGGAAAAAGTCGGATACAAAATAAGAGAGGCAGAGAACCAGCAAATCCCTCTCATCCTTATTGTTGGAGACAGGGAAGTAGAACGTCAAACCATTTCCCTGAGAGTGCATACCAAAGGTGACATTGGCGAGGTTTCTTTGAATGATTTTCTTGAAAAAATCAAAGAATTGATTAAAAATAAATCTTTAAGCGTTAATTTTTAAGGAGGCAAATCATCAGAAGACGCATGTATCAACCTGTTAGGAAAAAAATCAAACCACATAGGATTAATGAAATGATTCACGCAATAGAGGTCAGAACAATCGATGAGGACAAGAAACCGTTGGGCGTACTTTCGACAAAAGAAGCTCTATCTCTTGCGAAGGAGAAAGAGCTGGATTTAGTTGAGGTGGCTCCACAAGCGAACCCTCCAGTCTGCAGAATCATGGATTATGGAAAGTTTCTTTATGAATTACATAAAAAAGCTCACGAAGCAAAGAAGCACCAGAAACAGGTTCAGGTGAAGGAGATCAAATTCAGGCCGAAAATCAGCATACACGATTACAATTTTAAGATTCGACACGTTCAAAGATTCCTAAAAGAAAGGAATAAGGTCAAGATTACGGTCATGCTTCGCGGAAGAGAAAAGGCAAAGCCAGAGTTGGCTCATCAGATATTAGATCGGGTTCTTGAAGATGTTCAGGAACTCGGGCAACGTGATGGAACAGTCCGAACCCAGCCTTGGGCTATTTCAGCCATATTGAGCCCCATAAAAACAGGAGGAAAAGATGCCAAAACTAAAAACACACAAAGGAGCCAAGAAGAGGTTCAAAGTAACAGGGAAAAAGAAAATACTTCACAGTAAAGCAAATAAAAGCCACATACTTACAAAGAAGTCACCTAAGCGAAAAAGAGGTCTAAGAAAGACAGGTTTGGTCAGTGATGCTGACCGGAAACGGGTTAAAGATATGCTTCCATACGATTTTTAAAAATTAAACCATAATAGAAACGGGAACTGCTTCTTATCATGGAGCCAAAAACGAAAAATAATTAGGATTCCAGGTTCTAATACAAGGAGAAAACAATGCCAAGAGTAAAAAGAGGAACAAAGAGAAGAAAAAAGCGAGCAAAAATATTAAAATTAGCTAAAGGATTCTGGGGAGCGAGAAGCCACAATTACAGAACGGCGAAAGAAGCTGTTGAGCGTGCTCTCCAGTATGCTTACAGGGACAGAAGAGCCAGGAAGAGAGATTTTAGAAGATTGTGGATTATCCGCGTCAAAGCAGCAGCAGAAGAGAACGGCCTCTCATACAGTCGTTTTATTCATCTTCTAAAAGAGAAAAACATCGAACTTGACAGGAAAATCTTAGCAGACCTTGCCGTCAATTCTCCGAAAACATTTTTCCGGATCGTCGAGAAGGTAAAAGAATCTGCTTCATAAGGCATTTGTGTAAACAGGAATGAAAGAACTTAAGAAAAAAATAGAGAAATACAAAACACAATTTAATAGAGAAATAACCCTCATTCAAGATAAAAAGGGGCTTCAGGAACTGCGCAATCTGTTTTTAAGCCGGAAAAAGGGCTATGTATCTCTTCTTTTTGAGGATTTCAAGACTCTAAAACCAGAAGAAAGGCCAGAGGCTGGGAAAATCATAAACGAGCTGAAAGAGTATGTTCAAACAAAGCTCCAGGCGCTTCAGGAGGAATTCAGTACAGCCAAAAAGGTCGAGAAGACGTATGACCTGACCCTTCCAGGGAAGGACATATATTTAGGTTCCCCGCATCCAATAGTTCACTTTCAGCAGGAGATTGAGCAGATATTCTTGACCATGGGATTTACCATTGAAGAAGGACCAGAAATAGAAACCGATTATTACAATTTTGAGGCGTTGAATTTCCCCCAGCATCACCCTGCTCGTGACGATTGGGATACTCTCTATATTAAAGATGATCTACTTCTCCGCACTCATACCTCTCCTGTTCAAATTAGAGTGATGGAAAAGAAAAAACCTCCCATCAGGATCATAATTCCTGGGAAAGTCTTCCGGAAAGAAACGCCTGACCCCACTCATCTCCCGATGTTTTTTCAAGTAGAAGGATTGGTAATTGATGTTGGCATCACATTTGCTCATCTAAAAGGGACATTGGAGTATTTTCTCAAGGCCTTGTTTAATGAGAATATTAAAATAAGATTCCGGCCGAGTTTTTTCCCTTTTACAGAACCATCTGCAGAAGTCGATATAGAATGCACGGTTTGTGATGGCAAAAACGAAGACTGCCGGGTTTGCGGGGGAAGCGGGTGGATAGAGATACTGGGTGCAGGGATGGTTGACCCTCAGGTACTTAAGAACGTTAATATTGACCCTGAAAGATACTCCGGATTTGCGTTTGGGATGGGCATTGATCGGACAGCAATGTTTGCTTTCCAGATTTCTGACATGAGAAATTTTTATGAGAATGATTTAAGGTTCATTAGGCAGGTCTTACGAAAATGAAGATAAGTTTAAGCTGGCTCAAACAATATATCGACTTGGATATTTCTGCTTTTGAACTGGTTGATACCCTGAATAATATTGGATTGATGGTCGATGACTGGGAAGAAAAAGAAAACGAGGTCATCTTGGACATCGAGACTTATGCGAACCGCCCTGATACACTTGGCCACCTTGGTGTAGCAAGGGAACTTGCAGTGGCGTTGGGACGTCCTCTTAAAGAACAAAGCTGGCCTTTGATCGAACTGAATGAGAAAACGTCTGACCTTATTAATATCAAAATCTTAGATGAGGACCTTTGCCCTCGTTACTGTGGAATCATTGTCCGAGGAGTCCAGGTAGGCCCTTCTCCTGATTGGCTAAGGGAAAAAATCAAAGCAATTGGCTTGAGTCCTATTAATAATGTTGTCGATGTTACAAATTATGTTCTATTTTCCACAGCACAGCCAATCCATGCTTTTGACCTTGACAAATTAACTGGCCGGAAAATCATCGTGCGTAAAGCCAAGAAAGGTGAAAGCTTAATAAGCTTAGAAGAAGATACTCTTGCTCTTTCTTCGGACATGCTTGTGATTGCCGATGAAGTTAAACCTGTAGCACTGGCTGGAGTCATAGGAGGGCAAGAAACATCAGTTTCAAATGAAACACAGGATGTTTTTATAGAAAGCGCCTACTTCGACCCTGTTTCTATACGGAAAACCTCAAAAAAACTCGGGATTAAAACAGAGGCATCTTATCGCTTCGAACGAGGAGCGGATGAGTCTTTCCCTCCGCAAGCAGCATTGATGGCAGCTTCCATACTGACTCAAATGGGAGGAAAGGCGACAAAAGGGATTCTTGACATCTACTCAAAACCCAGAAAACAGAAGACGATTGTGCTTCGCAACCATCGGGTTGCAGGCCTCCTTGGGTTAGAGATTCAAGAGGAATTCATTGAAGAGACACTTTCTAAACTTGGTTTCCAGATAGAAAGGACACAAAAGGGAGTCTGGCAGGTCAAATCTCCTCCCTTTAGAGTCGATGTTGAAAGAGAAGCTGACCTTATTGAAGAGATCGTCCGTTTCTATGGCTATGATAAGATTCCAGCCAAACTACCTCCATTTGAAACGTTAGAGCCAGCTCTTTCACCGAAAAGGAAGGCGTTCCAGAAGCTCCGCCAAATCCTGTTTCATTATGGCTTTGATGAAGTTGTAAACTTCAGCTTTGTTAATCAAGAGAAAGAAGCGAAACTTCAATCAGGAAGGAAACCAATCGAAATCAGGAACCCGGTATCTTCAAAGGCCTCTATTTTAAGGACGACTCTCATTGGCGGATTACTCGAGAACATTTCCTGGAATTTGAACAGAGGTGCTGAAGGTGTCCATGTTTTTGAAACAGGAAATGTTTACTTTTGGCAAAGTGACTCCTGCATTGAGCAGTGCATGCTGGCTTTGGCAACCACCGGGCGAGTTGGAACTACTCACTGGCAATCAAGAAATGAAAAAACAGACTTTTTCCGGCTAAAAAGTGCCTGTGAAGCTTTCATGAATTATCTTCGCTATGACCCATATGTATTCTGCGAAGAAGACCACACATATTTTGAGTTAGGGCATTCTCTTTCCTTGCATTTTAAAGGAGAACCGGTTGGTTTTATGGGATTAG
The DNA here is from genome assembly GCA_014859315.1 of Candidatus Aminicenantota bacterium. Taxonomy (GTDB): domain Bacteria; phylum Acidobacteriota; class Aminicenantia; order Aminicenantales; family Aminicenantaceae; genus Kmv29. The sequence goes on from JACUUK010000047.1 coordinate 6,349, forward strand.
TTAGAAGAGACATTTTGGATAGCTATTCTATAGAAGATGAGGTCTGGGCAGCGGAATTTAAACTGGAAATGTTGTTGGAAAAACAGGCTAAGAAGTTTCAGTATCGTCCTGTGACGAGATTTCCTGGCATTTCACGGGATATTTCGTTTATTGCCTCACAAGAAGTGACTTATCAGAAAATAAAGGCCGCAGTGGAAAAGTGTTCTATTCCCTACCTGAATCAATTTTATATTTATGATCGCTTTTCAGGTCCTTCCATTCCCAAAGGCAAGATGAGTTTGTCTTTACGATTTGTGTTTTGTCACCCTCAGAGAACACTCCTGGCTGAAGAAGTGGATGCCTTGCAGGAGAGAATCATTAAAACTTTGAAGGCTGAGTTTAATTTTCAATTAAGGGAAGGAGGGAAAATTGACAAGTGAGTTAGAAAGGATTAAAATTTTAGAAGGGAAAATTTCCCAAGTTGTTGATTACATAAATAAGCTTATGGCTGAAAATGAAGCATTAAGACAACAGGTAAAAGAGCTGAAAGCTCAAAAAAAGAGTTTTGAGGAGAAGGTAAGAAAATCTGTTAAACTCGATGAAGATTTAAAGAAATATGAAGAAGAAAGGAATGTTATAATAGGAAAGGTTGAAAGTATAATAAACCAAATAGACCAACTCGGAATATGATTGATAAAATCATTGAAATAGAAATCTACGGACAGAAATACAAGATAAGGGTCAAAGGAGAAGAAGATGAAAAATACATAAGCCATCTTACTTCTTATGTTGATCAAAAAATGCGGGAGGTTGCAGTGAAATCAAAGTCAGTAGATACATTAAAAATCGCGGTTCTTGCATCATTAAACATTGCGGATGAGTTTTTTCTCTCGCAAAAAAAAATGGATCAACTCAATGAAGTGATTGGGCATATGGAGAATGAAATAGAAGGTTTGGAGGGCTGCATTTCCAAAGATGTGAATAGATACAAAGAAATCGATGAGGCTACGAAATAGATTCAAAATTATGATGAGAGCAATTATCGATGGATTAGATACAAGGATTTATTTGCCCTCTTAATTTTCATCTCCTTTGACGCTCCTAATAGGAGGTAGTCAAAGTGAATTCAATATTATTGATTTTTCTTGGTATCCTGATTTCTTTATCAGGATTTATCGTTTTTATCTTTATTAAAAAAGCTGCTGGGTCTCGTTCTGTCTTTAATGCGACGAAAGAAGCTAAAGAGATAATTAATAAAGCACGCGAAGAGGCAGAAAAAACAAAAAGAGAAGCTTCTTTAGAAGCTAAAGAGAAGTTCTTGAATCTCAAGGCAGATTTCGAAAGGCAGACTCATGAGCGGCGGAGAAAGTTTAATGAGACAGAACGCCGCCTGGTCAATAAAGAAGAAAACCTCGAACGGAAGTTTCGCATTTTAGAAAACAAAGAAAGAGATTTTGCAGCAAAAGAAAAGAGATTGTATGACAGAGAAAAAGAACTCTCTGAAAAGGAAAGCGAGTATAATAAGTTAATCCAGCAGGCCATTGAAGACTTAGGAAGGATTGCGAATCTAACACCTGAGGAGGCTAAAAAGGAGCTGCAAAAAAAGATCGAAGACGAAGCTAAATTAGAGGCAGTTCAGACTATTCGTAAGATCGAAGAAGAAACCAGAGAAAAGAGCCAGGTTCTAGCGCGCGAGATTATCAGCCAGGCCATTCAGAGGTCAGCGGCTGAACATGTGGTTGAATCAACAGTCTCTGTTGTTGACCTTCCATCTGATGATATGAAAGGCCGTATCATCGGAAGAGAAGGCCGCAATATTCGGGCATTGGAATTGGCAACAGGAGTAGATATCATTGTGGACGACACTCCGGAAGCTGTGATTCTTTCAAGTTTTGACCCGATTCGAAGAGAAATGGCGCGGATGGCGATAGAAAAACTCGTTATTGATGGAAGGATTCATCCGGCACGAATTGAGGACGTTGTAGAAACAGTCAAAGAAGAACTCGAAGAAAAAATTAGGCAAGAAGGAGAAGCTGTAACCCTTGAGTTAAGGGTTCAGGACCTACATCCAGAGCTTATTAAGCTTCTTGGAAAATTGAAATACCGTACAAGTTTTGGGCAAAATGTCCTCCAGCATTCTAAAGAAGTGGCGATTTTGGCGGGGTTAATGGCAAAAGAGCTTGGAGTGGATCAAAACATAGCTTTACGCGCAGGGCTTCTCCATGACATTGGGAAAGCAGTGGACAAAGACATTGAAGGGACTCATACTGAACTCAGCGTGCAATTAACTAAAAAGCATGGAGAATCCGAACCTGTTGTACAAGCTATTGCCTCTCATCACAGAGATATCGATTTTCCATCTATTGAAGCTGTCTTGGTGCAGACAGCAGACACTTTATCCGCAGCAAGGCCTGGAGCCAGACGAGAGCTTTTAGAAAACTATATCAAGAGAGTTGAGAAATTGGAAGAAATTGCCAATTCTTATGATGGCGTGGCAAGAGCATTTGCTCTTCAGGCAGGAAGAGAAATCAGAATCATTGTTGAAAGCCAGAAGATCAGTGATGATAAGGCAGTCTTGGCTGCAAAAGAAATCGCTCAAAAAATTAAAGATGAGTTAGATTATCCGGGCCAGGTAAAAGTCACAGTAATACGCGAAATGAGGGCTGTAGAATATGCAAGATAAAATAGGTATTCTTTTTATCGGAGATATTATCGGCCGTCCTGGAAGAAAAGCGCTAAAGAAGTATCTGCCACAATTAAAATCCAAGTACTCTCCCACACTAATCATAGCAAACGGAGAAAATGCCGCAGGCGGTGCGGGAATCACAGAGAGGATTTGCCGGGAGCTCTTGTCTGAAGTCAATGTATTGACATCAGGAAATCATGTTTGGGACAAGAGAGAAGTACTCTCTTTTATTGGAAGGGAGCCAAGGTTGTTGCGCCCGGCCAATTATCCTCCCATAAACCCTGGAAGAGGAACCTATATATTCGAAGATGGAGATGGCAGGAAAGTCGGGATTTTGAACCTTCAAGGAAGAGTATTCATGGAGCCAATTGATTGCCCTTTCCGTGTTGCCGATAAGGAAGTAGAAAAGCTGCGTGCGGTTACACCTGTTATCATTGTGGATTTCCATGCTGAAGCTACTTCTGAGAAGCAGGCACTCGGGTGGTATTTAGACGGCAAAGTTTCGGCAGTCATTGGTACACATACTCATGTTCCAACTGCAGATGAGCGGATACTTCCCCGCGGAACAGCTTATATTACTGATATGGGTATGGCAGGCGGGCTGGATTCTGTCATCGGGATTCGAAGAGAGCCTGCACTCCAGAGGTTTCTTACAGGCCGTTCTCAACGATTTGAACCTGAAGCAGATGGAAGCATGCTCTCTGCTATGTTTATTGAGGTTGATTGCCAAACAGGAAAGGCCATCAGAATCCAGAAAGAAATCATAAAAGAGGAGGAAGGTGAGGAATAATAATTCTTTTCAACCAGAGAAAAAAATTTATACTGTCTCTGAAATAACCTCCTTAATAAAAAAGAAGCTTGAGAGCCAGTTCCCTTTAGTATGGGTAGAGGGCGAAGTTTCGAATTTTCACCGTCACCACTCCGGCCACCTGTATTTTACCTTGAAAGATGAAAAATGCCAGTTGCGCGCAGTGATGTTTCGATCGACGGCCCAGAGAATTCCTTTTGACCTTAAAGATGGATTAAAAGTCGTCTGTAAAGGAGGAATCAATGTATATGAGCCCAGAGGAGAGTACCAAATTATCGTTGAAGAAGTTGAGCCCAAAGGAATAGGTGCTCTTCAATTAGCATTTGAACAACTTAAGGAAAAATTAAAAGCAGAAGGCCTTTTTAATCCTGAATTTAAAAAGAAACTCCCAATGCTTCCAAAGAAAGTCGGTGTTGTAACATCACCAAGAGGAGCGGCTATAATCGATATTCTTCGGACTCTCGAGAGGAGATTTGCGCGGGTGCATATTGTAATTTATCCTGCAAAAGTTCAAGGGGAAGGGGCCTCGGATGAGATTGTTGAAGGCATCGAATACCTTGCGCAGATTCCAGATATGGACGTGATTATCATCGGCCGTGGAGGAGGCTCAATTGAAGACTTATGGGCTTTCAATGAAGAAAAGGTTGCCAGAGCGATTTTTCGATCTCCTGTTCCAATCATATCTGCTGTGGGCCATGAAATTGATTTTACTATAGCTGATTTTGTCGCAGACATACGAGCATCGACTCCGTCAGCAGCCGCAGAAATTGTCATAGAAAAGGAACAATCTTTTTCTGACCGTATCGAAAACCTTGAAAAGAGAATAAGCTATAGATTAAATTATATGCTTCAGGAGCAAAAGCATAAAGTCTTGAATCTTGTCCGTCATAAGGCGTTTCAGGATTTCAAGGTCAAACTGCTCAATTTAGAACAAAGAGTTGACGAGCTGGAAATGAGGGCGCGAGTAGTCATTCAAAGGCTTCAGCAGAAAATCGCTGCGGATAAATCACGGGCGATTCTTTATGAACAGAAGATAATTCATATGGTTCGTGCATATATTCAATATCTTCAAGGGAAATGGGAGCGGTTTTCTACTGGATTGCATAGTTTGAGTCCCCTGAATGTGCTTAAAAAGGGCTATACTCTCTGTTGGAAAAATGGAGATCAGCACCTTGTGCGGACAATAAAGGAAGTGAATAAAGATGAGGAAGTGATAGTCTCTTTTTACAAAGGAGAGATGACTTGCCTTGTCAAAGAAATAGATGGGGACATAAGCATTGAATCACGCTTTATAAAGGAGAAAACATGACAGAACTCAGCTTTGAAAAAGCATTGGCAGACTTGGAGAAAATTGTTGAGAAACTGGAAGGAGGGGAGCTTTCTTTAGATAAATCCTTGGCCCTTTTTGAGCAAGGAGTAAAGTTAGCAAGATTTTTAAGAGGAGAGCTGGAAAAGGCGGAAAAGAAAATAGAGATTCTCCTTAAAGATGAAAAAGGCCAGGTGAAAACAGAGCCATTTGAGCCCCCTGTAGAAGAAGAGGCCACTTCAGAGGAAAATAAAAACCAAGGCTCTGAAGAAGATGATGATATCCCCTTTTAGGTTTCATGAAAGTAGAAGACAGACTCGCTGAAAAAAAACAGATGGTGGAACGGGAATTGGAGAGGATTCTATCCCGGGGCCAATCTGTTCTTTGTCAAGCGATGCGGTATTCTGTTTTTTCTGGAGGGAAAAGATTCCGGCCTCTGTTGGCTTTAAGTTCCGGGGAATCTTTCGGAGTCCGCAAAGAGGTTGTGTTGCCTTTTGCTTGCGCTGTGGAACTTATTCATAGTTACTCGCTTATTCATGATGACTTGCCCTCAATGGATGACGATGATTTTCGCCGAGGGAAGCCATCTTGTCATAAAGCTTATGGAGAGAGCGTTGCACTTTTAGCAGGGGATGGATTGCTTACACTGGCCTTTGAGGTCATGGCTCGCGCTCCATTGGATGAAAAAGACCTTTGGAAAAAAGAACAGGTTATAAAAACCATCAGCACTCTGGCAGGAATCGAAGGGATGATTGGAGGGCAGATTTTAGATATCACATCTCCTCTTGATAAAATTTCAGAGGAGAAATTATATGAGCTAATTTTAAAGAAAACGGGTTCTTTAATCATGGCTTCTGTCAAAATCGGAGCTATCCTTGGAGATGCCACTGCCGTCCAACAGGAAGCCATCATGGAATATGGAAAATACATCGGTTTTGCCTTTCAGATTAAAGATGATATTCTTGATTCGACCAAAGATATGTCTCAAGGCCGCCTCGCCCGGCCCAATTTTGTTCTGCATTTTGGAATTGATGAAGCAAAACAAAGATTGTCATATTTTGTTGAAGCCGGAATAAAAGCTCTGGATGAAGCTCGAATAGTCTCAGAGGAGATGTGCTTCATGGGGCAAAAACTATTAGAGATAGAGGAAAAGAATTAAAATGAAGACCATTCTTGATACCATACAGACTCCCAATGACTTGAAAAGGCTTTCCTTGAAGGAGCTTTCTGATCTTTCCAGGGAAATACGGGCTCTGATATTGGAAGTTGTCTCAAAAAAAGGCGGCCATCTTGCCCCGAACTTAGGGGTTGTTGAATTAACGCTTGCCCTTCATTATGTTTTTGATGCACCACGTGACAAGATCATTTGGGATGTGGGGCATCAGTGTTATACGCATAAGATAATTACGGGAAGAAAAGATAAATTCTCTATGCTACGCCAGTATCAAGGTATCTCTGGCTATCCATGCCGCGAGGAGAGCGAATATGACGTTTACAACACTGGGCATGCCTCTACTGCTCTTTCAGCGGCTGTGGGCCTGGCTGTGGCCAGAGAGAAAAATAATGAAGATTACAATGTGATTGCTGTTGTTGGGGATGGAAGTTTAACAGGAGGGGTTTCCTGGGAAGCCCTCAATCAAATTGGCCATCTTCGCGAGCGTGTGATTATAGTTCTCAATTACAATGAAATGTCTATTTCTCAAAATGTGGGAGCCATGTCTAAATATTTATCATATCTTGTTTCCGGGCAGCATTATTTGAGGATAAAGGACCATGCAAAGAGTTTTTTGAAGTCTGTTCCTGTTGTGGGCTGGCCAATGATTAAGGTAGGGAGAGCTATTGAGGAAACAATCGAAAAGATGATTTTCCCAGGCATTTTTTTCACAGAGTTAGGGATTCGCTATATCGGGCCTGTCCAGGGACATAGCTTGGGTTCTTTGATTGAAGTATTTCAAGATGCAAAATCTTATCAAGGGCCTATTCTTATCCATTGTGTGACCAAAAAAGGAAGGGGCTATCTGCCGGCACAAAGTAATCCAGAGGCATTCCATGGAACTTCGCCTTTTGATATCCGGACAGGAAAACCAAAAAATAATGATACCTTTGTAACTTATTCTTCTATTTTTGGGCAGACCATGGTTAAACTGGGGAAAGAAGACCCAAAAATCGTAGCTATAACAGCGGCAATGGTAGATGGGACTGGATTGAAGTCTTTTGCCGAAGAATTTCCTGAGAGGTTATTCGATGTTGGGATAGCCGAACAACATGCTGTGGATTTTGCCACAGGGCTTGCACTTGGGGGATTTAAGCCAGTTGTGGCTATATATTCCTCGTTTCTCCAGAGGGCCTACGACCAACTGTATCATGATGTTTGCCTCATGGATATTCCTGTCATTTTTATTCTGGACAGGGCAGGAATTGTTGCTGACGATGGGCCCACTCACCAGGGTGTCAATGACATAATCTATCTCAGGCACCTGCCGAATATGGTCGTGATGGCACCCAAGGATGAGAACGAGCTCCAGAACATGATGAAATCAGCTTTATCCTATTCCCACCCAGTGGCTATCAGGTTTCCAAAGGGGAAAGCAGTTGGAGTCCCTTTGGATAAATCCTGGAAGGAAATTCCTTTCGGGAAAGGGGAACTCCTCAAGGAAGGGGAAAACCTAATATTAGCGTTCGGAAGCATGGTTTATCCTGCATTGAAGGTAGCACAGAGACTCCAGAGGCAAGGAATAAGTTTTGCTGTTGTGAATGCCAGATTTGCAAAGCCGGTAGATGAGGAATTAATCCTGCGTTTTGCCCAACCAGGGCGTAAAATCATTACCCTGGAGGAAGGAGTAACTGCTGGAGGGTTTGGGAGTTCTGTCCGGGAGTTACTGGATTGTGAGAATAAATTCGATGTGCGATTCAAACAGATCGGCTTGCCTATGGAGGTTTATCCTGTGGGCAAGGTCAATCAGATAAAAAAGATGTATAGATTGGATGAAGAGGGCCTTTACCAACAAATCCTCGAATTTTATAATAAAATAGATAATGAGAG
>JACUUK010000048.1 GCA_014859315.1 Candidatus Aminicenantota bacterium
GAGGGGAACCGGCGCTGTGACAGATTACACGTTCATAATTAACCGTCACGTAAATATAGATGCTTACCAAGTTGATTTTTGTCTTGACAAACCCAAATTATAATGAATAAACTTTAAAACTAATTATTTGGATAATCAATATAATGAAAACAAAAACGTTTCCTCGAGGAATTCACCCCCCAGAATATAAAGATATTACTGCAAATAAACCCATAGAAGTCATGCCTCCTCCAGAAAAGGTTTTTATTCCTCTTCACCAGCATTTTGGTAAACCTGCCCAGCCGCTGGTGAAAAAGGGAGATGCTGTTTGCGTTGGGCAAAAAATTGGCGAGGGCCAGGGGTTATTTTCTGCCTCTGTCCATTCGAGCATTTCTGGTAAAGTTCTCTCCGTAGAAGATTATTTTCACCCCCTTGGAATGCCTATCCTTACGGTCAGCATTGAAAATGACGGGGAAGACCGCCCCTTACAAGAGATTGAAAAAACAGAGGAACCTCTTTCTCTGTCGCCTAAGGAACTCTGCAATAAAGTTAAGGATGCAGGTATCGTGGGCTTAGGAGGAGCTGCTTTCCCTACAGCAGTTAAGCTGTCTCCCCCTAAAGATAAGCCTGTTGACATGATTATCATCAATGGGTGTGAATGTGAACCTTTCCTTACGGCTGATTATAGATTGATGCTTGAATTTACTGATGACATTCTTATGGGCGCTGAACTTGCCAGGATTGCTACAGGCGCCAAGCGAATCATCGTGGGAATCGAGGACAACAAAAAGGATGCATATGCGCTCTTCCAGGAAAAATCAGCCGGCAAATCTATCGATGTTCAGCTTCTGAAAACTAAATACCCCCAAGGGGCTGAAAAAAATTTAATCTATGCTCTTCTCAGGCGGGAGGTCCCAAGAGGTGGACTACCCTTTGACGTGGGGGTTATCGTCCAGAACGTGGGAACAGTGAAGGCTATCTGGGATGCTGTCCACAAAGGAAAACCTCTTTATGAAAGAGTAATTACTGTTTCCGGACCTGGGATTAAAGACCCAAAAAACCTTCTTGTTCGTATAGGCACACCATTCCAAGAAGTCATAGACTTTTGTGGGGGAATCGAAGATGGCACAAACATCCTGTTGATGGGAGGCCCCATGATGGGACTTTCCCAATGGAACCCAGAAGCCCCTGTCATCAAAGGGACATCCGGGATATTGGCATTAAAAACCCCTGTTTCTTTCAAGGAATATGAATGCATTGGCTGTTCCCGGTGTGTTGAACATTGCCCAATGGGACTCGTTCCAACACGGCTTGCAAAACATGTAAAGTATAACCACCTGAAGGGAGCAGAAGAATGGGGAATTCTTGACTGTGTAGAATGCGGAAGCTGCCAGTATACATGTCCAGCAAAAATCTATTTAGTGCAATGGATTCGACTCGGTAAAAATATAATCATTAGTAATAAACGGAAAAAGAGTGCATGATGCCAAATAATTTATTCATTCTGCAGTCTTCACCACATTTTAAAGACAAAGATTCTGTCCCAAAAATCATGTATGCTGTCATCATCAGTCTGATGCCAGCTGTCCTGGCCTCGCTTTACTTTTTCCGGTTCAAGGCGCTTTTTCTTTATCTTGCATGCGTAATAACTGCATTGATAACAGAAGCGCTTTTTCTTTTGTTGAGGAAGAAGTCATTGGATTCACTTTCTGATGGTTCGGCAATAATAACAGGATTGCTTTTGGCCATGACGCTTCCACCGTCTCTTCCCGTCGAACATGCGGTCATCGGAGCTGTAATGGCGATTGCTATTGGAAAGCAAGTTTTTGGGGGCTTGGGGCAGAATATATTCAATCCTGCGCTTGTCGGACGTGCCTTTCTCCAGACCGCTTTTCCTGTGGCAATGACAACATGGATTCCTCCAATTACACAAAAAATAAACACCGCAACGTTTGCAACCCCTCTTGGAAACTTGAAATTCCAAGATGCTGTTGCCCAGGGTACCCTTTCTCCCCTCAAAGATCTCTTCTTTGGAAACATCGGGGGCTGCTTAGGCGAGACCTCGGCTCTTGCACTGCTCGTTGGGGCTTGTTATCTTTTTTATAAACGTGCTATTGACTGGAGGATTCCAGTCGGCATTATTTGTTCTTTAATGGTTTTTACTGGAATGTTCTGGCTTATTAACCCTAATAAATATGCCTCGCCTCTTTTCCACGTTTTAGCTGGAGGTCTTATCATTGGGGCCTTCTTCATGGCAACAGACATGGTCACCTCTCCAGTTACTCCATTAGGCACAACAATCTATGCTCTCGGAATAGGAGTGTTGGTTGGTACAATTCGGCTTTTTGGCGGATTCCCTGAAGGCGTCATGTATTCGATTCTGCTTATGAACACAGCTGTCCCTCTGCTCAACCAGTTCACCCGCCCACGAATTCTCGGTGAGAGGAGGAAAAAGTGAGCCTTTCTTCCAGAATGGTCATAGTGCTCACTTCTGTCGGCCTTATCTCCGGCGCGCTTCTCTCCACTGTAGGCATTCTCACAAAGGAGCGGATTGCGCTGAATAAACAACTTGAAATAGAAAACGCGATAATCACTGTGGTCCAGGGAACTCACACAAGCGAAAAACTTTATGAAGAAAAAGACCTGGTGGTTTACGGAAGCAAAGACGAAAACAATCAATTGATCGGTTTTGCCGTATATGCCTCAGGAACAGGATTTCAAGATAAAATTATCTTAATGTATGGCACAAATCCATCGTTTACAAAAATATACAGGCTTACAATCCTTGAACAAAAAGAAACCCCAGGATTAGGAGCTAAAATTACAGACAAAGATGCGTTCCTCCAATTCTGGGAGAATAAAGACTCCAGCAAGCCCCTTACATTGAGAAAGCCCGCTGCTCGTTCACCAGAAGAACTTTCGCCCTTTGAAGTCAATACTATTACCGGGGCAACTATTTCTTCAGAATCTGTATTAAATACAGTACGGCTTTCACTGGAAAAGCTTATGTCTCTAAAAAAAGAAGGTAAATTAGGCAACGAGGAGTAAAATGCCACCTAGAAGTATTGGAGAAGAATTTACAAAGGGGCTCTGGCATGAAAATCCTATTTTTCGCCAGCTTTTAGGAATGTGCCCGACTCTTGCTGTCACTAATGCTGTTATAAATGGAATAGCAATGGGGCTTGCCACAACCTTTGTTCTGATTTTCAGCTCTATTGTTGTCTCATCTATAAAAAAACTAATTCCAAACCAGGTGCGGATTGCAAGTTACATTGTCGTAATTGCTACGTTTGTGACAATGGCTGACCGTTTTCTCGCCGCTTTCTTCCCTTTAATCTCAAAAGATCTTGGCCCATATGTTCCCCTAATTGTTGTTAACTGTATCATACTTGGCAGACAGGAAGCGTTCTCTTCAAAAAATTCTGTCGGACGTTCCTTTATCGATGCATTAGGGATGAGCGCTGGTTTTATCTTGGCCTTGCTGATTCTAAGCTCTATCAGGGAAATCCTGGGCGCAGGAACGTTTTTAGGCCATCAAGTCCTTGGCTCTTGGTTCGAGCCCTGGGTCATCATGATTCTTCCTCCCGGAGCATTCATCACTCTTGGAATTTTAATTGCCCTTACATTTGTAATTGAACATAAAATAAAACAGAGGAGATAAGAGTGGAACTGGTCGCACTTTTCATTTCAGCAATTCTTATCAACAACTTCGTCTTACATTATTTCCTTGGAATTTGCCCTTTTCTCGGGGTCAGCAAGAAAATCGACTCTGCCTTTTCCATGGGACTGGCAGTCACGTTTGTAATGACCATCACAGCTGTTATCACATGGGTGATAAACCACTGGATTCTTTTGCCTAATAATCTTGAGTACCTTCAGATTGTATCTTTTATTCTCGTTATCGCCTCTCTTGTGCAGCTTGTTGAAATGTTTATACGAAAAGTCAGCCCTCCTCTGTATCAAGCCATGGGTATCTATCTTCCGCTTATCACCACAAACTGTGCCATCATGGGATTAGCACTTCTTGCAGCATTGAAAAACTACAGCTTCGTGGAAACCGTTGTGTTTGGAGTTGGGTCAGGAATAGGGTTTACGTTGGCCATCATATTGATGGCTGGAATCCGTGAACAGCTTGATCTTTCAGATGTTCCTGAGCCGTTAAAGGGAGCTGGAATCGCTCTTATCGTTGCCGGGATTATGGCTTTGGCCTTTCTTGGATTTTCTGGGATGATAAAATAATGGATGTCTTAATACCAATCATCACCATGTCAGCTTTAGGGTTCCTTTTCTCCCTTGGGCTCGTTTTTGCTTACAAAAAACTACGGGTTCAAGAAGACCCCAGGGTTTTGCTTGTAATGGAAATCTTACCTCAAGTAAACTGCGGCGCTTGTGGCTACTCTGGGTGCCGCACCTTTGCAGAAGCAATTGTAAAAGGAGATGCCCCTGCAAATGGATGCCCAGTCGGGGGTGAGGAAGTTGCTCATCAACTCGTAAAAACTCTTGGACTTGAAGCTGTTGAAGTCATTAAAAAAGTTGCACGTGTACATTGCAGAGGGACCACTTCCGCAGCAAAAGAAAGCGGGCTATACCGGGGAATCTTTACTTGCTATGCCTCTCACCTGGTAGGAGGCCAAAAACAATGTTCCTATGGGTGCTTAGGATTTGGTGATTGTGTAGAGGTTTGCCCCTTTGATGCCATATATATGGGTGAAGAAGGCCTTCCTCTTGTCAGGGAAGATAAGTGTACCGGTTGTGGAAAATGTGTTGATGCCTGCCCAAGAAATATTATCGAGCTCCACAATATAAAACAAAACATTCTGATCTTTTGCCGTTCTTTGGATAGAGGGCCAACAGCAAGAAAAGCCTGTAAAAACGCCTGTATTGCATGTGGTATTTGTGTCAGGGCTTGTCCTGAGGCCATTGTGTTGGAAAACAACCTGGCAAAAATAGTTCATTATAAAAAAATTCCGCAAGATAAAATCCCTGATATTGAAAAATGCCCAACAAAGGCAATTGGCCTCATACATAAAGAAAAGAAAAAACAAGAAGATGACAGATAGCGGCGTGGTCATTAGCACAACAGAAGGCTTTGCTAAAGTGGAAGTGGAGTGTCTAATAGAATCCTGTCACAAATGCGCTGCACGAAGCCTGTGCGGCCCTCAAAAACAGAGGTCAACTGGGTACTTGACTGTAAAAAACCCTTTACAGGCTGCTCCAGGCGACCTTGTGCGCATCAAAATTCCTGAAACCCAATACAATAAAGCGTTAATCCTTATTTTCGGAACCCTGCTTCTTGGATGTATCGCCGGAACTTCTGGAGGATATTTTTTATCAAGCATCCTGCCATTAGCTTCTTCTGTGTTAAGCTTTCTTGGTCTTCTTCTGGGAATTTTAATTAGCGGTATCTGGCTTTTTCTGTATTTCCGAAAAAAAAACAAGGAGCGTCTATATCCTATTATTATAGACATTCTAAAAAAAGGAGACTCTCATGGATAGACGAGATTTCTTTAAAACAATGCTCTGTACTTCTCTTTTAACTCCTTTGTTACTGCGGTCTGAAACAGGGCCTGGTTCACTCGAGCTGCACCTTGTAGCCGAGGAACCTGAATTGTTTATCAGTCAAATCCTCAATGAACTACAGAAGCATAATGTCATAAAAGGAAAATCTTTTGCTTTTATCGATTCTCATCCTAAAGAAAAACCGATGAGACCTCTCTTGCTAAAAAATGGCTGGGTTGAGGCCCCTGCTACAACCCAGGCAGAGATGACGTTCTCCTTCCGTTTCCTTCAACACAAGACACTTCCTTCTTTCGCTCTCATAAAAGGAGGAAGCGTCCTGGATATAAGAACAAACAAGCTCTATTCCTTGTGGAATGAGATGAATAAAAACCATTCCTCCTCTGCCTGTCTTACAATAGCTTCCTTTAAAAATAAACCGGCATTTGTTCATCCTGGAGAAACCGTTCTTGTGTATAAGAGTGGACGTGTAATCGACAGAATCTCCCTAAGCAAGCCCTCTACAAAGTCATATGCTATGAAAAATGGGTTTATTACTGTTCAGATTAAAGAGGGGAAGGCACGTGTTATCGAGTCTTCATGCCGCCATAAAATCTGCGTTTATTCTCCACCTGTGTTTCACTCAGGAGACCAGATTGTCTGTGCGCCAAACCACTTTCTTTTAAAAATACAAGGGCCGCATCCCATAGATACAGTAATTGGTTAATGGCCCTTTTTTATAATGAATATAAGATAAAAAAACAAGGATTAACCTGGGTTAAATTTTCATGGGCATTAATACGTAGACGTATTTGATGTCATCTTCTAATTCAGGCCTCATTAAAACTGCACTGTTTTCGTCTTTAAGCTCAATACAAACTTTTTCTGCTTTTACTGCCCCTAAGAAATCAAGAAGATATTGAGAGTTAAATCCTATTTCTAACTCATCCCCATTGTATTCTGCTTCAACCTGGTCCTTGGCTTCTCCAATCTCCGGATTTGATGAAAAAAGCATAATTTGGTTTTTTCCAAGATTAAATTTGATTCCTCTCGAGCGTTCTGTTGATAAAAGAGATACCCTTCGAACAGCATCTTCTAATTCATCTCTTGATACAGTCAAGGTGTTCGGGTTTTCTTTTGGTATTACTGCCTCAAAGTTTGGAAATTTGCCTTCAATCATTCTTGAAACAATCGTTCTGTTTTTTACCTTAAAAAACAGGTTGTTCTCATCTAAATCAAATTCAACTTTGTCATCATCAAATTTTCTCAACTCGCTCAATGTCTTTTTAGAGACAATCCCTCTAATTTCATTCTCGATATTCATGTTCTCTACCATTAAAGATGTATAAGCTAAACGGTGCCCATCTGTGCTTACAAATTCCAAACTCCCTTCCTTAATAATCATCAGAGCTCCATTTAAATAATATCTCTGCTCTTGCGTTATCACATAAAATACTCTATCAATCATTTCTTTTGCTTTTTCCAGGGGGAGTAGGATTTTCTTTTCAAATTTTGGCTCAGGGATTTGTGGATAATCCTCTTCAGGTAAACAAACTACTTTAAATTCACTTGCCCCTGCCGTTATTAACATCTTGGATTGGCCCACATCTTGAAACTTGATGTCAACTCCATCCCTAAGAGACCGTACTATTTCAAAAACCTTTTTTCCTGATATTGTGATTGATCCCGTCTCCTCAATGCTTGCTGGAAAATGAGTCTTCATACCAACTTCAAGGTCTGTTCCTGTTATTTCTAATTCTTCCTCTGAAGCACGAATCAGGATGTTTGCTAATATAGGCATTGTATTTCTTTTTTCAACAATCCCCTGAAGAAGTTGAAGTTCTTTGAGTATATCTTCTTTTTTAATTAAAAACTTCATTTTTTCCACCTTTCCACAATTAATATCATTATTTTATTTATAATATAATATTATTATTAATAAGATTAAATAATAAGAATAATAAAATCAATGAAAATGTTTATATCTTTTGTAAATCACTATTATTCTATTAAATATCGCTTATTAGACTGTTTAATTCTTTGTTGAATTCATGGTCTTCAGAACATAAGTTCTCTATTTTTCTTATACTATGAATTACTGTTGTATGGTGTTTTCCACCAAATTTTCTTCCAATTTCAGGAAGAGAGACCTTTGTGAGTTTTTTCGAAAGGTACATTGCTATTTGACGGGGAAGAGCTATCTTTGGAGAGTTGTTTTTTGCCTTCATTTGTGAAAGGGTGATTTTATATTTATGACAGACTATTTTTTGAATTTTTTCTACTGTGATAACAAATACTGTTGAATCAAGAAGGCTTTTCAATGCTTCTTTAGCAAGGTCAAGATCGATTTCTTTGCCTTTCAATGAAGCAAATGCAATTACCCTACGAAGGTATCCTTCTAATTCCCGTATGTTTGAGTGGACCTTATCAGCGACAAAGAGTGCTACACTGTCGGGAAGGTCAATCCCCTCTAATTCAGATTTCTTTTTAAGAATAGCAATCCTTGTTTCAATATCAGGAGGCTTTAAATCTGTAATCAATCCCCACTCAAACCTTGAACTAAACCGCTCTTCAAGGTGAGGGATTTCTCTTGGAGGGCAGTCACTCGAAATTACAATTTGCTTTTGATTGTCATAAAGATGGTTAAACGTGTGAAAAAACTCTTCTTTAGTTCGTTCCTTTCCAGAAATATAATGGATATCGTCTATAAGGAGGATGTCGACGCTTCTGTATTTTTTTCTAAAATCAAGGATTTTTCCATACTGAAGATGCGTAATCAAGTCATTCATGAATTTTTCTGTTGTTATATATAATATTTTTAAACGCCTATTACTATTAAGAGTGTAGTGCCCGATGGCATTCATCAAATGAGTTTTTCCTAATCCAGCTCCGCCATAAACATAAAGAGGGTTATATGATTTTGCAGGGTTTTTAGCCACTGCCGTTGCGGCTGCATGAGCAAACTGATTGCAAGAACCAACCACAAAATTTTCGAAAGTATAATTTGGATTCAAGTTAGGATTGAGAAGCACCCCGTGTTTAGAACGTCTTTCGTAAGGGGATTGTCTCATGAAAGCTGAAGGCGTGTCCTCAAAAACATATTTTATCTCAAAAACCTTCCCAAAAATCTCTTCAGAACAAACATTTATAAGGTTCGAGTAATGAAAGGAAAGCCAGTCTTTGAAATATGAATTTGGGACTTTAATATATAAACACTCACTTTCTTGTCCAATGTAAACAGAGGGCTCAAACCATGTTTCATAACTGTTTTTATCGATTTTATTTTGGAGAGAAAGCTTTATTTGAAGCCAAGGGTTGTTTTTATCTTTATGTTCCATTTTAAGACTTTAGTTTTACACAGATATTTCCACAACTGTGGAAAACTTATTTTGTTTGCTGAATAAGATTCGCAAGGGCGGAGACATAATAGCACTTGCAAACATCGATTTCAAGAAGTTTTTTAAAATAATTTTAAAATAAATTAGAAATCGAAACCAATCCAGAATTTCGTCTGATAACTCCCAACCGTATTAAAATCAAAAGGATTTGACATGTCGGGAAATTCGAGCCTTTTGACAAAATCAAGGTGAATGGGTAGTCCAAGAAGGAAAAACTCAAGCCCAAATCCATATGACCCAATAGCGTCAAACTCTATTAAAGGGTTTCTTATGTCTCCTGTAAATCTGTAGAATTTTGCAGGAAAACCCTTTAATTTAGAACGTGCTATGTCAAAGAAAAAAGTTCCCCGCACTGGGCCTATTTGACCGATGATTGTGGTTGCCGAGTTGACTAAGGGAAGCCGGAACTCAAGGTTTGAATACCAGCCTTCATTACCAATTATGTTGTAATAATAAGAAGAGCGGACCTGGTTGTTTCCTCCAAAGTAGAAAACATAAGGATTTTTTCCGCGACTGGCAAATCCATCCAAGCGAAAAGCGAAGAGACAATCTGCACCAAGATATATATATTGGCGGAAATCAAACGAGACGGTCGTGTTTCTTAGAAAGCTGTTAGAGACAGGAATTGCCTGGTTTAAACTTAATCTAAAAGTGTTTCCTGAGGCGGGCCCATAATATTTAAAACGAGTGGTTTCTCCAACTAAAGAGAACTCAACAGAGAGAAGGTTTCCATTCCAAAAGTAGTTAAAATACCGTTGAGAAAGCATGAGCATTTGAGCCACATATGGGTCATAAAAATCTTCTTCATAATGAGAGTAAGAGAGAGATGCTTCGGTCCGGTAGAATTTGTTGAATGGATAATAAGCGCTGAGGGCTACGCCTGAAATCTTCCGCGTGGCGATAGCATCACGGTAGCTTAAAAAATTATACAGGTAAGGATCATAATAGACATAATCAGGATAGTAAAAGATTGTGTATTGATACGCGCTCGCCATGTACTGGAGTCTATTCTTTTGGTTTAAATAAGCGAAATAATAAGAACGAAAGTTTTGAACCTGGTAGGCCATGATAAAAAAAGTGTAATCTGCAAGCATATCCGTGAAAGCTAATGAGCTTCCGCCATAAATAGACCCATCTGTGGATATAATTGTATTCACAGGAGGCCTTGAGGTTAGGTATAGCTTGCCGATGCCTTTGTATGATTGGATTTTATCTTTATTGATTTCAAGCTTTATAATAGGTTCAAAGCGCGCGAACTCTTCATCTGCATTTCTTTCTTTAAATGTAATGGTTTTTTCAACAGCACCTTCGACCTCTCCAAGGAAAACCTGGAATGCTCCCTTGTTGAAAGATGAAAATAGAAGGTGGTTAGGAGACTTCGTGAGCGGGACAGGGAAAAAGTTTCCAGTTCTGACGTCAGTATAGCGTTTGAGCTCCCCTGTTTCGAGATTCAAGGAATAAATATTAAATGCGCCCCTCATGTCTCCAGAGAAATAAATCTCTTTCCCGTCTGCAGAAAATTCAGGAGAAATAGTGTTGCCTCTTCCAAATGTCAATTGCGTTTTCTTTTTAAGATTATCCACTGGAGAAAGAAAAAGTTTGTCATAAGTATCAAGGCGGATTGTATAAGCGATGTATTTTCCATCAGGGGAGATGGTCGGCGCTTTTTCATAAAGATTGTCTTCTGTTAAAGGGACGATTTCTTCTGTTTGGAGGTTTAATTTGAAAATATCGCGATTTCCGTTTTTAAAACAGGCGAAAAGAAGAGCATCTTCCTCAGGGAAGAAACAAGGAGAAGATGGCTGGTCAAAAGGAATCTTAATGGTTCTTACAGTTTTTCCTGTTAATGCATTTACAACAAACAGGGAATGCCTTTGGCCTGAACGCCCAAAAAAAGCAATCTTGTCCCCATCCTTAGACCAGGTGATGTCTTTTCCTTTGGATGGGTCGATTTCATATTTTATGTGCTCGTATTTCCATGTGTATCCTTTGGTGATGTTTTTAATAGTACTTCCGTCTTTTGTTGAAACAAGAACAATATCTATGTCATTGTCTTTGACGTTGTATGTAAGAATGGCCACGATGTCTCCTGAAGGAGAAAGAGCATGAGAGAAAGAAAAATAGAATTGGTTTAAAGGGAATTCAGGGCCGAGTGAAATGCTGTAATCTTCTGGATTTTCTCTCATGAGAAAATCTTTATGTTTTGCTCTCAGGTATTTTTTAAATTCATGATTAAATTCCTTGAAGTTTAGATTAAAAGCGTGTTTTATGGGGTCTCTTTTTCCTAATAACGGAGAGTTTTTCAGTGACTGCCAGAACTCTCGGATTCCGCTTTTTCCGTATTTAAGTTCGATGAATTCAAAGATAGCATGGCCAAAATCATAGGCAGGATTTCTTGGTAAAGGATACCGCGAATAAAGTTCTCCTGATTTATTAAGTTCAGGAATACGGTCGTTCAGGACAGCATCTCTGACTATCAGGGAAGACCAGGATGACCAGTTCTGAGTATTATATTCGCTAAAACCTTCGAAAACCCAAAGTGGAGGAGCGTTGACTGCATAAATAGCCCCTCCCGGGCTGCCCCAGAGAAGGTCAAATTCAAAGATGTGAGTCAACTCGTGTTCGATAAGGTCTTCCATTTCATCCAAAGCCATATCCCCATGGATTGCGACTCGATAAAGGATCGGCTCAGCCACTCCTAACACCCCTTCGGGAATCTGAAAAAGGTTTGTCTGTTCGAAATCTGTAAATGTGGAATAGAAGATAAATGGGACCGGTGCGGAAAGTTGATGTTTGATTCCTTGGCTTATTCTCTGATAAGCACTTTCAGCAATTTCAGTGATATTTTTTAATTTATTTACATTGTCCACATAATAATAAATATCAAAATGGTCTGTTTGGTAGTGGTTCCAATCGAATTTTTCATAGAGGACTTTGTTTTTTCCATAGTAAGGGAAATAGATCATCTGGGCCGTTACTTGCCCAACAAAGAATAAAAAGAGAAGTAAAACAAAAAGATGTTTTATGTGATTTTTCATTGGCCCCCCTGTTAATTTAGTATGAGGTATCTTTCCTGGAGTTTCTCCTCGCCGAGGATGTTTCGAAAAAACTTCTTTTTGACGTTTTGTATCAGGTCAAAGAACGCAAAATAGGCAGTTTGATTGGGATTTTCATAGTTTTTTGTTTCATCAAATTTTCTCTGGAAAATGATTTTTCCGGTTTGAACATCAATCAGATATATGTCTAAAGTCAAGGTATAAAATTTCCGCTGCGCTAATTTTAGCTCGGAGCGAAAAGGAGTCTCGTGTTGTTTTTTCTCTCTTTCCAAAAGGGCCTTTCGGACTTCCTGAGAGTATTGAGCCTTTCCTGTAAGAACGACTGTTTCTGCCTTTTCAGGCAATGCCTGTTTCCAAAAGTCTTCATTTTTGAAACATTCTTCATTCTCTATTGCGAGGTCTTTTTGTGTGACCGTTTTTTCGATGTTTTTTTTGAGTTCAAAAGCAAAATAATCTTTGAGCTCTTTGTTTATATTAATGTCATCAGGTTCCTTTTCTACAAAAAAATCTGTTATGATGATTTCTTGAAAATCATCAAGATTA
Source organism: Candidatus Aminicenantota bacterium (assembly GCA_014859315.1). Classification (GTDB taxonomy): domain Bacteria; phylum Acidobacteriota; class Aminicenantia; order Aminicenantales; family Aminicenantaceae; genus Kmv29. Next base: position 12,473 of record JACUUK010000048.1, read on the forward strand.
ACAGCGGCTCTTTCTGGGATTTCGATGCGTAGTTTCCAGTATTCGTTAGTTACACATGAGCAGAAAAGCATTATAAGCCCGGTTAAAAGTAAAAGCTTAATTTTTTTTCTTTTCATTGTTCTTTTTTTTGTTGGGATAATTTTCTTTGAATTTTTGGTAGTTGGATTTTATATATTTATTTTCTGGGGCAAGCTTTAGAGCGGCTTCATATTCCTTTTCAGCTTTTTTCAGTAGGCCTTTTTTTTCGTAAGCAACAGCAAGGTTGTTGTGAGCAGCCGCCGAGTTTGGATTTTCAAGGAGGGCCTTTTTCCATCGGAATATCGCTTCGTCCCATAAATCTTTCTCAGCAGCGTGAATCCCGAAAACAAGCTGTGTCCTGGCAAGAGGTTGTGTGCATCCTGAAAATAGAATAACCAACGGAAAAACGATAAAAGCATACAATAATATTTTTTTTATCATTAGCTACATATTATAAACTACTTTTTTTTTAACCGTGCGTCAATAGCACAGACATACAAAAGCAATTTTTGTGCCAAAAGAATCAGGCCTGCAAAAACATTTTTTGGTTTGTTGTTGTTATAAAAAAGGGACAAATGTATAATGAGGGGGAAAATTTACATTAAGGAGAAGGTCATGGGCACCTGGCTTGAAGGACGATCATTAGCTAAGAAAATAAAAGAAGACGTAAAAAATGAAGTAGAGCGCCTTAAGGAATTAAATAACACCAATCCTTGTTTAGCAGGAATCTTGGTTGGGGAAAACAAGGCCTCAAAAGTTTATGTCCGGACAAAAGAAAAGAATTGTCAGAAGGTAGGAATACGTTCAGAAATTCTGACCTTCCCTGAAGAGATGGTTCCATCTGATTTAATTGACTGTATCAAGGAATTGAATCAAAGAGACGATGTGGATGGAATTCTTGTCCAATTACCTCTCCCTCCCCAGTTCAATACACACGACATCATTACCTCCATTAATCCAGATAAAGACGTTGATGGTTTTCACCCATATAATTTAGGGAATTTAATGATGAATCAAAAGAGCTTGAGGCCGTGTACGCCCCTTGGGATTATTTCCTTATTAAAAAATAATGATATTTCTATCCAGGGGAAAAGGATTGTGATTATTGGCAGGAGTTTTATTGTTGGCAAACCTTTGGCGGCTATGATGACCAACGAACACGGAACAGTTACAATTTGCCATTCTCGAACACAAGACCTTCCTCATGTTGCCGCCGAGGCGGATATTCTTGTTGCCGCCATGGGAAAAGGGGCTTTTGTGACGCTGGATTTTGTGAAAGAGGGGGCGACTGTTATCGATGTTGGGATAAACCACCTGACGGACATGGCCAAGGTGCAAGAATTATTTGGGGAGGACGAAAAAAGATTAAGAGACCTTGAAGAAAAAGGGTACACGATTATTGGTGATGTCAACCCTCGCGTGATTGAGAAAGCCGAATACCTTACTCCTGTGCCAGGCGGAGTTGGACCGTTAACAGTGGCGATGCTCATGCAAAATACATTAGAGGCATACAAGAAAAGGCATAACGTTAATCATCCTGCCTGATAAATTTTATTGTATCTGTGTTTATAATGAAACA
>JACUUK010000002.1 GCA_014859315.1 Candidatus Aminicenantota bacterium
AATGGCGTATAAAATCTGAGGGGAGCAAAGCCATGCTCAGGTCTTTCCTCGTTAAAGCGAATTTATAGAACTTCAAATATCACGGAAAAAAATGCTTCCATTTTAGGATATAATCTTGCTCATACAAGCATTTCTGGTGTACTATAATATAAATTCAATAATGTGGAAACCAGTAGCTCTTATTATCATAATCATCTTCATTGGAACAATTGGCTTTCATGTTATAGAAGAAATGTCCTTTTTCGATTCTTTATACATGACCATCATAACCATATCTACTGTCGGCTTCAAAGAAGTCAAGGAGCCCCTTACACCTGGTGGGCGGCTTTTTACTATCTTCATCATTCTGGGAGGTGTTGGGACAGCTATATTTGCATTCACAAAAATTGCTGAAGCTGTTTATGAAGGAGGAATTAATCAATACTGGCGGAGAAGAAGAATGGAAAAAACAATAAAAAATTTAAAAGACCATTATATTATTTGTGGCCACGGAAGAATGGGACAAATAGTACGGGAAAGGCTGGAAGAGGAGAATCTCCCTTTTATTGTCATCGACAAGAATGAGAACAAGTTAGCATCTCTAAAAGGCAATAGTAAGTGTCTATATATTCTTGGAGATGCCACACAAGAAGAAGTACTCCTTCGGGCTGGAATCAAAAGAGCCAAGGCACTGGCTGCCCTATTGCCCTCAGACGCGGATAATCTTTATCTGGTTTTAACCGTTAAATTGATTCACCCTTCCATCTTTGTCCTTTCAAAAGCAATGGATGAGGAGGGAGAGAAAAAAATCCTACAAATCGGAGCCAACAGAGTAGTAAGCCCTTATAAACTCAGTGGCTTTAAGATTGCACAATCGTTAATAAGACCAACCCTTGTTGATTTTATGGACTTAATCATCAGGCGCAAAGAGCTTTCATTGTATATGGATGAATTTGTCGTTACAAAAGAGTCCAAAATCGCATCGCGCAGCATTGTAGAATGCGACTTACGCCGACAAGCCAATGTGATTGTTGTAGCAGTGAAAAAGCCAGGCAAGGACATTATTTTCAATCCTTCCCCGGAGACTAAAATCGGAGCAGGAGACACTCTATTAGTTTTAGGAGATAAAGACGCTATCGTTCAATTCGAGAAAAATTATCTAATTACATAACCACATGATTTTAAGTCACCTTATGATTATATGATTATTTATCAATCAATAATTATCAGGGCTACCAGGCAGTATGCTGTATTAATGTGCATTCTTGCTCTTCTGGCATTAATACTCGGTTCTATTTCAGGTTTCACCCAAGAACAGGAGAAAACTACCAGTAAGTACTTTCAATTGGATAATGGCCTCAAAGTTTTTCTCTATAAAAGAGAAGTCTTGCCACTTTTTCACCTTTCTTTTGCTGTTAATATTGGGTCAAAAGATGAATCCGATGAGACAAGTGGAATCGTCCACATTCTGGAACATTATATTCTTTTTCAAGGCACAGAATTCAGGGAAGGGAGAGAAATCGCACTTGAGACTCGGCAGCATGGAGCTTATTTCAATGCCCATACAGGACGCGACATTGCTATTTTTGAGCTTTCCTTGCCATCTGAGCATGCATATTTTGCTCTCAAAAACCAAAAGGAAATTCTATTCCACCTGAAACTCACTCAGGAAAATTTAGACAAAGAAAAAAAAGTGATTTTAGAAGAGTTAAGCCAGCTCTATGATGACCCGTTAAAATATGCAACATCAATTGTCTATCAGAATCTTTTTCGAAACCACCCATACCATAATCCCATTTACGGAAAAAAAGAGATTATCGAGGCCATTACCGTCCAACAGGTAGAAGATTTCTATAAGCAATATTTCGTTCCAAATAATTGCGCATTGGCCATTGTAGGAAGCTTTGACTTGGCAGATATGGAAGAAAAAATTAAAGAAACGTTCAAAGGCCTATCAACCGGCACCAATACATCCCTTACATCCACTCAATTCCACATGGTTTCTCCCCTGAAAAAGCCCATTGAAATTGAACATCAAATGGATGTAAACCAGGCGTATATGGTTATTGGTAGCCTGGCTCCGGACTATAACAATCCAGATCAATATGCGGTTGACCTTCTCACAGAAATTCTTGGCCGTGGGATTAATCCAATGTTGAATTATCCTTTGCGTGGGAGGAGAGAGCTGGTTTATACTGTATCCATGGGATACAGCGCCTATAAATATGGAGGGGCAATGCTGATTTACCTCACATTAGACCCAAAAAACATCAATGCAGCAAAAAGAGAAACCATAAGGTTTTTGAAAACAACACGCCAGCAAAATTACTCAAAGAAAGATTTCTACGGTGAGAGTCAGTTTTATGCCTTGGATTTCCTTGAATATGCCAAAAATCAAATGAAATTTAAATACCATAAATCCCAAGAAAATGGACTTGCAATAGCAAATTCTCTTGCACGATATATGCTTTTAAATACACTGCCCCAGCGTGGGGGATATTTAGAAAATATCGAAAAAATAAGTTCTTCTGACTTAAGAAAAGTTGCAGGAAATTATCTTAGCAAAGGAAATTTCGTTATTGTGACAATACCCCCAAAAAAGAAAAAGTAATACAATGTGCTACCATATAAAGATTCTTGGTATCCTTTGTGCCTTAGGAATTACAATAGGAAGCCCGGTTCACACCTGCTCGTTTCCTTCAAATCCTCTGAAGATATTCCCTCCAAAAAAAACCATTCTTTCAAATGGCCTTCCTTTGATATATCAAGAAGACAAAACTTCATCCATTACAATCATTCAACTCCTTATTCATGGAGGACACATAGCAGACCCTGATGGGAAGGCAGGCCTTGCTTATTTGGCCACACGTTTAAGCTTGGAGATTCCGGACCAAGGAAAAATCCAACAGTTAATGAGCCAGGCCTCACAGATTTCTATGGCTTGTTACGGGGATTATTCGCTTGTACGTATCGCATGTTTATCTGAACACCTTGAAAGCACTCTGAAAACCGTCACACAAATCCTGATGAATCCATTATTTTCCGGATTGAGAATAAACAGATTCAAAGAACAAATGCTTCATCAGAGAGAAAAAGAGGAGGATGAACCTGCTCAAATTGCTCACCAAAAAGGCCTCAATTGCTTTTACAGCGGCTCATCATACGGCACTCCGATTCTTGGAAGCAAGGAATCACTTGATGCCATAAAAAAGAAAGATATCGAAGCATTTTTCAATGTGCATTTCAAATCAGAGAATATGGTCGTGGCTGTAGTTTCTGACCTTAAAGAAGATTCAATCATTCAAATACTCAAAAAATATCTTGAACAAATTCCAGCAGGCACCAGTCCCTCTCAGACCACTCCCTCGCAATCGTCCAAAATTCAAGAAGAAAAACAGATTGACATCGAAAAAGACGTCAAGCAAGTTCTTATCTCCTCTATTTATCCTCTTCCTATGCTTTCTCTAAAAAACTTCACAAATACCTTTTTATTAGAAAATTTATTAGGAAAAGGCATCAATTCCAGGCTTTGGCGTTTGCGCTCAGAGGAAAAATTGGCATATAACGTAAATGCCAATGCCACTCTTATGAGAGATGGAGGAATCATCGAAGCGTATTTGGAAACAGATAATAGCAAGAAACTACAAGCACGAGAAGCCCTCAAAAAAGAGCTTGCTGACCTCTTTGAAAAGGGTGTTTCCAATGAAGAATTGTTGATGACAAAATTCTATTTAAAATCGTTCTTTCTTAGAAGTAACGAATCAAAGGATACCCGTGCACATAATCTTGCCTTTTTTGAAGCATTTAATCTTGGTTCTGACTTTTTAAATGATGTGTTTCGCGAGATTGACAATATGACCATTGAAGAGATAAATGCCTTTATAAAAGAGATTCTTGACCCACAAAAAGAAATCCAAATTAATGTAGGGCCAAAAGATAAGACAAAAAACCAGCAGTAGCTGATTTTAAGCTTTTGCTGTACTGTCTTCTACGTCTGAAATTGCCTTTGGAATGGATTTCCCAAGGATTTTATACCCTGTTTCTGTTACAAGGACATCATCCTCGATGCGCACGCCTCCAAAATCTCTGTATTGGTTGACTCTGTCATAATCTATAAATTCTTGGAACTTTTTTTCAGCTATCCACTTATCAATTAAAGCCGGAATAAAGTATATTCCAGGCTCCACAGTTACCACATAATATGGCTGCAATTTCTTTGCAAGGCGCAAATAAGCCAAACCAAACTGCTCGCTTCTTTTAACTGTATGATTATAGCCAACATAATCCTCCCCTAAATTTTCCATATCGTGAACGTCAAGACCAATCATATGTCCTAACCCATGAGGGAAGAATAATGCATGCGCCCCAGCCCTTGCAGCATCCTCTGGGTTTCCTTTTATCAACCCAAGGTCTTTCAACCCCTGTGTAATAATTCGTACAGCAATCAGGTGTACATCTTTATATGGAATTCCTGGCTTTATGGCTCGAATGGCTGCTTCCTGAGCACTGAGAACAATGGAATATATGTCCTTTTGTTTTTTTGTGAATTTGCCTCCAATTGGAAATGTTCTTGTAATATCTGAGGCATAATGCATCGAAGATTCTGCACCAGAGTCAACAACAAGGAGTCTTCCTTCCTGCAGTTTGTTTCCATGATAATGATTATGCAGGATTTGGCCATTAATTGTTAGTATTGTAGGAAAAGCTAAATAGCACCCTGCAGCCTGGCAAATCCCTTCCATCTGTCCAGCTAGCTCCCTTTCATATCTTCCTGGCTTTGCCATTTTCATTGCCGCAAGATACATTTCATAAGTAACTTCATGGGCTTTCTCCATTTCTTCTATTTCCTCTGGAATCTTCACCGACCTTTGCTCTACAACAGCTTTAATCAGTTCCTCAGAGGAATAATCCTTAACCATTTCTGGATGAATACCCAAAAGTTGACTTATCTTTAAAACTGTTTCCGGCCGATAAGGAGGACAATAATGGATTTTTTTCCCTCCTTTGAGCGCCTTCTTGAGGACATCCCTTAAATCTTTTAATGGAGCCGTGTGATTGACTCCCACCTGAAGGGCTCTTTCTTTAAGCGAAGGCATTTCTCCCATCCAGATAATATCTTCCACACTTATATCATCACCAAATATTAAATCTTTTCCTTCGTCTACAGCAACAATTCCCACAAGTGATGAAGAATCCAGGCCAAAAAAGTAAAGAAAAGAACTGTCCTGCCTGAAATGATAGGGATTCGAATGATAATTCATAGGAGATTCTTCATTCCCAATAAAAAGCGCAATTCCTGATTTAATCTGTTCCCTCAAACGCTCTCTTCTTTGCCTATAAATTTTTTCATTAAACATGTTCAGACTCCTTTGTTAGTTCCTTATATTATTATTTATTGCATTTCTTTTTTCCACATATAAATCATTAAAAAACACGCATTAGGCTATCTAATAAACCAACACAAATCGAACTCATCTTGAAAAGATTGCTTTTAAAAAGACTCGTGTTCTGTCCTTTTAATGATTTCATTCTGGAGCTCAGTGCTAATATTTACAAAATAATCACTGTAGCCAGCAACACGCACAATGAGATCGCGGAATTTCTCAGGGTTATTCTGAGCTTCTCTTAAGGTATCAGCTCTAACCACATTAAATTGAACATGGTGGCCATCTAATTTGAAATATGCACGTATCAGATGGGCAAGTTTATTTATTCCCTCATCACTGGCCAGAAGCTGGGGAGTGAATTTCTGATTAAGAAGTGTTCCTCCAGTTCTTACATGGTCTATCTTTCCTGCTGATTTAACGACTGCGGTCGGCCCTTGGCGGTCTGCTCCCTGTACTGGGGAGATGCCTTCGGACAGAGGCTCTTTTGCTTTTCTGCCATCCGGAGTTGCCCCAGTGACTCTACCAAAATAAATATGGACCGTTGTCGGCAAGAGATTTATGCGATGAAGGCCTCCTTTAGTATTTGGCCTTCCATTGACAGCTCTGTAATAGGTTTCAAAAATCATTTTCATGATGTTATCAGCATAATCATCATCATTTCCATATTTTGGAGTCTTATTCAAAAATCTCTGTCTAAGGGCTTCATAATTTTTGTAATTGGAACGCATTGCATCTATTAAATCTTTCCAAGAAACATATTTCTTGTCAAAAACATTGTATTTAATCGAAGTCAAAACATCTGTCATTGTCCCCAACCCAACACCCTGGATGTAGGATGTGTTGTATCTTGCCCCTCCGTCATGGTAATCCTTTCCTTTTTCTATACAGTCATTGATTAGAATCGACAGGAATGGAGCTGGTAGATACTTTGCATACAGGCGCTCTATTATATTGTTCCCCTTTATTTTTATATCCACAAAACAGTTGATTTGTTTCTCATACGCATGGAATAATTGTTCAAAAGATGCAAATTTAGCTGGGTCTCCAGTAGAAATACCAATCTTTTTTCCTGTTCTTGAATCTAAACCATTGTTCAATGTGATTTCAAAAATCTTTACTAAATTAAAATATCCTGTAAGGATGTAACATTCTTTTCCAAAAGCACCTACCTCCACACATCCACTGGCTCCTCCATTGCGTGCATCTTCAATAGATTTTCCCTGGCGGACTAATTCCTGGACAATAGCATCTGTATTGAAGACCGAGGGCTGTCCAAATCCAGTCCTTATGATTTTTATCGCTTTTTTCAATAAACTATCAGGAGTTTTTTTGCTTATTTGGACCATGGAACTCGGCTGGAGAATCCTCATCTCTTCAACAACATCTAAAAGCAAGTAAGACAATTCATTTACACCATCAGAACCGTCAGCTTTTATGCCTCCTATATTAATCAACGCAAAGTCTGTGTAAGTTCCGCTTTCCTCAGCAGTAACCCCAACTTTCGGAGGTGCAGGCTGATTATTGAATTTCACCCAAAATGCCTGGAGAAGTTCCTTTACCTTTTCTCGAGACAGAGTTCCTTCTTCGAGTCCTTTTTTATAAAAAGAGTACAGGTGTTGGTCAAGTCTGCCAGGATTGAATGAATCCCAAGTGTTATATTCGATTATTACTCCAAGGTGCACAAACCAGTAATACTGAAGAGCTTCCCAGAAATCACGTGGCGCATGGGCAGGAACATGCTCGCAGATCTCTACAATCCTTTCCAGCTCTGATACCCTCTTGAGATTTTTTTCTTTTATGATAAGCTCTCTGGCTTTTCTTGCATGTCGCTTAGCATAGAGTATTAAAGCATCAGCACAGATTTCCATCGCCTTAAGCTCTTCTTTCTTATCATACGCATGGGGGTCATTGAAGAAATCCAATTTTTTCATGCTTTTTCGAATATCATTTTTAAAATCAATAAGCCCCTTCTTGTATATCTTGTCATCCAAAACCGTATGCCCTGGCGCTCGTTGTTCCATAAATTCTGTAAAAACTCCTGCTTCAAATGCATCTTTCCATTCCTTTGACATCTCGTTGAATAGCCGATCTCTGATAGACCTTCCTCTCCAAAACGGAATGATTTCCTTTTGATAGATATGTTTTGTTTCCTCACTTACTGCAAAAGGAATTTTCTCCCGGCTGTTAATGATTTCAAGATCTTCCAAACTATGTGCATTTATCTCCGGATAAGTTGGAGTAGCTTTAGGAGCTGGGCCCCGCTCCCCAACAATAAGTTCTCCCTCATTGATACAGATTTCCTTATGTTCAAGCAAATATTTAAAAGCAAGAGCTCTTCCTACCGGGACTGAAACTCTCTGTGCTATATCGCTCTTATAAAATTCTGTTATGAGACGTGCCCTCTCAGGCGTTATATACGGCTTTGCATTAAGACTTTGCTCTCGAAGCTTTTGAATTCTTTTGTTCATTATTTAGCCTCCGATTTTCACAAAAAATCCATATTTCGTAAGGATTGCTTTAACATTTTTCATCTGTTCATTCGTGGATGTCATGAGGTCTTCTGATGGATATTCTCTCTGCAATCGCTTGTATTTAGCACATCCCCCTTTATGGTAAGGCAAGAGGCTGATTTGCTTTATCTTTTTTAATTTCTTAAGGAACCGGGCCAATTGCTCGATATTTTTAATGTCATCGTTTATTCCTTGAACAAGAGGAATCCTGATTACAACATGTTTGCCTATCTCCACTAACTTCTTTAAATTCCAAAGGATTTTTTTGTTAGATACATTTGTGTAGTGCTTGTGCTTCCTATCATTCATGATTTTAATATCATAAAGGAAGAGATCCACATTTTTTGCTATTCTTTCGATTGTTTTAAAACTGGCACATCCAGAGGTATCAACAACAGTATGTATTTTTCTCTTTTTGCACTCCTTAAGCAGACCATCAAGGAAACCGGGCTGCATGAGAGGTTCACCTCCAGAAAAAGTCACACCACCTCCAGACTCTTCAAAAAATATCCTATCTCTCTCAATCTCCTCTAAAACTTCCTCTACGGTTACTTCGCGGCCAGCTATTTCAAAGGCCTCATAAACACAGGCTTCGACACACTTGCCGCAACAATCGCACCTGGAATTATCTACTTGAATTTCTCCATTTGGTTTTCTTAGTGCTTTTTGCGGGCATACATCTAAACATATAAAACATTCTATGGGGCATCTATCTCGACGCAGAAGGATTTCTTTGTGTATTTCCTGGCCTTCTGGATTGTGGCACCATAAACAGCGCAACGGACAACCCTTTAAAAAAACTGTTGTGCGTATCCCTGGGCCATCATGAATTGCATACCTCTTTATATCGAAAATAATCCCTTTATTCATTCATGTCCTGCCTTACTCAGAAACAGAGGCAATAGTGGAAGCTTGTATATAATATTTTTTAATGAATTTCCCTTGAACTTTATAAGACAAATGGACGTCACGAATAAATGCCACTGCTCCATCTTTCTTCCCATTTTCTGACAAATCCTTCTTGACGTGGAAAATCATAAAGTCTCTTCTTTAGAGTAGTTATTATTTTCACAAGGTTTGAGTTTTCACATAAATTTAAAATTACATTGTGGAGAGGCTTAATTTTATTATTTTTCGGCCAGTTTTTTATATGTTTCGTACCTTTCTCTTGCCTCTTCGGCAGCCTGTTTAAATAACTGTTTTGCAATTTCCGGGTATTGTTGTACCAGAGTTCTGTATCTTATTTCATTGTTTAGAAATTGTTGATATTCCAGCTTTGGCTCTTTAGAATCCAAAATCAACGGATTCTTTCCTTCTTTTGAAAGCAATGGATTATACCTATAGAGCACCCAGTAGCCAGTCTCAACAGCTAATTTCTCTTCTGCCTGTGTCTTTGACATGTCTATTCCATGATTAATACATGGCGAATAGGCAATAATCAAGGAAGGTCCACTATAAGACTCAGCTTCAATAAAAGCTTTTATACATTGATTCGGATTTGCTCCCATGGCCACATTTGCAACATAGACATAGCCATATGAAATAGCCATAAGACCAAGATCTTTTTTCTTTGTCCTTTTCCCTGCAGAAGCGAATTTCGCAACTGAACCTGTTGGAGTAGCTTTAGAGGCTTGGCCTCCAGTATTTGAATAAACTTCTGTATCAAGAACAAGAACATTCACGTTTCTGTTTGAAGCAAGCACATGGTCTAATCCGCCATAACCAATATCATATGCCCAGCCGTCGCCACCAAAACACCAGACACTCTTTTCCACTATATAGTCCTGAAGCTCAATGATTTTCTCGATTATCGGCTTTGTCTCGTTTGAGGCTTTAAGCAAGGCCTCTGGTAAAGCTTCCTTTACTTTCTTAGCTGCTTCTTTTGCCTCGTCTGTAACAGAATCCCAGAGTTCTCGGCTTCTAACAAGAGTTTCTGTAAGTTCAGGGGTTGTTCCTGCCTTCAAGAGCCATTCTATATTATCTAAGAGTTGTTTCCTGTTGCTGCCTACTGCTAACCGCATCCCAAATCCATATTCTGCATTGTCTTCAAACAGCGAATTTGCCCACGTTGGACCTTGTCCATTCTTATTCTTACAATATGGCATCGTTGGAAAAGTTCCACCATAAATCGAGGAACAACCTGTTGCATTGGCAATTATCATTCTATCCCCGAAAAGCTGCGTTGCTAATTTAACATATGGAGTTTCTCCACATCCTCCACATGCCCCACTAAACTCAAAATACGGCATCAAGAATTGACTGCCTTTTACTGTTGAGGGATTTGTCCCGTCAAGCACATTGTCTGGAAGGCCCTCAAAGAAAGCAACATTTTCGATTTCTCCGGAAGCCAACGCTTGATCAATGGGAATTTGCTTTAGAGCTTTCTCTTTAGCAAGGCATGATTCCACACAACTTCCACAGCCAACACAGTCTTCCACATAAACTTGCAACCGGTACTGAAGGTCTCTGTCGTTTTTAGTTTTTGATTTTACAACTTTAAATGTTTCGGGAGCGGTTTTTAAGTCTTTCGGGTCAATCTGTTTTGGACGGATAGCAGCATGAGGACAAACCAGTGAACATTGATTGCACTGAATACATTTTTCAGGGTCCCATAAGGGAACGAATGAAGCAACTCCGCGTTTCTCCAGCCGGGTCGTCCCTGTGGGAACGCATCCATCATAAGGCATATGAGACACAGGAATCTTGTCTCCCTTGAAATGCATGATTGGTTCTATCAAATTTTTCGCGAATTCCTCAGCATCATCCGGAATAAACTTTGGCGTAGGTACAGGATTTGTGATTCTATCAGGAACAGGAACTTCTTCCAATGCAGCTGCAGCTCTGTCAACAGCAGCCCAATTCATTTTGACGATATCTTCTCCCTTGCTGATAAAAGTCTTTTTGATTACATTTTTTATCAATTTCAATGCTTCATCTTCTGGCAGCACTCCAGAAATCTTAAAGAAAACTGCCTGCATGACTGTATTGATACGTTCACCTAATCCAACTCCCTGAGCAATTTTTAAAGCATCTATGTTATATACTTTTATCTTTTTTTCGATAATCGTCTTCTGCATGTCTTCTGTAAGATGCTCAAAAACTTCATCAGCTTTCCATGTTGAGTTCAGAAGGAATGTTCCACCTTCTGTGATTCCTCCCAATATATCATAGCGGCCAATATAAGAAGATTTATGAAGAGCTACAAAATTGATGTTATTCAACAGATACTGCGATTGAATCTTTTCTTTTCCAAATCTTAGGTGAGAAATTGTTACACCACCTGATTTTTTGGAGTCATATTGAAAGTAGCCCTGCACATACATATCTGTGTTGTCGCCAATGATTTTGATTGAATTTTTACTTGCTCCCACTGTTCCATCTGAACCATATCCCCAGAATTTACAGCGGACTACTCCTTTTGGCTCAGCATCAATATCTTCCCCAAGTGGAAGAGATATTTTTGTGACATCATCATTGATGCCTACTGTAAAACCATGAAAACATTGATTATCGAGATGGTCATATACTGCCTTTATCATTGTCGGAGTGAATTCTTTGGAAGAAAGTCCATAACGTCCGCCAATAACTTTTATGTTTTTCCCAGAAAGGGCCACGGCAACATCCAAATACAGCGGTTCACCAAGTGAACCGGGTTCTTTTGTCCGGTCTAAGACAGCTACTTTCTTGACAGTCTCTGGAATCGCTAAAACAAGAGCCTCAGCAGAAAACGGCCGATACAACCGGACTTTTATTGCTCCAACTCTTTCACCGAGCGTATTTAGGTAGTTAACAGTTTCTTCAATCGTTTCTGTGGCACTTCCCATAGCAACAATTACTTTTTCTGCATCAGGAGCACCGATGTAATCAAAAAGATGGTATTGACGCCCAACTTTTTTCGCTAACTTATCCATATATTCCTGAACGATTCCTGGAGTCGCATCATAGAATTTATTAACTGTTTCCCTCCCCTGAAAGTAAACATCAGGATTCTGGGCACCGACCTTCATTATAGGCCTTTCTGGATTCATTGCGCGCTCGCGAAATTCTTTCACATACTGCATTTCAAGCATTTCAGCAAGTGTCTCATACGGAATGATTTCAACTTTTTGAATCTCATGAGATGTTCTGAATCCATCAAAAAAGTTTAAAAATGGAATCTTGGCCTTTAAAGTAGCAAGATGAGAAACAACTGCCAAATCCATGGTCTCTTGGATTGAGCCTGCTGCCATAAGAGCAAATCCTGTATTTCTGGCTGACATGACATCAGAATGGTCTCCAAAAATGGACAATGCTTGACATGCCAGGGAACGGGCAGACACATGAAAAACAGTCGGCAACATCTCTCCAGCGATCTTATGCATGTTTGGCAGCATAAGCATCAATCCTTGAGAAGCAGTAAAGGTTGTCGTTAGAGCTCCTGCAGAAAGACTCCCATGAACAGCCCCAGAGGCGCCGCCTTCAGATTGCATCTCAATCACATTCAAGACCTGGCCAAAAATATTTTTTCTTCCCTGTGAAGCCCATTCATCAGCAAGTTCACCCATGTTTGATGAAGGAGTAATAGGGTAAATGGCGGCAACTTCACTAAATGCATATGCCACATGTGTGGCTGCCGTATTGCCGTCAATGGGTTTAAATATCTTTTTCATGATGTATCTCCTCTTCTAATAGTCTGTGATTTAATATTGCAGGTAAAATATTTTAATTAACTTTATATTTTACTCTTTTATCCAGATATTTCAAATATTAATTGTTTAAAATAATTATATCTACTTCATGAAAAGGATATAATTTTTGACAATATATTTTTATATTAATACATTATGCATGGGGACTCAAAAAAACCGTTTGGAGGCAGTGCAAGCACGAGTTTTTCCCATGTAATAGAGGAAAGTTAAGCGCAGAAAATAAGAAGTTTAATTGGATTTAAAAATATAATTGAGTGGCTAACCTTTTAATCTTTCAGTTCAGCCCTTCCTTCCAATGCTTTTTTTATTGTCACCTGGTCAGCATAATCAATATCAGAACCAACAGGCAATCCAATTGCTAATCGAGTTATCTTGATGCCATGGTCTTTCAAGCTTTTTGCAAGATATACAGCAGTTGCTTCTCCATCAGTTGTAGTACTTGTGGCCAAAATAATTTCTTTAAACGAGCCTTTACGTATACGCTTTAACAACTTCTCAATCTTGAGTTCATCCGGCCCTATTCCTTTTAAAGGCGAAATAGTCCCTAATAGCACATGATAACGCCCGTTATAAATCCCTGTTTTCTCGATTGAAGCGATATTGAACGGCTCTTCAACAATACATAAGAAGGTATCATCTCTCTTGTCATCTGAACAATAGTGACATGGATTGATATCGGTTAAGTTGTTACAAATTGAACAGTATGATGTCCCTTGTTTTGCATTTCGTATTGATTCCGCTAATTTCTCCACTTCATCCATTGAAAGTCCTATAATGTAATATGCTATCCTTTGAGCAGATTTTGCCCCAATACCAGGAAGTGATTTCAATTCTTGGATAAGATTATTTATAGGATGATCTTGTGATAACATCAGAATAGTCCCGGAATCTTAAATCCTGGCCCTAATGCACCCAATTTTTGAGAGACATCCTCATCAACTTTCATGGAGGCGTCATGAAACGCTGCTGCGATTAAATCTTGAAGCATCTCTACATCTTCCCTGTTCACCACTTCTGGATCTATCTTAATAGACATTAAGTTCTTTGACCCATCAAGGATGACACTCACCATTCCTCCTCCACTTGAACCTTCGACCCTCATTTCGGCCAGTTCTTTTTGGAGCTTCTCCTGCATTTCCTTTGCAGTTTTTAACATATTTTGGAAATTCGGTATGCCCTTCATTTTTTTCTCCTCTAAGTAATAACCTTAGGAGGTTTTAATCTTTGGATTTTTTTATTGGCTCAACAGAAAGAATCTGCGCCTTAAATGTATTTATAAAATTCTGGACCGACGGATCCTTTAATGCCATGTCAACATCTTTGTTTTTTGTTTTCTTAGGTTCAGTAGGATCTTTTACCACTTCATGCTTTTGCTCCTGCTGATCAGAATATAAATTTGAATCTTCTAAAGATTCCCTTATGACTTTCTTTTTTTCATGCAAAGGCTGAGTTGGAAAGAAACTGTTATTTTCATTTATCTTATGAATGTTATTATCCTGAAAAACAGATTTACTCTGTCCTATAGCAGATTTTTGCACTTCTTTTTTAATGTATTCAATCTCGGCAATAATATCTTCTAAAGGAATTATTCGCTTGAAATGGCATAGTTTAACCAATAATGCTTCCAAGTAAAACCTCTGATGAGAAGAATATTTTAATCCCGGTTCTGCTTCTTGGAGCGCTAGAAGGTAGCGCAGAATTTCTTCAGAAGACAGTTTTTCTGCTTGTTTTTTTAATTTATTAAGATCATCTTCCCCAATAGAAAGTAAATCCCTAATATTTTTTACGGATTTTACCAAGAGTAAATTTCTGAAATGCTGTGTAAGTTCTTTATAAAAAAATGGGAGATCATATCCTGAGTCAATTACATTCTCGACAAGAGAGAATGCTTTCTCTGGCTTTCCTTGGATAATCATTTCCGAAAACTGAAATAGGATTTCACTTTTTATTGTCCCTAAAATTTCCATCAAATCATCATCACTTATGCTCTCTCCAGAAAATGCAACAGCCTGGTCGAGTAGACTCTGAGCATCCCTGAGACTACCATCCGCAGCTTCTGCAATCATGTTTAACCCGGAGGGAGAGATAATAATATTTTCTTTTTTCGTGATGTACAGCAAATGATTGATTATATCTTTCATAGAAATTTTCTTAAATTCAAAATGCTGACACCGGGAAACAATCGTTTGAGGAACTTTATGGAATTCAGTCGTTGCAAAAATGAAAACAGTATTTTCTGGAGGTTCCTCTAAAATCTTAAGCAATGTATTAAAAGCCTCATTTGTCAGCATATGAACTTCGTCTATTATAACAACCTTATAACGGCTATGAATTGGTTTATACTTTAAGCCTTCACGAAGCGATCGGGCTTCCTCTACTCTCCTGTTGGCTGCACCATCTATCTCGATAACATCAACAGAATGGTCATTGGTTATCTCCTCGCAGAATTCACATTTATTGCATGGAGTAGGAATAGGGCCGGATTTGCAGTTCAATGCTTTTGCAAAGATTCGGGCAGCAGTTGTTTTTCCAACACCTCTCATCCCAGAAAAAATATAGGCCTGTGCTACTCTGTTGTTTTTAATCGCATTCATTAAAGTCTGGACGACCGGCTTTTGGCCAACCATCTCCTCAAATATTTTAGGCCTGTATTTTCTTGCTAAGATTATATAACTCATAAGACTTGCTAATATTTTCTGATTAGGACCTTTAATGTAGACTACATATTAGCATAATTTTTTCTTAAAGCAAAAAACTATTTTGCGTTAAAGCATCATAATGGATATGATAGAAAAAAAATGGGCAGCACAAGGCAAAAAGCTCTTTTAGAAATACATTCTGCTGTCTTCCTTTTTGGCCTGGCTGGTCTTTTTGGGAAATGGCTTACTTTTTCGCCATTAATTATTGTATTTGGGCGAGTTTGTTTTGCCTGTGCTGCATTAGCAGTATTTATCTTTTTATCCCAAAGAAAGTTTTCTATTTCTCCAAATAGCTCTTATGCAATCCTTTTTTTTCTTGGCTTGCTTCTTGCCACACATTGGATTGCATTCTTCCAATCTATCCAAGTCTCAACAGTAGCTGTAGGGCTTCTTTCCTATTCGACTTTCCCCATCTTCACGGTCTTCCTTGAACCTCTTTTCTTCAAGAAAAGAATAGAAATACAAAACGTTTTTTATGCAAGTTTGTGTTTACTTGGGATTTTCTTTATTATTCCCCGCTTCGACCTTCAGCATTCTGTTTTTCAAGGAGTTCTTTGGGGGGTGTTGTCCGGGCTTACTTTTTCTGTGTTAACCATTTTAAATAGAAAACTTTCGCAGGAATACTCAAGCCTTCTTATCGCATTCTACGAAGATATTTCGGCCTCAGTGTTTCTCTTCCCTTTTCTATTCATAGTTAAATACTCTATCGGGTCAAAAGATGTTTTCCTTCTCTTTATACTTGGAGTTCTGTGTACTGCCTGTTCCCACACTCTCTTCATAAAAGGCATTAAATACGTAGAAGCTCAAAAAGCTTCTATAATAAGCTCTCTTGAACCTGTTTATGGAATCATCTTAGCTTTTATTTTTCTTCAAGAAATTCCATCTTTACGAACGATTTTAGGAGGAATAATTATTATCGGCTCTGCGTTAAAAATTACCCTCAAAAAAGAAATAATAAACTAATGTTCTTTCAACAAATGAGATATCTTTTAGAACTTTCTTATCTTCTTCTTTGCAGTTTTTTCCTTTTTATGCCTCTGTTTCAATTGAGCTTCTTCTTCAGCATGTCTTTCTTTGAACTTGGTTAATTCATTCTTATAAGTTTCTTCTATTTTCCTCTTTTCAGCTTCATTCCGGGCTGCTTTCTTTCTTCTATTGAAGCTTGCGGTTAACTCCCTTAATTCTTTTTCCTGAGTCTCTTTTAAAATCCTTGCTTCATGAGTATGGCCTTCTTCTAAAGCCCTTCTTGCCTTTGGAGTCTCTTCCTCTGCAGGAATTGCGATTTTCTTTTTTGATATTTTCGTCTTAGCTTCCTCTTTATTCAAGACCACTTTTGGCTTTGCAGTTTCCTCTGTTTTTATCGTTGGCCTGAATACTTCCACTCTATTTACTCTCACTTTGTTAGGCCCAACTTTATCTTTATCTTGAAGACTGTATTTTGTTATTCTTCTCTTTGTTATAGAGCGAACGAAACTTTCATCGAGTGCTCTATTGATGATGCGGTCGTTCTTAACTTCTATCCTTGCTTTGAGTGAAGTTGCATAAATAATTGTTCTGTTCCGTTCAACAGGAATAATATAACGATAGATCCTGGAATTTAAAAAATACCGGCCGTCAATGAAAATCCAATAATATACATTCAATGAATACGGAAGGGTATGTATGCCAATTCCAGGTATAAAATGCACATCAGGTGGAATCGGCGCCCACCCTATATAAAGATTGCTGCTCCGCCAGACTATCCATGCCGGCCCCCATGTACTTCCAGGGACCCAAAACCACCCTAATTCATTATCTTTGCCCCATCGTCCATAATGAAAGGGAGCCCATCCCCATTCAAAGCTTGATATCCATGTCCAGCCATAATCTGTCCAAACCCATTGTCCATATGTATAAGGCCTCCAATTGTACATTCGTACTTCAGGAATCCATACATATCCGTAGCGGGAATGATAAACCCAGATTCCGTAAGTCGATAGATAATCATAAAAATAGGAAGACCCTACTTCATAAGAACCCGCCCTGTAATCTTCCTCATAATACGGCTCCTCCTTTGGTAAAGGTCGCTGTTCCTGAGGAGTAGGGAGATATACGATACAGCTCGCCAACCAAATAAAGCTAAATATGATGATTAAAACATATTTCTTCATATTCTTCCCCTTAATTATATAGTCTGAATTATTCATAAAAACTGTCGATACTTTTATATAATTTCAATGATATTTGCCTATTATTATGATTTTTT
Source organism: Candidatus Aminicenantota bacterium (assembly GCA_014859315.1). Lineage (GTDB taxonomy): Bacteria > Acidobacteriota > Aminicenantia > Aminicenantales > Aminicenantaceae > Kmv29. Next base: position 17,509 of record JACUUK010000002.1, read on the forward strand.
ACAATATCAAGCGAATCACTTTGTTCGCTTAATCTTATTTCAATCGTACTAATATTAACCCAGTTTTTCAATATACAGATTTATTTACAGAAAAACCAGTGGCCCAAGCTTTTTTTATTCTAGTTTTTTAAAAACTTTTTTTATTCTTTTGAAAGCCCAATTGAGTTCTTTTTGTTTAATAATTAGTGGAGGTGCAAAACGAATGACATTTTCATGTGTTTCTTTACACAGAAGCCCTTCATCTTTTAAAGCTTCACAAAATTGCCTGGCCCCATCTGCTTCAGGATGCAGTTCTACTCCAATCAGTAGACCTTTCCCCCGCACTTCTTTAATATGTTTGCTTTTAATAGTTTTTAGTTTCTCTAAAAAATATTCTCCCATCTGTGCGGAATTCTCTATCATTTTTTCTTCTTTTATCACACGAAGAGATTCGCGTGCTACTGCACAGGCCAATGGATTCGCCCCAAATGTGGAGCCATGCGAACCAGGACTAAACAGGCCAAGGATTCCCCGGCTGGAAAGCACAGCGGAGATGGCATAACATCCGCCTCCCAAAGACTTGCCTATAATCATTACATCCGGAGTTATGCCTTCATATTCGCATGCAAAAAGTTTTCCTGTGCGGCCCAAACCGGTCTGGATTTCATCAGCAATAAACAGAACATTATTTTTCTCACAGATTTCCTTGGCTTTCCTTAAATATCCTTCAGGTGGCAAGATGATTCCTGCCTCAGCTTGAATCGGCTCAACCAGAAAGGCCGCTGTATTCGGTGTTATCGCTTCTTCTAAAGCATCTATGTCTCCATATGGAACTGTCACAAATCCAGAAGTGAACGGGCCAAAATCTTTCTTATAAAGTGGCTCTGTGGAGAAGCCAATGATTGTGATAGTACGCCCATGAAAATTATTTTCACAAGTGATGATTTCAGCTTCATCTTGAGCAACGCCTTTTTTTTGATAAGCCCACATGCGTGCTGCCTTAATGGCTGTTTCTACTGCCTCAGCTCCTGAATTCATAGGAAGGACCATTTCGAAGCCAGTTAAATCGCAAAGCTCTTTTGCTAACATAGGCCATTGGTCATTGCGAAAAGCACGAGAGGTTAATGTAACCTTTTTAGCCTGCTCGGTCAGAGCTTTTACTATACGCGGGTGACAATGCCCCTGATTAACAGCAGAATATGCACTTAGAAAATCAAGATGTTTTTTCCCTTCAACATCCCAAACCCAAATTCCTTTTGCTTTGGTTATTACCACATCTAAAGGATGGTAATTGTGAGCTCCATATAAATCTTCTACATCCACATAAAATTTTGTATCCATTTTCATCTCCTTTTATCTGACAAAGTGACATATGGCGGAGAGGGTGGGATTCGAACCCACGGTACGATATCTAACCGCACACACGCTTTCCAAGCGTGCTCCTTAAACCACTCGGACACCTCTCCATTTTGCTTTACAATAAAATACTTTCAAAACGGGAATTTAAAATTACCAAAAAATAAAAATTACGTCAATGAAAATTAGACTATCAGGGTCAAGTTTTATCCTTTTGAACCTTGTTTTCTACACTTTTTTATATTATTTTTCGCGATAAATATTGATTATATCTTTCAACAAAGCTGCAGCCGCACCTCTTGGGTCTGATTTCCCTCCTGTAACAGTCACAGAATCCATATTATCTGTATAGAATGTCATACCCTTTTCAGTTCCATTTACCATATAAAGAGGATGAGAAGAATCAAGAATAGATAAAGCTACTTCGAGTCGAACTTTATGCCCATTTTTCAAGATTTTTCCAAGCAACTTCAAATTCTTTCCCTTTTTCTGGCTTTCGTTCTTTATTTCTTGTGGAATCGAGGTGATTCCTTCTCTTTTGACATCCTGTAAGCGTAACCCTGTTCCATATACAGCATTTGCAATCAATAGAATTTTAGACGCTGTATCCCAGCCCTCTACATCAAGGCTTGTATCTGGCTCTGCAATCCCTTTTTCCTGCGCTTCTCTTAAAGCTTCTGAATATATCAGCCCTTCCATCATTCTGGTAAGGATATAATTGGTTGTGCCATTGAGAATTCCTTCTGCCCGGTAGATTTCTGTCCCAGCAAGAGAATATAGCGCTACATCCAGTGTTGGAAGAGCTGCTCCTGTAGCTCCGCTTATCTTCAAAGTCACCTTATTTTTTCTGGCTTTTTTTATCAACCCAGCAAAATCCACCACTAAAGGCCCTTTATTGGCTGTAACAATGTTCCATCCTGTCTCCATGGCTTCCCGAATGATTGTTAATGCTGGCTCTCCATCTTTTATATTGGATGGCGTACATTCCGCAAGTACACCTGGGTCAACGGAACTCAAAGCTTGCGTATAACTAAAACCGGGTTTCCAATACTTGCTTTCTTCAAATGTAAACTCCGGATATAATTTCCTCAAAATTTCCTGAGAGTCTTCACATAAAGGACAACAAAAGGCCCCTTTACTGCTAAAAATAAAAGGCACTTTTAGGTTCAAGCGGTAGTGCTTTAAACAGAAGTCCTTTTTCTCATGGACAACCCGTAGAAATGCCTTCCCCACATTTCCTGCACCAACAAGAATAATGTTGATATTTTTCATGTCTATTTTATAAGCAATGTTCTAAACTGTAAAATACTATATCAAGCACTTGAAAGTAGAATATGAAACGGAGAGGGTGGGATTCGAACCCACGATTCTGATATCTCAGAATAGCGATTTTCGAGACCGCCGCCTTCAACCACTCGGCCACCTCTCCAGGTTTTTTATATTAAACAGGATGTTTACCGTTTCGATTTGAAAAAACACTTCAAAATTCTACCGCATTCATCCGCTAAAACTCCTCCTTTAGTTTCAACATGATGATTCATCTTATATAAAGGAAAACTCATTATAGATTCTACAGCTCCCCATTTGGAGTCATGCGCTCCAAACACAAGCCTTCGTATTCTTGAATGAACAATAGCACCCATACACATAGGACAAGGTTCTAATGTGACATAAAGGTCAAAATCATTAAGACGGTAATTCTTTATTTTCTTGCAGGCTTCCTTTATTGCTAAAATTTCTGCATGAGCAGTTGGGTCATTTCTCGAAATAGTTTCATTGTGTGTATGACATAAAATCTTATCCTTGTAGACCATAACCGCTCCAATTGGGACTTCGTCCTTATTCAACGATTTTTCTGCCTCAACCATGGCAAGGCGCATGAAATATTCATCATTTTTAACTTGATCCATCGGAGTTCGATTGTACCTTTGTTCACAGAAATTTACAACCCTACCCCCCTTCTCATCCTGCATAATCTATAAAGCTCTTATAGAGCTTATCACGTATATCTCTTCTTCTCTTCTCATTCCTCACTCTTTACTATTTACTCCTCACTCTTTATCATATATACGAAGATATTATTTTTTGGAGCACAAAACATGGAGCATCTTGAATGTGTTTTCTGTAACCGGCATTATTCACTCAATATTTTCAATCCATTTTGCCCTGATTGCCGTGAGCCACTTCTCTTTCCAATTGTTACAAGGGAGGAAAAAATCCTCTTTGATAAATCAGAATCACTGGAAAAATTCATAAATTTTCTTCCGATTGAACAACTGGATCAAAATCTTTTTTTAGGAGAAGGAAATACCCCTCTCCTCCCCCTTCAGAATTTGATGAGCAAATTCGACCTTCCTCTTCTATATGCCAAAGATGAATCCAGGAATCCAACTTTAAGCTTCAAAGATCGAGGCACAGCCGTGGCAATTCAGAAAGCTGTTTCTTTGAACATAAGTAAAATAGGGACAGTCTCTGTCGGGAACATGGCCTCTTCTACGGCTGCATACGGAGCAAAAGCCGGACTTAAGACATATGTATTCGTCGAAGAAGCGGTTTCTCAAGAAAAGCTTCTTTCAACATGCATTTACAATCCTTTCCTGATTCAAGTCAAAGGTGACTATGGAAATCTTTTTGAAAAGAGCTTTTCTATTGGAAAAAAACATGACATTTATTTCATGAATTCTGTCGACCCTTTCAGGATCGAAGGGTATAAACTTGCAGGATTAGAAACTTTTATTCAGTTAGGCCAGAAAGCTCCTAAATATGTTTTTGTCCCTGTTAGCTCAGGAGGCCATTTAATTGGCTTGATGAAAGCTTTTCGTGATTTAAAGAGCAGAAATTTAATCCAAGAAATCCCAAAATTTATCGGCGTTCAGGCTGATCGTTGCTCTCCTTTAGCCAAAGCATATCGCTCCGGAAAATTCAGCTTCGAAAGGATCCGCAATCCTCAACCCATTCCATATGCTATATGTAATCCCAATCCTCCTGGCGGCAACATTGTCCTCAAATGGATTCGCCAGAACAACGGAATAATTACGGATGTATCTGATGAAGAAATTTTCCATGCACAGAGATTATTGGCTGAATATGAAGGAATTTTCTGCTTACCTGCTTCTGCTGCAACATTGGCAGGATTTCTGAAACTTTCTAAAAATCTTGATTTAACGCAAAATAATACAACTGTGCTTGTCCTTACAGGAAGTGGATTAAAAGGGTTGAAATTATTGAATATCTCAAAAACACGCATCTTTCATTCCACAATTTCCACTCTTGAGCACACAATTCGACAAATTGTTTAGACAAACACTTATCTATTGACATCAAAATTGCTTCATATAAATTTCTTTTTTCTTTATATATTTCTTTATATAGTTTAGTTTTGTAGCAATCATCACTCACCAAACTCTTGTCAAGTTATTTAAAAATCTTCTTCTATGATGATTTGATTCGGGGTATTGACATTATACGGGTTTGATGCGAAAATTTTATTCATATTTTTCATGGTGAGCGTAGCTCAACTGGTTAGAGCATCGGACTGTGGATCCGAAGGTTGGGGGTTCGAGACCCCTCGCTCACCCCACCTTATTGTCTGTGTTTTCAGCCAAACATCTTATTTCAAATGATTGATAGACTTAGAGATAAGGTTTCAATTTCATGAATATTTTTTTATTCCTTTCCAGGTCACATGATAGCGTTTGACTACCTGGTAACCTTCATCATCTTCTTCAATTATGTAGAGTTTGCCTTTTTTGCAGAGAACTGGGTCCTGCCGAAGAGGGACTTTAGCAATGTAACGCCCTTGCGTGTCAAATACATCAAAATAATGCTCTCCCCCGTCTCCTGCCTTCTCCCAGGTCTGAACAAAGACTCATCCTTCATCGTCAAGGAAAAACCGTCGAAAAGCTGAATGATAGTCGGAAGACATGAGCTTCATTTGAGGAGGAACATCTTTTATCTGCTCTTCTTTTTCTTCATCTGTGATTTCTACAGGGTCATATTTTTTTAATTATTCCAAAAAGGGACTTGTTTTTTATAGAAAGATTCTAATAAAATAGAATAAGTTAATAATGAGAATTTGCTTATCATAAAATGAGAATTAATCAGAATCTTTTTGTTTCTTCATTCTTTCATCCTCATTTTTTCAAAAGATCCATAATTCCAAAGAAGAGGCAATAAAAATAGGTGCAGAAAAATATATTTAGGTAGATAGGGAGAAAAAGATGTCTTTGACAAGAGAATTAGAGGAATTATATAAAAAAACAATGGAAGAAGCCAAAAAGCAGTTGGACACCATTGATGAGGAAATGGAAAAAGAAATTCAAAAAACAAGAACGATTTTAGCCCAAATCCAGGAATCAAAACGGGCTTTTCAGCACATCTATGAAGGAATTGCAGAGCTTTTAGGAATTGAAGTTGAAACTAATGAGGAAAAAGATGATGAACTCGCAGCCAAAGAAAAAGGCGATGAAGCAAAAAATATAGAAGAGAATGACTAAATACAGGTAGAGGAAGGATAAAAATCCTTTCTTTAAAATCGAATATTTTTCAATAAAAAAAACCCATTCTTCACTCAAACCATTAACGTAAATCATAAGCGGTAATTCTTTTTATTTGACCGAGAAGCATTTCTCTGCTATATAAAAAAATTCTATATATTTTCTCTGAAACTTAAAAAATGTTTTTTTTAGGGGAAAAATTGAATTATGCTGGTTCATCATGACAGAATCAATAGCAGCAATACAAAATTTCGGCTACCTTGGAGAATCTTTAGCTCTTGTATCTGCCTTCATATGGGCTGTGGCAATTATCCTGTTCAGAATCAGTGGAAAGACTGTTCATCCCGTCGGCCTGAATTTTTTCAAGAACTTCCTGGCTCTCATTCTCTTTACCATTACGATTTTGGTCATTAATAAAAGTTTTTTTCCGAAAGCTCCCTGGGAGAGCTACACATTACTACTCTTCAGTGGAGTCTTAGGCATGGGTCTTTCAGACACTCTGTTTTTTGCAGCTCTTAACCGGCTTGGAGCAGGCCTTTCAGCAATAGTCAATTGCACTTACAGCCCTTTTGTCATAATTCTTTCAACAATTTTTATTGCGGAAAAAATGAGCCCTATTCAGTTATTAGGAGTTGTTTTTATCGTTTCAGCCGTCTTGACTATTTCACAAAAAAAGCTGCATAAGCATATATCAACAAAAGACCTGATTACAGGAATTTATCTTGGAATAAGCGCCATGTTAGTCCAGGCAGTAAGCATTGTGATGATAAAGCCCCTTCTAAACAATTCACCTCTCTTATGGGCGACACAGGTCCGCACAGCAGGTGGATTAGTGTTTTTGTGCTTGGTTCTTTTTTTCCATCCTAAACGACTGGCCATCTGGAAAGACATGTTTCCTCAAAAGACCTGGGTTTATATGGGAACAGGCACTTTTCTTGGGTCTTATATAGGCCTGGCATGCTGGATGGGAGGAATGAAATTTACTCAAGCGTCGGTGGCTTCGGCTTTAAATCAAACAAACACTATTTTTGTGTTTATATTGGGAATGATAATTCTCAAGGAAGAAGCTACAAAAGGAAAATTTTTAGCTCTTTTCTTAGCGATTTTAGGCGTGCTTCTTGTGACTTTTCTATAAAAATATTCATAGTTTGAATTATATTACTTACAAAGGTAAATATACTATATATAAATGACAAGTCAGAAAAAGAGAAAACAGGTGATGTTTTGAAGATGAAAAATTTCATTCTGTGGCTTCTTGCTTTCCTTATCACTTTATTTACAGCAGTATATCAGCGGCTCACAGGTCCAACCTATCCTGTCCGGGGAAAAACACATGTTGCAAACTGCACAATAAAGTACACGCTTGCGCGCACACACGAAACTCATAAGGATTATGAAATAAAGATTGCAGTCTGCAATCCAGAAATTACTGGGCATGTGCTATACAAAAGGTTCAAAACAAAAGATCCCTGGACTCGAGTCCAAATGAAAAAGACAGAAGATAATTTTTTAATTGCCTATCTTCCATCTGAACCTCCTGCGGGCAAGCTGGCTTACAAAATAATCCTCACATATAAAGAGGAAGAAGTATCTTTATCAGGGGAAGACCCTGTCGTAATCCGCTTCAAAGGCTCAGTCCCAAGCAGCATTCTCATTCCCCATATTATTTTTATTTTCCTTGCTATGCTTTTCTCAACAAGGGCTGGATTAGAAGCTCTCAGGCCGCAGAGAAATCCCCGCAAACTTGTTCTTTGGACAACAGCACTATTGTTTGTTGGGGGAATGATTTTTGGCCCTCTTGTGCAACATTTTGCTTTTGGCGCTTTATGGACTGGATTTCCACTTGGCTACGACCTTACAGACAACAAAACTCTCATTGCGCTTATTGGTTGGGTCATCGCATTAATCGCAGGACGCCATGGACAGCCTGCACGGAAATGGGTTTTAGGGGCGTCGATTCTACTTGTTGTTGTCTTTCTCATCCCTCATAGTCTCTTAGGCTCTGAATTGAAATATTAACCAATAAACAGTGAACAGTAAGGAGTGAGGAGTAAAGAGCAAGAAGAGATTGCCGCGCTCCTTACAGTCGCCCGCAATGACAAGAAGAGGGATATGCTTGCTAAAAAAGAGTTAGGAGCTGCCCCTCTCATTGGGAGGAGCGCAGTGACGTGGCAATCTCATAAGATAAATAGTAAATAGTAAGGAGTGAGGAGAGATGGGTTAGAAGGTGATTTTAAACTCTGTAGCTCCATCCTTCGCAAGTTCAATTGTCCCCCGTAACTGTTTCACAAGATCTGTAAGCAACTGCATGCCAAGTGTTTTAGTATTTCTTAAATCCAATTCCTCTGGAAAACCTATTCCTGTGTCTTTAACAATGAGGATATATTTCCCATTTTCCATGAACATTTTTACTTCGATTTTCCCTTGCATTCTATTTGGAAAAGCATGCCTTAAGGAATTCGAAATAAGCTCGTTTATTATCAACCCGCATGGAATAGCTTTATTAATATCAAGAAAAACATCATCCACATCGATTTCAAATTCTATGCGCTCTTTTCCACCCTCATATATCGAAAATAAATGTGTCATGAGCTTTTCTATATATTTCGAAAAATCAATCCTTGCAAAATCATTTGATTTATAAAGAGATTCATGTATTAGAGCTATCGACCTTATTCGACTTTGGCCAACATTACACATTTCAATGAAATCTTCGCTCTTACTTTGTCTTGCTTGGAGACGAAGCATGCTTGAGACGATTTGCATATTGTTTTTCACTCTATGATGAATTTCCTTTAACAGTACCTCCTTTTCTTCAAGTGAAGACCTGACCTGCTCCTCTGCCTTTTTTCGTTCTGTTATATCCCTGTATATAGCTACAGAGGCCACTACTTCCCCATCAACAATGATAGGCATTGCAAGTACAGACACATCTATCATTGTCCCATCTTTCCGCTTCCGCACAGCTTCGAAAGCTACATTTTCCTCTGTATAAATTTTTACAGAGATTTTTTCGGCTTCATCACGTTTTTTTTCATGACCCACAATTTCGTCAAGATATCTGCCTTTGATTTCCCTCTTTTTATACCCGAATAATCTTACAAACTCCTTATTCACACTAATGATCTTTTCCTTTTTATCAGCCAAAACAATTCCCTCTTGTATATTTTCAAAAAACTGTTTCAAGTAAGCTTTTTCAACCCGAAGATTTTTCTCTGCTATTTTCCTGCCTGTAATATCTTTGCTAATTCCCACTAATCCTTTAAGGATTCCTTTTTCATCAAATAAAGGGTACTTATATGATTCAAAATAGATTTTTTCACCTTCATGGTTTATTGACTCCTCTTCACAGCATATGAGCTTTCGTTTCTTTATCACTTGTTTATCGCTTTTTCGGCAATACTCCGCAAGGTCTGAAGGGAGTATTTCCTTATCTGTTTTGCCAATGATTTCCTCCTTCTTTAGCCCCACGAAATTCTCATATGCTTTATTCACAACAATATTTCGCCCATGAAGATCCTTAAAATAAATAATATCTGGAATATTATCAATAAGCATGCGGAGTTGGCTTTCACTTGTTTTTAGAGCTTCCTTTGCAAGTTTGGTCTGAAGATGCAACTCTGCATTCTGAATCGCACTTGAAGCAGCATAAGCATAGCTTTTGATTATATTTAAATCTTCTTCATCAATATCTTTCCGAACGCTTGTAAGAAACATACCCCCGAAGACCTCATCTCCTTTTTTTAATGGAACAACCATGCAAGTCTTCATGTTTCCGAGCTTTTGAAGTCCTGAGCAAGCTTTTTTAGAAATCAAGGGATGAATCACGTCAACAAAGCTATGTTCAACAAGCAGCCGGCCTTCCAAAGCAGCTTTTATCCCTTCGCATAATCGAGGGTCAGCCGGAAAGGAAAACTTCGGTAAGGAAAAGCCCAATATTTTATTTATCATGGAGAGAAAGCCTCTTTTCGCTGCGGTACCCTTTACTTCAAATATATTTCTTCTCTTATCCAACATCCCAACAAAAGCTGTTGTACACCCTAATGACTGGACGGCTCCTTCCTTCATGATTGTGCGAAACACTTCTTCAAGATCCAATGAGCTGTGCATAGCTTCTGTTATTTTTTGAAGGGCTTTAAGTCTTACACAATAATCTTTTAATTCCATTTTGCTCGGTCTTTTCCCTCATTATTTTTATCACGAAACACCTTAATCATAGTTTTTAAGGCAAACTCTATCAAAATTATATATATTATTCAATCATCTTGTACGATGAATCAGGGGAGATTCTTTAGAAATCCCTGAAATCTTTCAAATAGATATGCTATAAGAAATAAACCATGAAAAAAAGAGAGCCAGCAGGGGGATTCGAACCCCCGACCTACTGATTACGAATCAGTTGCTCTACCACTGAGCTACACTGGCTCATTGAAATTAATTTGAAATTAATTAAAATAATACCTTCATGTTATGTATAGATTATAATTAATAAAAACAATATGGACTGTCAAGGATTACGAGTCACTAAAAAATGTTTATAAAAAAGTTAGAAATTCATGGATTCAAATCCTTCCAAAAAAGGACAAAGATAGTCTTCCATCCTGGAATAACAGCCATCATTGGACCTAACGGCACCGGGAAGAGCAATATTGTTGATTCAATCCTCTGGGTCTTAGGAGGAAAAAGACTTAAATCACTTCGAGGGGAAAGAAGTGATGATATCATATTCAACGGAAATACAAACCATCCTCCTATGAGCATGGCTGATGTAACACTCTCACTTGGCCATGAAGATGAGGAGCTTAACATCAATCATCGGGTTTTCCGTTCAGGAGAAAGTGAGTACAGACTTAACAGTAAAACAGTCCGTCTAAAAGACATTCAGGATACACTATGGAAAAAATCTGTTGGTGAAAAGGACTATTTCATCATCGAGCAAGGAAGCATTGGCCTGTTTCTAAGCTCCAAACCTATTGAAAAAAGAGTTCTACTTGAGGAAGCCGCAGGTACAGCTTTTTATAAGGAAAAAAAGAGACAAGCCCAGTTAAAGATTGAAAGCAGCGAACAAAATCTTACTCGGCTGGAAGATATCATTGTCGAAATTCAAAAAAGGATAAATTCTTTAAAAAGGCAGGCATTGGCTGCTCAAAAATACAGAAAACTGCGCGAAAAAATCCGTGAACAAACTCTTTTCCTTTTCAGGCAAAAAATCGATGCGCTTGAAAAAATCCAAACAGAAATCATTCGCAAGTACCAAAAATGCTTTGAGAAAGAAAAAATGCTCTTGGCACATGTGAAAAAAGAAGAAAAAAGTCTTGCAGAAAAGCGCTCAGAAGTTTGGTCCCTTGAAAAATCTATAAAAGAAAAACATCTCCAGATATTTTCCCTAAAATCCCAACAATCCCAGGCAAAAGCAGAAAAGGACAAGGATGCAAAGCGAATAGACTTTTTCGAAGAGAAAAAAAGCTCTGCAATACTCAACAAGAAAGAATTCCAGCAAGAACTCAAAGCGCTTGACCAGCAAGATTCAGATTTAAAGCAAAAACTCGAAGATCTTGAAAAAACATTACACCAGAAACAAAAGGATATGCAAAAGGCCACAGAAGAAAGCAAATCGTTTATCAAGAAACTGGAATCACACAAACAATCAATAGAGATATTGCGAAAAGAATACCTTAAGATTCTTTCAGCACTTACGGAAATAAAAAATGAAAAAGCGAGATTCGAAAAAGAATTGGAGCTTCTCCTCCCCCAGGAAAACAGGCTAAAAACCCAGACGCAAAAAGAACTTTCCATTCTGCAACAATCAGAGAAAAAACAACAGGAGACTGTCAACTCCTTAAAGCAAGAGCAAGATTTCTTCAAAGAAAAACAAAAATCAATCAACAATTGTCAGAACGAATGCCAGAAGCTCCATCTTTTACTTGAGAAGTTAAAAAATCAGAAAAATGAACTCCAGCAAGAAAAAGACAAGGCGCAGCATCACCTACATGCTTTACAAAAATTAGAGGAAAAAGAAAGAGAAATCAAAAGTCCAGAAATCCCTGGGAATTTAGGCATTCTTGCAGATTTAATCGAAAGTGATGCCCAACACACCCACCTGATCGACACTTTTTGGAAAGAGGAAACCACTGCCAATCTTATCCCCGCAAATGAATTCCTCAAACATTCAATGGATACAAACCTCAAGGGAAACCTTCTCCTTATGGCTCCTAAAGAAAATGAAGAAAAGGCGCCGGACATACTTTCAGAACCAAATGTATTAGGACTCTTAAAGTCACGTGTCCGCACTAATTCTGAAGATAAAACCTGGCTTTCTCATCTTCGAGATGCTGCCATTGTAAAAGACATTAAATCTGCTGTTGATCTCTGGATTCGCTTCCCTTCCCTTAACTTTATAAGCATGCAAGGAGATATTTTGCTTTCCTCAGGGCTTTTAAAGCTGGGCCAGAAGAAAGAAGGCCTATTGACTCTACATCAGGAGATAAAAAAACTAAAAGTCCATATCGAAGAAATAGATAGAAAGCTATCTCCTCTTAATTGCCAAATTCAACAGGAGGCAGAATCCAAAAAAAGACTTGAAGATAAAATTAGAGGAGAAATTTCCGAGGTTAACGGGATTGAAAAATCCATAGCTGCAAAAGAAAAAGAGAGCTCCTATCTTCTTGAAGAAATAAATCGCATTCAAAGACATATCCTTCTTCTAAAAGAGGAACTTGCCATTTTAGAGGAAGACAAAAAGGCCATGCACAAAAAGCTTGAAAGTATTTCAAACGAATTGGATATTCTTAAAGATAATGAGAATTCATTGTCCCAACGAGTAAAGAAAGAAGAAATAGACCACGCAGAAGTCCAGGAACTTAATGAAAGTAAAAAGAGACGTGTCTTTGAGCTTCAATCAGACATAAATATTATCTATGAAAAAATCAAAAACTGCCGACTTCAACTCCAGGAAACTCAACGCAGAAGGGAAATTGTAAAAAACAAAATCGCCTCCCTTGAAAATGAAAATCTAAACTCCGAAGATGCACGCATCAAGCTTCAAGAAAATATCATCCAGCTTGATAAAAAAATCAGCCAACTAAAAAAGAATATAATCAAAAACGAAGCACATTTAAAGGAGCATGAATTGCTCTTGAAAAAAAACCAATCCGAACAGAACACACTGGAAAAAAATTTACAGGAACTCAAACAAGAACATGAGACATGCAAAGAAGAAAGGATTCAATGGGAAATAAAAAAAGCTGAAAAAGAGCGGGACCTGGTTAATCTTGGAGAATCTTGCTGGCAGGAGTTAAAACAGACTCTTGAAGAGGTCAAAGCCAGTATTTCCATTGAAGAACTTCTCCACGAGAATATAGAGAAGTCTTTGGCAGAAAACAAGGAAAAGCTTCAAAACTTCAAGGCTGTCAACCTCATGGCCGAAGAAGAATATATTCAGCAGAAAAAACGTTACGACTTCCTTGTGCAACAAAAAACAGATTTGCGCGAATCAATTGAATCCACAAAAGAAGCAATCAAAAAAATTGACCTGGAAAGCAAAGCTCAATTTCTTAAAGCTTTCCAGGAAGTAAACAAAAATTTCAATGAGGTGTTTTCACTCCTTTTCAATGGAGGCCATGCGGAACTAAACTTGACAGACCTTAACCAGCCTTTAGAAAGCGGGATCGAGATTACTGCCCAGCCTCCAGGAAAAAAACTTCAAAGAATGAGCCTGCTTTCAGGAGGAGAGAAAAGCTTGACAAGCCTGGCGTTTTTCTTTGCTCTTTTTCGTTATAAGCCAGCCCCTTTCTGCATCCTGGATGAAGTTGATGCGGCTTTAGATGACATAAACTTAGGCCGATTCTTAAGCCTTATGAAGAAGATTAAAAACCAGACCCAATTCATCATCATTACACACAATTTCAAGACAATGGAAGTTGCTGATTATATATACGGCACGACCATGCCTGAACCGAGCATTACAAGTATTTATTCTGTCAAGCTTGGAAAAGATAAGGAGAGAATCCAGGAATGAGAGTCCAACTGTTTGTTCCTCCGGGCGGATATTTTGCTGAACGCTGGTCAAAAGGGTCCTCAATGCCTCCGCTGGGCCTTTTGTATATTTCCGCAGTCCTTGAAGAAGATGGTCATCAAGTAAACATTGTCCCTGCAGACATACTCAAGCTTAATTCCAGTTCCATTAAAAAAGCCATGCTCGATTTTAAACCCGATGTAATCGGAGTTACATCCACAACAGAAAATAGATTCGAGAGCTTTAACTTGATTAAATTAGCTAAAAAAACATATCCTCGCGCCTTAACCATCTTAGGAGGGCCTCATTCATCGATGGCTGCCGAAGACTGCCTGGAAAACATTCCAGAACTTAATATAGTGGTCAAAGGCGAAGGAGAAATGACAATGCGGGAACTCTGCCAGGCATTGGAACAAAAGGCAGACATATGCTCCTTGCATGCAATTTCTGGAATTTCCTACAGAAAAGACGGGTACGTCCAGTCAAACCCGAGGCGTCCGTTAATATCAGACTTAGATAGTCTTCCTTTTCCGGCATTTCATTTAATTCCATTTGAAAAATACAATTTTCTCTTTGAAGTTCCAGGAGAAGGAATGCTTCCTGCTGTCAACATAATGACAAGCCGGGGTTGTCCATTCAATTGCAACTTTTGCGCTACACCCATTAATTGGGGTCGAAATGTCAGGATGCGTTCTCCTGAAAACGTCATCCAGGAAATCGAATTTCTCATCCATACTTATGGGATCAAGGTTGTATTCTTCTTTGATGATACATTCAATGCAAACCCGAAAAGGGTCGAACGTATTTGCGACCTTATTCTGGAGAAAAATCTCAAGATTTTCTGGAAATGCGACATCAGATTCGATCTTATCGATAAATCTCTGCTTACGAAGATGAAAAGGGCCGGGCTTTTTCACCTGTCTTTTGGTCTGGAAGCAGGTTCAGAGCGAGTTCGCAATGAAATCATAAACAAGAAAATCAACATTAAAGACTTCCATAATGTGGTCCAATGGTGCCAGGAATTAGAAATAATCCCCAATGCTTTCTTCATTTTCAGCCATCCTACAGAAACCTGGGAAGAAGCCCAAGAAACAATAAGAATCATCGAACAATACAAGGATAATATCGAAGGAAGCATCGCAATCCTCCATGTGTACCCTGGAACTCCCTTAGAAAAGACAGCAAAAGAAAGTGGCATCCTGCCTGAAGCCTTCTCCTGGGCAAAAAGATACCGCTCGAAAATAATAACTCTTCCAACCGCTCAGGGCGATGTCCCCCTTTTTGTGGATAAGCTCACCTGGCAGCAGATAAGTGAACTTCTCTTTCGATGGTCCTTTAGCGGAGGAAAAATTTCAATATTTAGAAAAATCCCAAGGATTCTCAAAAATATCCGCTCTCCTGGGGATGTCCAGAGATATACAGTAATGCTTTTTGTCTACTTGAAACTGAGCTTGAAAAGAATTTTAAGCAAACAAACAATCAATCAGCATCTCCTATAACCCTGAATTTATCAATGTATAGTCAATATGCCATTCGTCATCTATTTTGGACAATTTTGAAAAAATCATGATAAATCTTCAGACAAACCAATTGGCACCATATTTGCATAATAAAAAAGTGGTTTCAAAATAAAGGAGAATAAAATGAAAAAAATCATACTCACAATACTCATTCTTCTCCTTGCTTTTTTCATCTTAAATGCAAGGGAACAGGAATACACAAATCAGTCAATTGCTCGCCTGAGCTATGCAACTGAAAACACCTATATCCAGAGAGCCACAGACCTTGGCTATGAAGAAGCCGTACTGAATATGCCTGTATTAGAGGGCGACAGATTAGGAACAACAGAAGGCAGAGCTGAAATCTATCTGGGAAAATCCAATTATCTCCGTTTAGACAATAATACAAAAGTTGACCTTATTAGATTGCCAAAAAGAGACGATGAGAGAATCGAGATTCAAGTCTGGACTGGAAATGTTTATCTTAGTATCGGCTACTTAAGCAAAGAAAAAGATATGGTCATGCACACAGCAGATGTTTCTATATACATCTTGGATGAGGGTCTTTACAGAATAGATGTCAGGGAAAACCAAGAAAGTGAAATATTTGTCTTTAAAGGCCTGGTGGAAGCCGCAGGAGAAAGCGGGTCAGTACTTATCAATGAAGCGCAAAGACTCGAAGCAATAGCCGGCCATTTTACATCAAGGCCCACGCGGTTCATTGCTATTGCTGAAGACAGCTTCGACAGATGGAGTGAGGACAGAGACTCTTTGGTTCGGAAACGTCTCGCACAAAAATACCTTCCTGAGGAACTGGAAGATTTTGAATATGAGTTAGATTCTTACGGAGATTGGGCTTATGTGTATCCTTACGGGCACGTGTGGGTTCCTATGGGAATAGATGTCAACTGGCGCCCTTATTCTTATGGCAGATGGCTCTGGCTGCCTCTCTATGGCTGGACTTGGCTTCCCTATGAGCCATGGGGTTGGGCTACATTTCATTACGGAAGATGGCACTGGAGAGCTAGCCTTGGATGGTACTGGATACCGACCAATATCTGGGGTCCTGCATGGGTCAGTTGGTACTGGGGATATGACTATATTGGATGGGCTCCCTTAAGCTATTACGGCTATCCCGGCGTAATCATTAACAATGTGTTCTATGACCGCTATTCCCAACGTTATTATCCATACAATTCCCGGGCAATAACTGTCATCCATAAAAACCAGCTCAAATCGCGGAATGTCTCAAAAGTCGCCCTTCATCAGGACACAATCAAAACTATAGGAAAAATCCAGTTGACAAATAAAGCTCCAAGCATTCGTCCTGTTAGCCAAAAGGTCCAGGTGGAAAAAATGAGAGGCACTCAGCTCTTGCTGCGAAAAAAAACTTCTGAAACTCAGCTGCAAACCAAAACAGGTAAACGGATTCAAAGCACACCTTATAAAAGCGTGCAATCAACACAAACAACAACATATCCGCGAAAAATTCGGGATTACAGTTTAAAACCAAAAGACACCTCATCCATCCAAGAAAGAAAAATCATCAAGACAAAATCTGGATATCCATCCTCTCCAAATATCAATGCTGAAAAATACTCAAGAAGCGTAAAAACCAGAAAATCCACATCTGTTTCTGGCAAAATCTATGACTATATTTCAAGCAGCAGCAAATCAAGCAAAAGTAAGGCACCCCGAATTTCTTCTTATAAGAAAACAAGCTCCAAATCTAGCACTATTTCTTCCTCATCATCCAGAAGTTCATCCAGAAGCTCATCCTCGTCATCAACTCGTTCAAGTAGCTCAAAGACTCGGTCTTCTGGATCATCATCAAAAACCAGGAAAAACAAATAATCCGGTTATCCGTTTCTTTTTCTTGAAGGGAATTACACAAAAAAGTTCGATAATATTCCAGATGCTCCTCAGTGGAAAGATTGACTTTTAATGAATTTCTTCTTTTTTCTTGGAGTAATAATCCAGAACCAGCAGATGGTCTTCATACGTGCAAAATCGGCCGGGCTCTGTTCCAGGGAGGAAAACTTCCTTTATCGTCCATAGACAGAATGGTGTTGCCAACAAACCGGTCTTTCTGTCAATCTCTACAAAATTTAGATTAGGGGGAACTTCAAATTCTTCCATTAGAGGATCTTCTCCCATTTCCTCTGCTGCTTTCTTTTCCTTTTCAATAATATGGCTGAAAAACTCTATCCAAACAGGAAGAGCAGCTACAGCCCCGGATTGATGTTCACCTATTGAAATCTTAGTGTTATGCCCGACCCAGACGCCAGCACAAAGGGATGGAGAAAATCCTATAAACCAGGCATCAGAATATTCGTCGGTTGTCCCTGTTTTTCCAGCTAATGGCTTATCTTTTAATAAAAAGCTCGCCGCTGCAGCAGTCCCTCCCTGGACAACCCCCTGAAGAAGATAGGTCATCATATAGGCAATCTCTGGAGAAATGACTTCCTCTGTCTCTATCTTGCTTTCTTCCAAGATATTTCCATCTTTATCTTCTATCCGCGTGATGAAATAGGGCTCTACCCGGATGCCTCTGTTCGGAAAAGTCGTAAAGGCAGATACAAGCTCAATCAATCTTGCTTCGAATGCCCCGAGTGCAAGAGAGAGATAAGGATAGACAGGCGATTTAACACCAAATCTCTTGCAATATTCTACACCAATCTGTGGAGAAATATACTCTAAAAGTTTCGCAGTAACAATATTTCTTGACTCTTCCAATCCTGTTCGAAGCGTCACTGCACCTTTGTATTTCCTGTCGTAATTATTCGGAGCATACAGTTCCCCTGACCATTGATCCTTGAATTCTGTTGGCTCATCAACAATCCTGCTTGCAGGTGTAAAACCGTTCTCCAGCGCAGCCGTATAAAGGATTGGTTTTATCACTGAACCAGACTGTCTCGTTGCCTGAGTAGCATTATTCCATTTGCTTCTTTCAAAAGAATATCCTCCAACCATCGCTTTTATCTGCCCAGTTTGAGGTTCAATTGCCAGAAAGCCACCTTCAAGAAGCGGCTCTTGATCTAGGGAAACATCAAGTTTTTTATTTTCTTCATCTATTTTTCGGATTTTAACGTGAATTACATCTCCCTTTTTTATAAGGTTTTTCAGATTATTTGTTTTTGTCCAGCCAATCCCTTTATTTGTTAACTCGCCTGTGTAATCCTTAAATTTTATTGTAGCTTTATTTCTTTCTACATATAACACTACAGCTTCAATGATATCTTGTTCCTCCAAGGAGGACTTCAACCAGCTCGAAAACGTTTTCCCATCGAATTCTTCAAGGTTCTGGAGGCCTTCGTCCAAGAGGTTTTTCTTGTCTTTTCTCCAGCCCTGTCTTTTATCCAGGACCCTGAGGTGGTTTCTCAGCGCTTCTTCAGCATATTTTTGGTATTCGATATTTACAGTCGTATAGACCTTAAGCCCATCTCTATAAAGTGCTTCTGCTCCGTAATTCTTTTCTAAATATTTACGGACTTCCTCATTAAAATAGGCAGAAAATTCAGAATCCCCCCGATGCAAAGGAAGAACATTCAGGGGTTCCTGCTTGATTTTTTCAGCTTCATCTTTTCTTAGAAAACCCTCTTCCACCAGCCGGTTAAGCACATGATTCCGGCGGCGAAGGGTTCTTTCAGGATTATTGTATGGAGAATAATAATAAGGCCCTCTGAAAAGGCCTGCTATCATCGCAGCTTCTGCCAGAGTTAATTCAGAAACATTCTTTTCAAAGAAAAGTTGTGAAGCAGTCTCCACACCAAAAGCACCATGCCCCAAGTCATATTGATTGAGGTACATCGTCATTATCTGCTGCTTGGTATATTTTCTTTCAATCTGCAGAGCCAGAATGACCTCCTTCAATTTCCGCCTTAGAGTCTGCTTTGGATGAAGAAAAAGCTCGCGGGAAAGCTGCTGGCTGATTGTGCTTCCCCCATGAAGTCTTCTGGATTTTCTTCCAATCTTAATATTTTCTTTGACTGCACGTAAAATCCCATAAAAATCAATTCCATGATGCCTATAAAATCTGGGGTCTTCTGTTGATATGATTGCTTTTTTTAAGACTTCTGGGATTTCCTCGTAAGTGATAACAATCCTTTTCTGCCTGGCGTATTGTCCTATGACTTCTCCATTATCCGCAAAAATATAGGTGATTATCGGCGGTTCATACGTCTCAAGCATTGTAATGGAAGGCAGGTTTTGCATTATTGCCTTATAAACACCAACCGTTATTCCCAGAAAGCAAATAAAAAGAATTAAAAGAGCAAAAAGAATTCTATTACGAACCTTAGGTTCGCGAAGTTTTTTTAAAGAAAAACCTTTTACTTTTAATTTTTTAATCTTCAAAATAAGTGTCTTTTTTTCTGTCATTAGGATAAGAATATAACAAATTTAATTGAGATGGTCTATAGAGTCAAACGGTTCAGATATGCAAACACAATTTGCTTTATTTCTTTACTGATTTCTTCCTCAGAGCGATCGGCATTCACATGAAAGATGTTATCGCCGTTAATTTGCAAAAAAAGTTGGCGGACGCGTACCAAATAATCTTCCCGTTCGAACAGCAAATCTTTCTTTTTTCGGTTCTCAATACGATTGAGGCCCTTCTTGGCATCTAAATCCAGGATAAAAACTAAATCCGGTTCAACAGCAATTTTTTCATTCAGTTTTCGAATTCTTTCAGTATCAATGCCTTTTGCTCCCTGGTAGGCTATTGTCGAAAAGTAATATCTATCCAATATGACCATCTGTTTTTTTCTGAGGGCTGGTTTTAAATTTTTTTCGACGTTTTCTTCCCTATCTCTCTGAAAAAGCTTTAATTCTTCTTCAGGGGAAAGAGATTCTGGAAACGCAGCTTTTTCTTTGATTATACGGCCCCACTTCCCTTGAGTGGGCTCACTAAAATATACGGCTTTAAAACTTCTTTCTGAAAGAGCATGGAAAAGATTATTAGCTTGAGTTGATTTTCCCGACCCATCGATTCCTTCGAAAACAATCAAAACTCCTCTCTTCAACCTCATTTTCCTCACTATGACCGCCTTCTAAAAATAGTATTGATTCATGCTCTTAGAGAAATTTTATAGTGATAATAATTCTAAAAGATTTTAATTGCAACTTTTCCTGCAATGAAAAGTTATAGGAATCTATATAAATTGAATTTTTTTTAATGTTATGATAATTTATTATCTAATTTCAATAAGAGGATAAATAAAGGAGGATAAAATGAAAAAAACAGCACTTGTTGCTTTAATTGCTTTCGCATTAGGATTGTTTCTTGCGGGCTTGATATTTGTTTATTTTCCTGAGAAAAATACTTCAGATAATTTTCTTCAAGTACCTTCCTCTTCCATGTCTTCGACTCTCTATGCCTCCTACGCCTCAGATTCTATGCAAGCAATACCAGAAAAAGGATTTGCCAGAATTGTAGAAAAAGTAGGTCCTGCTGTAGTCTGGATTGAAGCCGAAAAGGTAGAAAAGAGAACAATTTCAAGTTTTGGTGATGAATGGCCGTTTGAGGATTTTTGGGATAGATTTTTTGGAACTCCGAGGGAAAGGGAGAAAGAATTTCGCTCTAAAGCATACGGAACAGGTTTTTTCATAAGCCAAGATGGATACATCCTGACAAATAACCATATAGTAGAAAATTCTGAGAAAGTGACTGTGTTCACACGTGTTCAGGACAAAGAATATGAGGCCGAAATCGTTGGGACAGATCCCAAAACAGACGTAGCTCTGCTAAAAGTCAATGACAAAAACTTAGTATTTGCCGATTTAGGTGACTCAACCAAACTTCGTGTGGGCGAATGGGTAGTGGCAATTGGCAATCCACTTGGAATGGAACACACTGTCACAGCCGGAATCGTAAGTGCAAAAGGACGGCAGATTCAAGGAAGCTTAAACGTTCCAGAATACCAGGACTTCATTCAGACCGACGCAGCAATCAACAGGGGAAACAGTGGCGGCCCATTAGTTAACATGAACGGAGAAGTCATTGGAATCACGAGCATGATTTTAGCTCCTACAGGGGGAAATATTGGAATCGGTTTTGCTATCCCTTCAAATCTTGCAAAAAAAATAGTAATGCAGCTCAAAGAAAAAGGAAGAGTCGTACGTGGCTTTCTTGGAGTAATCGTTTCATCAATCGATGAAGACACAAAAAAGGTGCTTAATCTAAAATCCAAGAAAGGTGCTTTCGTTAATTCCGTAGGAGAAGGAACGCCAGCCGAGAAAGCTGGCTTGAAGCGATACGATGTCATAATCGCTATCAATGATGAGCCAATTGACGGCCCCAATGAATTAAAGTTTAAAATAGCTGAGATAGAGCCCGGAACAACGATAAAAATAACCATTATTCGTGATGAAGCAGAAAAAACACTGAAAGCAAAAGTCATCGAATTAGAAGAGGAAGAGCCCAAAGAGACACCTTCCTCCACAGGAAAAGACATTGGCTTTTCTATGACTACTTTAACGCCGAATATTGCAAGGCGCTACGGATTACAGACAACAGAAGGGCTTTTAATCACTCAAGTTCGCCGCTACAGTGAGGCCGATAAAAAAGGCCTTCAAAGAGGAGATATCATTATCGAAGCAAACCGGAAAAACATCAAAACAATAAAGGATCTTGAAAATGTTTTGAAGAAAGCAAAATCCGGCGACCCAATCATGCTTCTTATTCGAAGAGAAACAGGCCACGGTGAACCGCAAGACTTTATCGTAACAATAAGGGTTCCTTGATGAATTTTACAAAAGTTCATTCCTTAGGCAATGACTTTCTGGTTATTGAAGAGACAGAGGTCATAAATATCAGTGAAAAAGCCACTCTGACAAGGCGAATCTGCGAGCGCCATACAGGTGTAGGTGCTGATGGGCTTCTACTGATATCAATTAAAGACAAAGATAAAGGAATAGTCAACTTTCGCATTTTCAATGCAGACGGGACTGAGCCTGAAATTTCAGGAAATGGCTTAAGATGTGCAGCTGCTTACCTATATTATAAAAACAAAATCACCTCCAACAATTTCCTTTTTCTCACACCAGCCGGAGACAGAGAGTGTACAATTCTTGAAAGAAACAACAATCTATTTCACATTAAAATCGAAATGGGGATCCCCAAATTAAGTTCACAAGAAATTCCATTTGACGATGGCTCTATTCATAAAGAGATTATCGACTACCCATTATCAATCAACCAAAAAATATTCCCGATAACAGTTGTTTCCATTGGAAATCCCCACTGTGCCATTTTCATCGACCGGTTCCTATCCCGCATTGAGTGGCATCAAATAGGACGTGAAATTGAATTTCATCCATTCTTTCCGAAAAAGACAAATGTTGAGTTTGTCAGAGTCCTAAACAGGAATGAGATCGAAGTTCTCTTCTGGGAAAGAGGCGTTGGAGAAACCCTTTCTTCTGGAAGCGGCTCCTGTGCCGCAGCAGTCGCATCGATTCTAAAGAACTTAACCGAAAAAAAGGTCAAGGTAAGAACAAGTATGGGAAGTCTCACTGTCGAGTGGGATAATGGAAAAGTCTATCAATCTGGACCCTCTGAAATTGTTTTTGAAGGCGACTTTCCCTTTAATTAACTTGCCCTATTACCAGAATATTTCCTGAATATCAAAAAGAGAACGTCACTCCTAAACCGAGGATAGATGCACTCAAGTTGAATCGTTCTGTTAAAGGCAGCCCAAATTCTGTTCGTGTCCTTTCGCGTTCCTGGCCCTGTGCATAGATATACACAAAATCAATCTTCATGTTTCCTGCGTGATATCCTATCCCTCCAAGAAATGAGAGTTTATCGACATCAATATTATTGAAACTGAGCGTTTTATCAGGGACTGCTGATCTATCATAGCCGATGCCTCCACGAAGAGACAGGCCGGAAGTAACGATATATTCTACACCAGTCCGAAAAATAAGGATATTTTCAAAGCCCATGATTTCAATCTGTTTAAAATCTCCGATGAAAGGAAGGTTTTCTATTGTTTTTTCTATCTTATCCAGTGAAGACCACATAGTGTACTGGGCACTTGAAGCCCATAGGAAATTAGGCGTGATTTTATAAGAAAATCCAAACTCAAAATCCCATGGGAGCTTGAAACTTGTCTCTGAATCCAGCTTGATTTTTACAGTGCCAAACTCAGGAGCTATTGTCGATATAGTAGTTGTGCCGTTTAAGTTCATCTTTGCAGGACCTCTGGCACTTAATCCGATTCTAAACCTTTCAGTTGGCTGGTACATCAGGCCAATCCCTGCTGATAAAGCCGACCCATTTTCTTCTGCCTCCAATGGGCCAAAAGTCTCACCAATGGTTTTAACACTCAAGATACTCCTGTAAAAATTCAAGTTGAATCCAACAGAAAATTTCTCATTCACCATGTAAGCAAGCGAAGGGGTTATAGTATAGACTGCTAAATACGACTTAAACGGAAAACCAATCTGGTTTTCCTTCCAGTCGACGCCTCCTCCTGCATATGGGATATAGGCGCCAATCCCTAATGTTAATCTATCACTGGCCTTATAAGAGACGAAAATCTGAGGTATCGTGTTATTATAATGGCTTTCTGCTTTAGTGCCTGTTGGCATTACATATTCATGGGTCGGCATTACATAGAAGCCGTCAACAGAAAAGTTTAAATTTTCTTTCTGAAGTGTTAATCCTGCTGGGTTATAAAAAATGGCACTTGGATCATCTGCCACTCCAACAAATGCTGCTCCAAGTCCTAAAGCTCTACAACCCATTAAAGTGTTGTTCCAGCCCCCTGCCCAGACACATGAAACAGCAATACAAAAAAAGCCAAAATAAATAAAAAGTCTCTTTCTCATTTTTTTCCTCCTAATTTTCCCAGTTGCGGTTTATATTTCTATGAAATATAAAAATAGGATTATTTTGTCAACACATAAATTCATTGTTTGGAATTATTTCTAAATAAAATGCAGAAATACTTCCTGGTATTTTTGTAATTTGGATGGGCTCATCACAATAATGAGCACCTATAATATAGAAGTACTTTGTTAAGGAGCAATTATCGGATGAATTTGAGGGGATGGAGGATGCGACTTTGGATGAAAAAATTTAATCGAAGTGCTGGAATCCTCTGGCAGGAAGCAGCCTTTTCCTTCCGCGACGGTCAATCACATATACTCTTCTTTCTTTGATTATCTGGCCGATAAGGGTGATTTTGTATTTTTTTTGCAACTTAAAAATACTACCTTCTTTTTCAGTGGGAACAGAAAAAAGAAGCTGGTAGTCCTCTCCACCATGAAGTGCAAAGTTGAAGGGGCGCCTTTGAAACGAAAGCAAGTCAGATGAAAGCGGGAAGCTATCCAGATGAATAAGGGCCCCGCATCCGCTTTCCTGACATATGTGTAGTAAATCCACAGACAGCCCGTCACTTATGTCTATCATAGATGTAGCAGCTTGTAGCCGGTTGAGTTCTATCCCTAAAGAGACTTGTGGCGAAGGGTCAAGAAAGCTCTTAAGTAAATAATCAGATTCTTTACTATCTCCTAATTTAACTCCTTTTTTTAAAAGCAATAAACCCTGCTTTGCATTTCCTAACGTTCCAGATACATAAATAGCATTATTTGGCTTAGCCCCTTTCCTCGTAATAATTGACTTGGCTTCTCCCATTATAGTAACAGAAACGGTTAATTTCCTTGCCTGGGAAACATCGCCACCAATCAGTGCCACATCTTGTTTATCAGCCGCTGATTTCAAGCCGGAAAAGAACTTTTCAAGCCAATCTGGCTTAAAGCTTGATGGAATACCAAGTCCAAGGAGTGCATACTTAGGCATTCCTCCCATGGCTGCAATGTCACTTAAGTTTACATTCAGGCTCTTTCTTCCTAAAAGAAAAGGAGGATGTTTGGAGGATATGAAATGAACACCATCGATGAGCAGGTCTTTTGTTAAAAGTACAAGCTTTTTCCCTGGCCGTACAACAGCAGCATCATCCCCGATTCCAAGAAGCAACTCTGGGAATGATACAGAGAATTCCTTCCGGATGGCTGACAGGATGTCTTTTTCCTTTAACTGCTTTATCTTCATTCGTTAATTGTTAATTGGGGACAGTCCCCACTTACAGTCCCCCACTTACATTTATACATTTATAATTTTCAACTTTTTGCTTTTTCTTTAAGAGGTGGCTCCAAAGCATGCTGGTATACTTCATTTATATGTTCAACAAATATAAATTCCATTTCTTTCTTGATTTTCTTTGGAATATCAATTAAATCTTTCTTGTTGGCTGCAGGTAAAATCATCCTCTTAACACCTGCGCGTTGCGCTGCAAAAACCTTTTCTTTTACCCCTCCAACAGGAAGCACATTGCCTCTCAATGTAATCTCACCTGTCATAGCTATATTACACCTGACTTTCCGATTAGTGCACACAGATAACAATGATGTGGCAATTGTGACTCCCCCTGAGGGACCATCTTTAGGAATGGCTCCTTCAGGAATATGAATATGAAAATCGTTTTGAGAAAATATGGCAGTATCAATTCCAAATTCTTTTGTGTGAGCTCGCGCATAACTCAATGCAGCTTGTGCCGATTCTTTCATTACTTCTCCTAAAGAGCCTGTAAGGAAAAGATTCCCCTTTCCTTTCATTTTTGTGGCTTCAACAAAAAGAATTTCACCCCCAGTTGATGTCCAGGCTACACCAGTCGTTACTCCAACCTGGTTTTTCTTAAGAATTTGGTCTCGAAAAATTTTAGCAGGACCAAGATATTTTTCGATGTTCTGAGATGTTACCCTGGTAATTTTTTTCTTTCCTTCGGCTACTCGTCTGGCAACCTTCCGGCAAACAGTTGCAATTTCTCTCTCAAGGTTACGCACACCTGCTTCCCGTGTATAAAGGGATATGATCTTTTTTATTGCTCCCTTTGTAAAAGATATCAACTTTTCATTCAAAGCATGCTCTTCAATTTGCTTCGGAACGAGATGGCGAAGCGCAATCTGAAGCTTTTCTTCTTCTGTGTAACCTGGAAGTGAGATAATTTCCATCCTGTCACGAAAGGCAGGTTGAATTGGGTCCAGAATATTTGCAGTTGTAATAAACATGACTTTAGAAAGGTCAAACGGGACTCCAAGATAATGGTCCCTGAAGGAATAATTCTGCTCAGGGTCAAGAACCTCCAAAAGGGCTGATGAAGGATCCCCACGGAAATCCGCTCCGATTTTATCCACCTCATCCATCATGAAAACCGGGTTATTGGAGCTGCATCGCCTTAATCCCTGAATAATTCGCCCCGGCATAGCTCCTACATAGGTCCTGCGGTGCCCTCTAATTTCAGCTTCATCTCTTATGCCTCCAAGTGAAATTCGAATAAATTTTCTTCCTAATGACCTCGCAATAGAACGTCCAAGTGATGTTTTTCCAACACCTGGAGGTCCTACAAAACAAAGAATTGGACCTTTGATTTTTTTGGAAAGCTTTCGCACGCCTAAATATTCAAGAATTCTTTCTTTTACTTTGTCCAAGCCATAGTGATCTTCATCTAAAATTAACTTGGCTTTGCGCAAATCCAAATTGTCCACAGTACTGTTGTTCCAGGGAAGAGCAAACATCCAGTCCAAATAATTGCGCACTACTGCTGTTTCTGCAGATTCAGGATGCATCTGGACCAGGCGGTTAATCTGTTTTTCGAGTTCTTCCTGCACTTCAGTTGAAACCTTTAACTTCTTTAATTTCTTCTTATAAGCTCTTACCTCTTCCTGGATTTCACTTTCCTCCCCCAATTCTTTTTGTATGGCTTTGATCTGTTGCCGTAGAAAATACTGCTTCTGGAGTTTATCCATTTCTCCTCTAGCTTCGCTGCTGATTTTTGACTGAACATCCAGGAGTTCAAGCTCCCTTGTCAAATGCTCATAGACTTTTCTCAGTCGTTTAGTTGTATCTGTAACTTCCAAGATTTCTTGCGAATTTTTGACTTTCAAATCCAGATTTGCTGCAACTAAGTCTGCAAGCCTTCCTGGCTCATCGATATTAGCTGTAATAATTATTATCTCGGGGGGAATGTCTTTTCCTAAGGAAGAAGCATTATCCAGGCCAGAGCGGACATTGCGGATTAAAGCCTCTACCTCTATTGATTTCTCTTCCGGTTCCACGTCATGAAGCACTGTAAGGTTAGCTGAATAAAATGGCTTATCTTCTTCCAGTTCTTCTATTTTAGCCCGCACAAGACCTTGTGCAAGAATCCTCACACGCCCATCCGGGAGCTTAAGCATGCGCATAACCATAGCAACTGTGCCTATGTCATAAATATCATCTCTTTTTGGCTCCTCTACCTCCATATTCTTCTGTGTGACAAGAAGAATCATTCTGTGGGTTGAGAGGGCATGATCGATTGCATTCTTTGACTTCTCCCTTCCGACAAATAATGGAACAATCATATATGGAAAAACAACGATATCCCTCAACATAAGAACCGGCAACTTTTTCGGAATATGAAGTTTTTGGTCCTTGTCTTCGCTTATGTCCTCAAATTTTTCTTCAAAATCATTGCCTCCCTTGCCCATTTTTTCCTCCATCTCTATCCGTTAGACTTGTGAATTTTCACTTCGACTTCCTTTTCTCTTTCCACCCCCATGACCTCAATTCTATTAATTTCTTCTTCTATCTTTCTGTTTCTAAAACAGGTGTTATTTTTCTGGCCATTTTGTGGAAGCTATTTCTCTTTTAACAGATTCTCCAATTCATGCTTGAATTCCAGAACATCTCTGAATTCCCTATACACAGAAGCAAACCGTACGTACGCCACCTTATCAAGAGCTTTTAGCTTCTCCATTACAAGCTTGCCTATCTCAGAGGCCTTCATTTCTTTCTCAGGCTTCTCCTGCAGCATCGACTCAATCTTATCTACGATTTCTTCCAGTGTAGTAACCGGAACAGGCCGCTTCTCACATGCTTTAATCATTCCACGCAGCAGCTTTTGGCCGTCAAATGGCTGCCTTCGTCCATCCTTTTTGACAACCATATAAGGAACTTCCTCTATCTTTTCATATGTAGTAAATCTCTTGCTACAGGAAAGACATTCCCGTCTACGTCGGATGGTCATGCCATTCTTGCTTTCCCTGGAGTCAATCACCTTGCTCTCCTCATATCCACAGTACGGGCACTTCATGACTCAGTCTCTTCTCCCATTTTTTTGACTTGAAATATTGAAAGCCCTTCTTTCCATAATATAACATATCCAATAATGCAAGTCACTGCAACCTGGATGGAATGCACAACAATTGTCATTCCTACGGCCTGGTTTGCATTTATTCCATAAAGAGTGGTCAACCCCAACTTGCTAAAATAATCAAACCCTCCCACCATTCCTGGAGTAGGGATGGATGCTCCAACCAGAATTAAAAAAACATAAGGTAAAATAAAAAAGAAAGGTAGAGAAATATCATACGCAAAAAAGAATACCCAATAATATAAAACAATGCCCAGCCAAACCACAAAAGATAATACTATATATGTAAGTAAATTTCCGATAGAATGAAAAAACTTTAATCCCTCAATAAATTCTTCTGTCAGTTTGAGAATCTTCGTGGATATTTTATGTGGAAAGGGCTTCAATAAAAATGCAGTTACTGAAAGAGATTTCTCTTTAAAAAAATAAATAACCAGAATCAAAACAAAGAGAGCAAGACCTATTATTGAGCCGATAGTTCCCCAAAAATATAAATTAGAATACGCTTCTTCATTCGCATTGAAATAAGACGAATAAAGGGGCTTTGATAGCAGAAACAAACCCAGAAGAAAACACATGGTAATTATATCGAAGATTCGCTCTACAACTACTGTTCCTATAGCAAATCCTTTCCGGATATCTTCTTTTTTGGCTAAGTACAATGGCTTAACAAGCTCTCCTAACCGGCCTGGAAAAACAAGAGTTACAGTAAATCCAACAGCATTGCCAGCAAATCGATTGAAAAACTTCACTCCCTTTTTCTCATGCATCAATAGATAATCCCAGCGAACTGCCCGGGTTACAAGATGGAAAGGAGCAAGCAAAAACAGAAGTATCAGATATTTTATTTTAATGTCGACCAAATAACCCAGGACTTCTTTCCATTCAACACTCCGGAAAAAAAGATAGAGCAGCACTATACAAACAATGAAAACCAGACCAAACCGAAACCAAGTTTTTTTTACCATAAGCCAGAAATATTATCACCAGACTCTTTCGCTGTCAATTAACCTGAATTATTACCTAGAAAATGACACCTTTTTATAAAAAGGTAACATATTTTCATGGTTCGTGGGTGTGCTCGAACATGATTTATTATTCTCCTTACTCCTCACTTTTCACTCCTTACCCCTAACTCCTCACTCCTTACTAGTCTAGCTGGTCTATTGAAAATCAGAGGGAAATTTATTATTATATCCCCTGTTGTTCTTTTACTGGGAAGTCGTCCAATGGTAGGACACATGACTCTGGATCATGGAATCGGGGTTCGAATCCCTGCTTCCCAGCCAGTCTGATTGTCTTGATTACCCCTGGCAGATTTGAATGAACCATGATGACAACACCTGTTGTCTTGTTATTCTGGTAAATGTCATCTTCTATTTTCGCTTTTCAAGAGAGAGTCTGTCTCTCCTCAGTTATTTATAGGCATGCAGAAGAACTATCTATCTATTTTTATTAATTATAATATAAAAAGAAGATTTCATGGGCTGTTTGTAGTTTCTCTAATTAGTAAAAATAATTTAGATCATAATTGCCATCACCAGGCTCCCTTCGTTAACTCTTCCAAATCAGCTTCGGAAGGACAGTTAGGAATAACTGCAATCGTCTTACCCTTGAATTTGAATATCTGTTTATCGTCATCTGTAATTTCTCCGATCAACTCTGCCTTTACTCCTTTGGACCGGATAGCCGCTAATACTTCAGCAACATCTTTTTCTTCCACTTGGACTGCCATCCGCCCCTGGGTTTCACAGATCATGATTTCTTCTGGTGTGAGATTCTCCACCTTGGTGGGAACGTTGGTCAAATCCACTGTTGCACCAAAGCCTCCGTATCTTGCTGACTCACAAACAACTGCACCGATGCCGGCCGCTCCCAAATCAGAGCAGGCCTTAACCTTACCAGTCCGAAACGCAGCCAGGCTTGCTTCCATGATTTGCTTTTCCTCTTCAAACAGGGCTACGGCAGGTCTCATCTCCTGAACAAGTCCAGCCCTGTACAGAGTGTCGTTGCCATCATTCCCGGTTTCTCCTAAAAGGATGATTTTGTCTCCGGCTGATTTAGCTGGTTTTGTCAGCGGCTTTTCAGTTGTCAACTTACCTATTACAGAAATAACAACTGCTGGAACAATGTCTGAAAATGATGTTGAAAAACCACCACCGATGATAAAAACGTCCATGACCCTGCATATGTCACTGAGGCCTTTGACCATCAAATCAACTCTTTCTTTACTTGTCATTTCGATGCATGTTCCGCAGGTGCATTTTCCATCAAATCCACAGGGACCGACAATCACCTTTTCATGTAAAGGTCGTGTTCCGATGAAATTCATGAGAAAAATTGGTCGTGCACCCATAGCAACAACATCCCTCATCGCTCCACTGGCTCCAGTTGCGGCAGCATCATAAGGCCTCGGCACACAAGGAGAACAATGACTTTCCATTTTGCCAACAAACGATCCTTCTGTCTCAGGAAAATTGAAGACAGCTGCATCATCTCCCGGGCCGACAACTAAAGCATTAGGAAAGCTCTTGCTGACCCGGCTGTTCAATTCTTTGATTGCTTCAAAGTCAATCGCCTTATCGATGTTGTGATGCAGATGTAAAAATAATGCATGCATCAATGCCTTTTCAATCGAGTTCATTGATTAACCTCCTTAAGATTAAAATTTTTCAAAATTATATTTATTCTCACTATTTCCTTAGCTTGTCTAGTGTTGCATCTCGAGTATATATTGACATAATCTTTTGATTTTAGCCAGAATGGAATCGGTGTTCGAATCCCTGCTTCCCAGCCACTCCTTCTGTTTAGTCCTACAAAAAACACAATGCTTTAAAACCATTAATTCTTTCATAAATAAAAGCAGAATGATATAGTTGATTTTGGATTTCTACTGGTTTTTATAGTGAGGTGACAATGCATAAAAGATTAATCATTAAAGTTTTACTGATTTCCCTTCTAAGCATCATTCCAATAATGGCTCAGGAGGGGCTTATTCAAGAATTTCCACTCATACACAACAATATAACAATTAACAGGCTCGCTAAACCAGGCACTCCTTTTGATAAGGTTGGCCGCAGCTTTGCTATCCTGGGTGATGAGTCGGGCTCATTCGAGGCATGGGCTTATCCTCTTAAACTATTCCGGAATTTCAGCTTTTCCTTTTTTGTTAAGGAATCTACACGGCCGATTCATGCGCGTGATATCGTCCGCTCTATTTCAGTTTCACCAGAAGCAACTATCCTTACATATACCTATCAATCCTTTACCGTTAAAGCAATCTATGTCACCTCAATGGACCAACCTGGTGCTGCGATCTTCTTAAAAGTTGACTCCAGTGTTCCTCTTACAATTGTCTGTGGATTTCTGCCTGTTCTTCAACCGATGTGGCCTGCAGGAATTGGCGGCCAGTACGCCTATTGGAACAACAATCTAAAAGCATATATCCTGTCAGAGCCAACTGGAAAAAACCATGCAATTGTCGGCTCTCCTGCAGCTTCAGGCATTTCATATACACCTGCACATATGCTTTCTGACACCCCAAGCGAATTCAAAATAGAAATCCCTGACCCCAAAAAAACCCATAATAAATACATCCCAATCTACATCACAGGCGGCAAAGGCGACCGAAAAAGCAGCCAAAAGACATATGAATATTTCATAAATAATCCAGAAGATCTATACTTGAAGGCTCAAGAACATTACTGCAAGCTTCGAGAAAACACTCTAAGGATTAAAACCCCTGATAAGCGGCTGAACTTTGCTTTTGAATGGGCAAAAGTGGCTTTCGATAACCTCATCGTGGAAAATCCAGATTTAGGGAAAGGCCTGGTAGCAGGACTTGGTGCTTCAGGCACGAGTGGCCGCCCTGGATTCGGCTGGTTTTTTGGAGGCGACGCATACATAAACTCATTCAGCATTAACAGTTACGGAGATTTCAATAATGTTCGGGACGCTTTAGCTTTCACGCAAAAATGGCAGCGCGCAGATGGAAAAATGGCACATGAATTATCCCAGGCGGCCGGATACATCAACTGGTGGAAGGACTATCCTTACGGCTATATTCATGGAGACACAACCCCATATTACATAGTTGCTGTATACGACTATGTAAAAATGAGCGGAGATACAGAATTTCTGAAATCGAGCTGGAGTTCTTTAAAGCGAGCATTTGAATGGTGTCTTTCCACAGATGTAAACCACGACGGGTTAATGGACAACAAAAAAGCTGGATTGGGAGCTCTGGAATATGGGTCATTAACAGGAATTGAGACAGATATTTATTTAGCTGCAATCTGGACACAAGCAGCACATTCAATGCAGCAGCTCTCAAAGATTATCGGCGACAGATCTTACGCTCAAAAAGCTGGCTCATATTTCCAAAAAGCCAAGGCGGCTTTTGATACTCTGTTCTGGGATGAAGAAACAAAATTTTACTCCTATGCATTTAACGCTCAAAACACACATGTGAAAGACATCTCGCCATGGAATTCCCTTGGCCTTATGTGGGGGCTTGGAACATATGAACGCCGTCTTCATTCTCTGGAAAAACTCCTTTCTTCGGACCTTAACACAGATTGGGGAATACGAAGTATTTCGGATAAAAGTTCTTTCTTCCAGCCCTTAAATTACAATTACGGAGCAGTCTGGCCATTTCTGACAAGCTGGGTCACAACCGCACTGTACAAAAATCACATGCCCCTTCAAGGATTCAGTCTACTTTGCTCTACAGCTCAACACACTTTTAACCACGGTCTCGGGACAATCACAGAAGTTTTTTCTGGAACACATCATATCTGGCCGCAAGAAGCCGTGGCACATCAAGGATTTTCTTCTGCAGGAGTAATCCTTCCTTTTGTGCGTGGACTCTTAGGCCTTGAAGGCGACGCATTAAATAATAAAGTCTTTTTCGCACCCCAATTCCCTCCCAACTGGGAACATGTGGATATAGGGCCATATAAAATCGGAAAAGCACGTTTCTTTTTCAAATATTGCCGCACAAAAGATGCTATAGACGTAAAGATTCGCACAGAAAACGCACACGGTTTTGTTCTTCACTTCTCCCCTGCTCTTGAAAGAGGAAGTGAAATTCTTAATATTAAAGTCAATGGCAGTTCATCAAACTTCACCATAAAAACCGAGGGACAGGTAATATTTCCTTTAGTTGAAATCCCTGTTGATGACGCACCCCTGGAGGTTTCAATGAAATTTGTGCCGACCCTTGAAATCTGTCCTGTGATTCCAGAAACAAATCCAGGAGAAAGGAACAAAGGCATAAAAATTATTTCCACACAAAGAGACGAATCTACTTTGAGAGTTAATATTGAAGGGCTTTCAGGAACCCAATATGCTTTGGGTGTCCGTAATATAGAGTTATTAGAAAGCATTGAAGGGGCAAAACTCGAAGGAGGGGAATTGAAATTTCAAATCCCTGGCCCTAAAACTGGAACATTTATTTCACATACTATTGCTATCCAACTGAAGCAATCGAAAAAACAATGAGCTGTCAGGAGGGCGAGATTTTTATACGGCAGGACCTCTTTAACCAGGTCTTCTTTTCCTTAAAGGCAATGGGAATCTGTATTTTCTTCTAATTTCGTGATGCACTTCTGAAACATGAAGACGTTCGTATTCTTCCTTTTCTTTTGTTTCATATCCAACAGCTGTAAAAAATATTGCACGGTCAAAAAAAGATGTCACCCGAGTATACATCTCTATCGCTTGATTAAGGTCCAATGCTGTATCCAGAAGGCCATCTGCAAGCACTTTTAACCACATCTGGCGTCTTGTCAAAATCAACGCTTGAATGACTTCAGAGAGGCGAAACCCTTCTTTATAGCGCTGTGCACCAAGGTTTGTATAATGTTTGGCAATCTCTTCTTTGGTTGTATCCCTTGATATCCAGCGTCCTAAATTGCAATAGACATTGAATGCACGGCTGTAAAGCTCATCCTCTTCAAAATCATGGTAAGTCGGAGTACCAGGATGTCTTTTTACTTCCCGAAGCCAACTCTTTGTAAGCTCATCTGCATTTTTTTCAATAAGGTCTACAAGTCTTTGAGAGACAGAGGTGGTGGACAGGAACTTTGATTTTGGGTTAAATTCCATTTATCCCCTCCTCTTTTTTACCCCGCACTATTAATATAAGAAGGAGAATGTCATTTGTCAAAAATAAGCTAATCTTTTATGGGGAAGGAATTGGATAATAAAGATTGTCTTTCTATCTAAAAAAGCCAGGAAACTTTAAAGATAATGCCTCGGCCTGGAGCGTCAACACCTTTTTCATCAGCAGACAACCGGTATGTTTGATTGAGTATGTTTTGTACGATGACAAGCAGCATTATATTGGAATTTACTCTAAATCCAAGATTCGTATTGAACAATGAATATGCTTCTGTTTCTATTTCAAGGGGGCCGGGATCTTTTTTCGCCGACGTGAAAATCATTTTTGGCTCCATCCACAACTTGCCCTGAATAAATTTAGCCCCAAGAGTTACACGAGTTGGCGGGATATAGTTTAGAGAGACATTAGGACTTTGTTCTTCTCCAAGCATGTGGTGAAAATTCATAAATATTTCACAATTTTTAATCCACCAAAAATAGAATTCCCCTTCGATTCCCATGATACGGCCTTTTAAGAGGTTTTTATAATAATACTCATCCTCACCCTCTCCGCTGTACTTCTGTATCATATCCGTCACCACATTACGGAATACATAAATGGAGGCAAAGTAATTCCCATGAAGATAACGAAGACCAAAGTCAATATTCAGGCTTTGTTCTGGCTTAAGGTCAGGATTTCCAAAAACAATGCCGCGGCCTGTTAACCCTGTATAAAATAATTCGCTTATAGTAGGAAACCGGAAGGACCGGCCAATATTTGCCAGCAAAGAAAAGCGAGGTGTCACTTGAAATATTGAACCCACATAGGCCGTCAATGCCTGATCTTTTTTCGAAACTCTGGACTCATAGTCTGTTAGATTGCTGGCACTTATGTAATCAAAACGGACACCGGCATTCATGGTTAGGAGCGAAGAAATACGGATTTTATCATCCACATACAGGCCAAAATTATTGCTTCTTGCGCTCTTAATCGATGTTGCTTCTGTTTTGCTTAGTACTTGGCCTAATTCATTAAATTTGGATTCTGTTTGCAGATCATTCACCCCATGCCGCCCAAAATAATCAAACCCAAAGTTTAAAGTATGGCCAATGGCCAATGTTTTTCCTCCGCGAATCTTGAAGCCGAAATTTGTCCCATCAACTTTGGCCCATGTTCTTTTCTCAAGCCGTAAGGATTCGCTCAAATTTTCTTTCTGGGTTTCGAGCAGCGATGGAAAAACATAAAAATTTGCGCTCAATGAATCTAAATGGAACTTGTTTCGCATTTTATAGCCCATGGAAAATATTGTATTTCTTTCTATTGGATACCATTGAGGTTTGAATTTAGAGGAAGGGCTGGGCTTTCCGATATCCACGCCCTGATAGTTTAAAAATGTGACATATAAGTTAGAATTCTCCCATTCTCTATTCATCTTAAAGATAAGGTCATAATCAGAGTAATGAGATTGTTCAATTATACCTTTGGGGGAAGAATAATCACTGGCCTTTTTCCCGCTTGCGCTTAATAAAAAGCCGTACTGCCCGAGTGACCCGCTTAAATTTAAGGAAGCAGCCTTTTCTTCCCGGACAGTATTGTAACCAAGAAGCACGTTTCCCTGAAAAGGTTCATTGGCACTCGGTGATTTCGTAATAATGTTAATAATCCCACCAACAGCGCCAGAACCATAAAATACCGAGTATGGACCCCGGTTCACTTCAATTCGGTCAATATCATTTATATTTATGAAAGAAGCGCTTGCTCCAATGCGCCTTTCGCTTGTAATCCTGATGCCATCGACAAGAAGCAGAATCCTGTGCTCTGCAAGGCCTCGAATCGCAGGGACCATGGAGTATCCTCCCTTCCCCGCCATTGTGACTCCCGGGGCTTTCTCTACTGTTTCTGCAATATTGGCTGTTCCTAATTCTGTTAATACACGAGAGGTAATGATAGTGCGATGCGAAGGAAGGCTTACATCTATTAAGGAATCCGCCTGTGCAGTAACTGTAATTTCTTCCCTGATTGTGAGAAGCTTTGGATTCTTTTCATACAAATCAACCTTGAGCCATTGCGTAGGTTTCTCGCTTACATTGACTTCAAGCATCCCTGGCATGTAATCAGGATGAGTAAATATAAGCTTGTATTTTCCAGATGTTAAACTATCAAGAACAAAAGTCCCATCCGCAAGAGTAACTGTTTTTATTGAGGTATTATCTACTTCAACCCTGACACCTGCTAATGGCTTTCCTTCCTGATCTGACACCCTTCCTCTTAGGATTCCTTTCTCCATGCCATAAGATAATCCTGTGACAAGCAATGCAAAAAGAAAAATGGCTAAAAACTTCTTCATTTTCTGTCATCCTGAGTATATAACAAATTGCTCGATAGGAAAGAGAACAGCGATTTTTCCGGCAATTATATACATCGTAAAACATTATATATTTCAGGCGGGTTGGAAATCAATTTCTTTAAAAATCAAGTAAGAATCTCTATTTCCATGATGAGGGAAACATCTGACCTAATTGAGAAGTGCGGCGACGGTTTCCCTTCCATCCGAAGTCCATTGTAGAGGGTGGGAGGGTCTTGGCAAGG
>JACUUK010000184.1 GCA_014859315.1 Candidatus Aminicenantota bacterium
GGAAAGAACCTGATGAAGGCTGGCGTGAACGTATTTGCTTTTCATTCTCGCTCAGGATACTCACAATGATTATAAAACGCTCGAATTTGTCAAGGTGGATGTTTTCCTTGTGTTTCATATTCATTGCATTAAAAGGACCGGGGCTTATCTGTCAGACGACAACTTCAGGGGAATTGAAAATCATTGCCCATTATAAGGAAAGGACTAAAGAGCGCATTTTTGCCACAGGAAATGTTGAAATCCATTACAAAAATATAAAGCTATTCGCTGATAAGATTGAAATAGACCCTGAGACCAAGGATGTTTATGCAGAGGGCAATGTTGTGCTTCAACTTCCTGAAGAAGTAATAAGTGCAGAAAGCATGCGTTTCAACCTTGAATCCAGGCAGGGAAAGCTTGAGGAAGTTTATGGAATGATTCAGCCCACAATTTTCTATGAAGCCGAATCAATAGAGCGCAAAGATGAGGCAATCTACAGCTTTGAGAAGGCAAAAATCACATCGTGCACGCAGCCAGTGCCAAGATGGAAATTTTCCTGCTCCAGGGCTAACTTCAAGAAAGATAAATACGTTGAGATGTGGGATTCGGTTTTTTCAATAAAAAAAGTCCCTGTTTTTTACCTACCTTATATGAAATATCCATTGGAGAAGGAAAGAGCTACAGGGTTTTTGATGCCTCAGGTTGGTTATTCAGGGCCTAAAGGTTTCACATTTACACAGGGCTTTTACTGGGCTATCCGAAGGAACATGGATGCCACATTTAACCTCGACTATTATTCCGCCCGTGGGTTAGGCGGAGGACTCGAATACCGTTATTTGTTAAGTGAGGGGATTGGAGGACAATTTCAGCTTTTCTATTTTCGTTTTAAGGACGATCCTGAAAGAGACAATCCAGAAAATGCTTATATTCTCAGATTTAAGCATAATCAGCCACTGCCTTTTAATTTTAATCTGGTTGCAGATGTCGATTATCAGAGTTCATTTGATTTTCTGCGCGAATTCGACAACAATTTCAAGCGAGCTGTAGTCTCAAACCGCCGTTCCCAGGCATATTTATCACGTGCGTGGTCGTATTTTAATTTGAACGTACGGGCTTCGCGGTTTGAAACGTATTTTCGCGAGATGGATAATTCTGTTATCCGCAAGACTTACCCTGAGATTGGGTTTAGTTCTTCTAAAATCAAGCTTTTTTCACCCCTGTATTTTTCGTTTGAATCTTCTTTCAGCCGCTGGGAGTACGGATGGCAGTCGGCCTATGAAAAAGGCACACAGACAGAGTCACAGAATTTGAGTTTTCGCCCAGCATTTACTCTCCCCTTTTCGAGCATTCCCTGGGTGACAGTTAATTCGGCGGTCTCTGCAAACTTCAACTACAGCTTTAAAAGTTATGCCCCAAATACGAAAAATATCATAGATGAACCGATGTTGATAAAGAATTACGGGTTCAATACAGAGTTTGTTGGGCCTGTGTTTTTTAAGATTTACTTTGGGGCTGATGGCGAACCAAAGATGAAACATATTATCGAACCAACTGTTTCCTATGTTTATGATAGTCCTGTGGATAATTCAGATAGAATTATTACCACTTGGATCTTTTTACGCAACCATTATGTGAGGTATGGCTTGACCAACCGGTTCCTGGTAAAGAAGGATAATATGGCGCGTGAAATCTTCTCTTTCGGCCTTGCGCAGTACTATTATTTAGCCCCTGAAGACAGTCCTTTGCAACACTACAGAGTGGATGGCGAAATCCCTAAATATTCGGACATTAGCGCTTACATGCGGTTTTATCCAGGAAAAAAATACAGTGTTGATTTTTCAGCGGGATTCAATCCATATTATTCTACATTCTCGAGTCTACGGTTGGGGGCGAATCTTGGTTTGCCTACTGATTCGCTGTTTCTTCGGCTTAACTGGTATAAAAGCATAAATCCATATTTAGTAGAGGGATATGGAGGGAATCGCCATCAGATTAGTTTTTTTGGGGGTGCGAAGATTCCGCAGCTTTCCCTGGAAGCACAGGTCCAGATGGATTTCAACATTCAGAAGAAAGAGATGCTTTATTCTGGATTCCTTTTAGTCTACCACTATCAATGCCTTGATTTCAGTGCGGACTTCCGTGTATTTTATTTTCGTGAAAAGCCCGAATTCCAATTCAGGATAAATTTTGGCCTGGGAAATATCGGTAAAACCACTGATTTTCTTGGGGGAGCAGGAATAAGATAGATACAGTTTGTCTCGTTCATCTGGTTTATCTGGTTTGTATAGTTAATATAGTTTATTATA
>JACUUK010000185.1 GCA_014859315.1 Candidatus Aminicenantota bacterium
ACCTGAATTATTCATAAATTATGCCGACACCAATAATTATTTTCCATTATATCTGCCAGTTACGTTGATTTTTCCTTCAGCATAACATTCAACTCTTTTCCCATGCACTTATTTTCTATGTCGGCATTCTTTACCCTTCGGGCGAGCCGATCTGACGACCTCTGCTATAATAAGATTGTCATCGCGAGCGAAGCGTGGCGATCTCATTATGATTCACCAAAAAACATGAGATTGCCACGTCGCTTCGCTCCTCGCAACGACGTCTGCTTCGTTACAGGGCATTTGCGGTGGACGACCACAGCTGCATACCCTGTGCCTTGCATCTGCAGCAACCTCGACTCGTGAATAATCCAGGTAATTTAAATTTTCCTTATGTATACATGCAATATTTCCATGTCATGTCCCGATATTAACTCAGGTGTCCATTATTGCAATGAACTTTTATTTTAATTTATGCAGCCTCGTTTTAGAGAATGAATCATTTTTCATAGTAAGAATCCGAA
The DNA here is from genome assembly GCA_014859315.1 of Candidatus Aminicenantota bacterium. Taxonomy (GTDB): domain Bacteria; phylum Acidobacteriota; class Aminicenantia; order Aminicenantales; family Aminicenantaceae; genus Kmv29. Next base: position 504 of record JACUUK010000185.1, read on the forward strand.
TAATATAAAAAATAGGATCGCCATCCCTGCAGCAATCAAGGCATATGGGAGCTGGGTTCTCACATGGTCAATATGATCTGTGGCAGCAGCCATGGAGGAAATAATAGTTGTATCAGATATAGGGGAGCAGTGGTCACCGAACACGCCGCCTCCTAAGACTGCTGCTATCACAAGGCCAGGATGAAGGCCGATTATTTGAATCATCGGAACAGCAATTGGAATCATAATTGCAAATGTCCCCCAGGAAGTGCCGGTTGAGAAGGCAATAATGCAGGATAAGCAGAATAAAATTGCAGGGATTAGATGAGGGTTCATTGTTGATTTTGCCGCCTGAGCCACAAAAGGCCCTGTTCCAAGTGCCTCGCAGGTATTGCCAATGGCGAATGCAAGAATCATCAAACAGGCCAAGGGCACAAGCCCGCCCACCCCTTTCATGAAGATATCAGTGATTTCTTTTGTCTTCATGATTCCCTGCAGTCTATAAGATACGGCTCCAACCATCAGTGCTGAAACAACTGCCCAAAGGACTGAAAGAGATCCTGAACCCTCCATTATGTTTCCTTTACCTGTAATAAAGAGAACAACAGGCATCATTATGACCATTGTAGCTACAGGAAGAATCATATTCCATGGTCTTAGAGGAACACCGGGCTTTTCTTCCATCATCACTACTTCATCGGAGATAAGAGGTTCTGCTCCATCCCTGAGAATCTTGTTTTCTATGCGGACGCGCCTTTCAGCATCTTTCATTGGACCGATGTCTTTACCTGTGAAAATAACAGTGAGGACGAGCAGTAGGGCGAAAATAGCGTAAAAGTTAAGAGGAATAGAGGAGATGAACATCCGGACAGGATTATTAATCCCCTGGGAAGCAAGGAGGCCAATAACGAAAGCTCCCCATGCATTCAAGGGGAGTAAAATACATTTTGGGGCAGAGGTGGAATCGAGAATATAGCTTAACTTTTCCCTGGAAATTTTCATCCTGTCAAAGATAGGCCTTGACACTGCACCTGAGACAAGAACACAGATGCTGGATTCAATGAAGATGATAAATCCCAGAAACCAGGCAAGGAGCTCAGCAGATTTCTGGCTGCGTATGAATCCTTTTTGTGCAACCCAGTTTACAAAACCTTTCATTCCTCCAGAATATTGAGTGAATGTGATGACGGCTCCGATTAAGGCACTAAAGAGAATGACCCTGGTGTTGTCTTCATCTTTAAATACAGCTAAAAGAGCATTGAGTGTGTGGATCAGTCCTGAGAGGGGATTCCATCCACAAATGATGAACCATCCCAACCAAATTCCAAGTGCAAGGGAAATATAAACATGCTTTGTTTTAATCGCAAGAAAAATAGCAAAAAGCGGAGGTAAAATAGAAAGCCAGCCGTATGTATCCATCCAGATTCTTTCCCTTGGAAGATATAACATTGAGACCAAGTGATGTCAACTTGCAAGGGTTTAAGCACAGATTGGACAACTCGAGGAGCCATAGAGCTTCGGCCGATGCTTCAGCCCTCATTTCTGTCCTGTTCAGCCACGTTTTCGTCGCACCATTGTCTTTGCTTATTTCCTACGCAGAACTATCTGAATGTTCGCATTGAAGCCGGTGAGAGAAAATATCCTAAATCAATTCACGAATATCTTTTTGGTAGAAGAGTTGAAGGTGCCAAATAAAGAGTTAAAGATGACATCTTCCAAGAAGTGAAAATTAAAATATGGAAGATATCGAATAGTGAGAAAAAAATAAAAAACTATT
>JACUUK010000049.1 GCA_014859315.1 Candidatus Aminicenantota bacterium
TCTACAATGGACTTCGGATGGAAGGGAAACCGTTGCCGCACTTATCAATTAGGTCAGATGTTTCCCTCATCATGGAATTAGAGATTCTTACAATGTACAAAAAAAATTGACAGGAATGCTCTTTAAAGTGTAAATTTGTTTCTAATATTTACTCAAACAAAACGATTAAGGAGGCAAAGATGAGAAAAATAAAAAAAATAGCATTCGTTTCAGTATTTATTTCACTTCTTTTTCCTTCTTTTGTTATTTATTCTCAATCTGCTATTTTTGAACAAAACAAAGAAAATGTGATTTATTTCACTTGTTTTGGAGAAAATAAAGAAGTAATCAGTAAAGGAACAGGATTTTTAGTGGATAAAGAAATCCTTGCAACAACCTACCATTTAGTGAGCAAAGCTAAAGATGTTGAAGGGAGAAATTTCAGAGGAAAAAAAGTTAAATTTGAAGGAATTGTTGCAATCGATAAAAACCTCGATTTCGCCCTCATAAAAGTAAAACAAAAGCAGCCCGGCCTTACCCTTGGAAATTCAGATGAATTAGGAATGGGGAAAAAGGTTTTTTCCATAGGAGGAAACGAGTCTGGAGAAATCACTATCTTTGAAGGGGAGGTAACGAATATTTTGGAAATTTCATCCAGTCAAAGAGTAGTTGAAGTTTCTTTGACTGTCCCTGACACGTTCAGTGGAGCACCTATTCTTGATTCCGATGGAAAAGTATTAGGGATTTTAGTTGCCTTTGAGGGAGGAAAAAAATTCGTAATTCCTATAAACTTCATGAAAAATATACAACCGAAAAGCACTCCTTCTAAATTTAAAAATTTACAGCCTGAAGATTACTTTTCAACGTTTGAAGGAGCTTCTCTTGCCGGCCGTGTATTTGCAGCTGTGGATGAAACAGGAAGAGCTCAAAGGTACTTAGAAAGAGCTCTTAAACAGAAACCAGATGACATAGAAATCTTAACCTTTTTAGCTTCAGTCTATACTGAACAGAGGAATTATTCTTCTGCTGTACCCACCTATAAAAAGATAATTGATTTACATCCTACCAGAGATGATATTTTCATGAAATTAGGACTTATTCATTTGAAAATGATGAAGTGGGAGGATGCAGTACCATATTTTGAAAACGCCTTTCAGGTCAACATGGATAATAAAGATGCCTACTACTATACTGGAAACGCTTATGAGGAAATGAGGAAGTTTGATATGGCAGCGGAGTCATATGAAAAATATCTGAGTTTAAATCCCGATGATCCAAGAGATACAGCAAGCCGATTAGGAATATGCCTGCTGGAAATTCAGAATTATGAAGGTGCTATTGCTGCTTTTAAAGATGCTATAAAGATTGACTCCCAGAATTTAAAATTGTATGAGAACCTGACGGTTGCATATAAAAAGGCCAGTAAATATGATGAAGCTGCTGAAATTTATAATTCACTGGCCCAAATGGACCCTGAAAGAACCAATCAGTATTACAACACAATCATCCAGATGTATGACGAAGCAAAGATGCCTGATAAAGCTATTGAAGCAGCTAAAAAGATGGTTGAACTGAATCCTAATTCTGATACAGCTCTCTATAATTTAGGCTATATGTATGTTAAATTAGAGAAATACAAAGAAGCTATAGAGGCATTTAAGAAAGTTACGGATATCCGCCCTGACTACGAGTGGGCCTATTACAACCTGGGTTTTTGCTATAACAAGTTAAAAAAATATAAGGATTCTGTCGAGGCGTTCAAGAAGTTTGCAGAATTGGCACCAGAAAATCCTGATGCATGGTTCAATATCGGTGTTGGACATATGCTGCAAAAGAAGTTTTCTTCTGCTGTCGAACCATTAAAAAAAGCAATAGAGTTAAATCCAGCTTATGCTCTGGCATATTACAACCTGGCAATAACATATCTTAACCTTCAGGATAGATACAGTGCTCAAGAAATTTATAAGAAATTATCATCGATCGACCCAGACCTAGCCCAGAAGTTAAAAAAGGTATTATATTAATAGCTTTTTAAAGGCAGAAAAATAAAGTCTCTTCAAATTTCAACAGGCAGTTCCTCAAAGAGGTTGAACTCTAATGGATAAAGAAACACACAAGGCTATTTTACTGAAAGAATTGATAGAAAATTATAGAAGAAGCCATAGAAACTCAGAAGAAATTTTCAAGAATCCAGTAAGTTTCTTATTCAAGGAGGAAGCCATAATCTGCGTCTATTTAAGCCATTTCCTTTTTATGATGTAGAATGCCGCGGCTCCAAGGTTAAAGATATTGATGGAAATACTTATATTGATTTTTGGCAAGGGCATTTTGCCAATGTTTTAGGCCATAATCCACAAATCATCATAGATGCCTTAAAAGATTATTTAAATAAAGGCCAAGGCCTTATTTCGGGTTTTCCTGGGATTTATATTCAGCCATAAGGAATACTTGCAAAAAGCAAGAGAATTAACAGAGAAATATGGAGTTTTATTGATATTAGATGAGGTAGTTACAGGTTTCAGATTTCATGCAGGTGCTTTGCAAAGCCTATATGGGATAAAGCCAGACCTCATAAAGTTTCTTCTCCTTCTGAGGTCTTTGACCCTGATATTAATGACTATGCCTTAAGGGAACAGATTTTTAAATTGGCTATGCTTGAAGAAGGAGTTAACATTTTTCATGGATTTGGAGCAATATCAGCAGCACATTCTGAGAGTGAAATTCAAGCTGCACTTGATGCGGTTGAGCGCATTGCAAAAAAATGGAGAGATAAAAAGCTCAATCTCAATTAAGGACAATGACAACAAATTGACAAATAAATTCCTATGTGATAAAAAATATATCTGTCATTAAGCCTCGATATTTATAAAATCTCTCTTGTTTTAAGCAATAAAAATTAAATTTAAAAAGAACTTTTTTAAACCAAGGGCAGGTGGCGAAATTGGCATACGCGCTAGGCTTAGGACCTAGTTCCTGATAAAGGAGTGCGGGTTCGAGTCCCGCTCTGCCCATTTTATATAATTTGGAAATAAGGAAATATTAATGGATATAGTCAAAAGTGAAATAAAAAAAACAGGCGAATGTAAAAGGGAAATTGAAGTTGAAATTTCTGCAGATAGTGTCATACAGGAATTTAATAAAGTTTTAGCCAGGTATGCTAACAGTGTGAAAATTCGAGGATTTCGTCAGGGAAAAGCTCCTAAAGATATTGTCAAAAGGATGTATTATCAGGAAATACAGGAATCTATCACAAACTCTCTTGTCCCAAAAGCATTAGAGACGGAGATTCATGCGAAAGATATCAGTCCTGTTGGGAATCCTGTGGTTAATAGTTTATCCATTGAATATGGTAAACCCCTTGTTTTTAAAGCAGAATTTGAGGTTTTACCAGAGTTTAACCTTCCTGACTATAAAAAGATCACAATAAAAAAGAAGCAGGCTTCTGTGACTCAAGCAGAAATCAATCAGGCCTTAAAAGATCTTCAATATAGATTAGCTCAATATGTTCCTGTTGAGGGGAGGGGAGTGGTCAATGATGATTATGTTGTTATAGAAATCCAGGGAAGAGATATTAAATCAAAAAAATTTCTTCCTTCTGAAAAAGTTGTGGTTCTTGCTGGACATCATGAAAATGAAAAAGTATTAAATGAAAATATTTTGGGAATGAAACTCAATGAACAAAAAAACTTTGTCATAAAATATAATGAAGACCATCCAAATAAAAAATTAGCTGGGAAAGGCATTGAATACAATTTAAAGGTTCTTTCCATAAAAGAAAGAAAACTTCCAGAGATCAATGATGATTTTGCAAAGGAATTTGGAGAATACAAAGACTTAAAGTCTCTTAAATCAAAAATTAAGGAAGAGCTTTTGGCTTCAAAAAAAAATACTATAAAAAGATCAATGACTGAGGAACTTATGCAGAAACTTGCAGATAAAGTTATTATTGAGCTTCCAGATTCTCTTGTGGAACAAGAATATATATCTATTTTGAGGCAATACCTTTCTACACTGCAAAAGCAGGGCATAAAACCTGAGGAGCTTGAAAATTTAAAAACTGAGGTAAGAAAAAAGGCTGTAAATAACATTAAAAACCACTTAATTCTGACAAAGCTTGCCAAAAAAGAAAATCTACAAGTCTCTGAAAATGAATTGAATGACGAATTAAATAAAATTGCCCATGCCAATAATTTATCAGTTGAAAAAGTAAAAGAAAGCTTTGAGAAAGATGGGAAAATATATGACCTGCGCAACAATCTTCTTCTCAGGAAGGTAGTTGACTTTTTAATGGAATCAACTATAATAGAGGAATAAATATCTGATGACATTAATTCCCTTTATTGTTGAACAAGAAGGAAAAAGCGAGGGCGCATATGATATATATTCAAGACTTCTTAAAGACAATATTATTTTCATAGGAGCTGAAATCAATGATGATGTTGCAAACTCTGTTATTGCACAACTCTTGTACCTTGAAGCCGATAAATCAGATAAGGAAATTTCCCTGTATATTAATTCCCCAGGAGGAAGTATTACTGCAGGGTTAGCGATTTATGATACTATGCAATTCATAAGCTCTGATATCACTACAATCTGTGTGGGACAGGCTGCAAGCATGGCAGCAGTGCTACTTTCTGCAGGGACTAAAGGAAAACGCTTCTCTCTTCCTAATGCGAGGATTATTCTCCACCAGCCATTTGGAGAGTTCAAAGGCCAGGCCGCTGATATTGCGATTCAAGCTAATGAAATCATCAGGATGAGGGAGAATATAAATCAAATTTTATCAAAGCATACACATCAACCAAAGGATAAAATCCAGGAAGACATAAAAAGAGATTTCATCATGACGCCCAAGCAAGCCCAGGAATACGGAATTATCGATTCAATAATTAAAACAAGGGAAAGTTCAATAAAATAGTCATATTGATTTTATTTTCATATAAGAAATAACAAAGTTTAATAGATAACCATGGACAATTACCAAGAGAAAAAATCGAACGCAACCGAAAAGTGTAATTTTTGCAACAGGCATCAATCCATGGTGCAAAAGCTGATTGCGGGCCCGGGTGGAGTTTATATATGTGATAACTGTGTTGAACTTGCTCATTCAATTATCTTTTCAGAAAAAAAAGAAAACAATAAAAAAATCGAGCGTTCAAAATCTACTTCTCCTGCTGAAATCAAACGTGCCTTAGATGAATACATTATTGGGCAAGACCAGGCGAAAAAGAAAATCTCTGTAGCTGTCTATAACCATTACAAGCGAATATCTTTTGGAAATGAAATCGATGATGTAGAATTGACAAAAAGTAATATTCTTTTAATCGGGCCAACAGGGACTGAAAAAACCTTAATGGCACAGACACTTGCTAAAATTCTTTCTGTTCCGTTTGCGATTGCTGACGCAACATCTTTGACTGAAGCAGGATATGTGGGTGAAGATGTTGAGAACATAATTTTAAAGCTTTTCCAATCTGCAAAAGGCAATATAGAGAAAACGCAAAAAGGAATTATTTATATCGATGAAATTGATAAGATTAGCAGGAAAAGCGACAGTCCATCAATCACAAGAGATGTTTCAGGCGAGGGAGTACAACAGGCACTTTTAAAAATAATTGAGGGATTTGTAACTAATATTCCTCCACAAGGCGGGAGAAAACATCCTTATCAGGAATTTATACCGATTGACACTACAAACGTCCTATTTATTTGCGGAGGGGCTTTCATAGGATTAGAAAAAATCATAGCCCAGAGAATCGGAAAATCTACAGTAGGATTCAAATCAGATGTTCAAATAAAAAGGAAGGAATCTTTAGATGAGATTTTCAGCCACTTGATTCCACAGGACTTAATCAAGTATGGAATGATTCCTGAATTAGTTGGCAGAATTCCTGTTATAGCAACCTTTTCTGACCTCACAGTCAAAGACCTTATAGATATTTTAACTAAGCCAAAAAACGCCATTATTAGACAATATCAAAAAATTTTTCAAATGGAAGGACTCAAGTTAGAATTTACAAGACAAGCTCTTGCAGCAATTGCTCGAAAATCTATTGAAAAAAAACTTGGAGCTCGAGGACTTCGAAATATCATAGAAGATTTAATGCTTGATATTATGTTTTATCTGCCTTCCATAAAGAAGGACACAAGTATTAAAGTAACAAAAAAAATGGTTGAAAAAAACCAGCTCGACTTTAATAGCCAAGTCATTGGAGTATAACATTATATGCAAAACAAAAAAGATTCTGAAATAATTGAAAACATACCTTTGATTCCTCTAAGGGATTTAGTTGTATTTCCTTCAACTTTAGTGCCTTTTATCATAGGGCGCTCTTCTTCTGTTCAAGCGTTAGAAAGTGCAATAGAAAAAGATAAAATATTATTTCTCTCAGCTCAAATTGATCCATCAATAGACGATCCAAGACCCAAAGATATCCATGCTATGGGAGTTTTATCAAAGGTCGTACGTGCCATTAAAATTGATAACAAAAATATCAAAGTCATTGTCGAAGGCAAGAAAAGAGCTCGGATTATTGAATATTTAAGCACCTATCCTTTTTACCAAGTATTAGCCAAAGAAATCATGGAAATCGAAGACGATAGCATCGAAGCAAGAGAAATGTTAAAAAGGGTCTTAACACTTTTTGAAGATTATTTGAAGCTGAGTCAAACTACAAATTTTGAGTCAATAATTCCTGCATTAAGAGATAATAGCATTGGAAGGGTCGCAGACATTATTTCCTCTCATCTTTATCTTCCTTTAGAAGAAAAGCAGAATCTTTTGGAAACTGTAAATACTTTGGAACGAATACGTAGATTGAACTTCGTTTTGGAGAATGAGATTCTAAAAATTCATTCTAAAATTAGAAAACAAGACAAAAAGAGCTCTATTGATAAAGCAACATTTCGCAGGCAAAAACAAAAAGTTTTTCCATCTGGAATAAGCTTCAACAAAGAAGGCCAACCAAATGAAATAGAAGAGCTTAGAGAAAAAGTCGCCAATGCAAAAATGCACAAGGATGCTGAAGAGAAAGCTTATAAAGAAATCGAACGGTTAGAATCTATGCCTCCGATGTCTGCAGAAGCAACTGTTTGCAGAAATTATCTTGACTGGCTTATTTCTTTGCCGTGGAATAATAAATCAAGAGAGAAAAGAGACATCAAAGAAGCCGAAAAAATACTAAATGAAGACCATCATGCCTTGGAAAAAGTCAAAGAACGGATTTTGGAATATCTTTCAATCCGTCAGCTCGTAAAATACCCAAAAGGGATTATATTGGGACTTGTAGGGCCGCCTGGAGTAGGGAAGAGTTCTTTAGGCCGCTCTATAGCTCGTGCAACAGGAAGAAAATTTGTACGTCTATCTTTAGGTGGAGTAAGGGATGAAGCTGAAATCCGGGGTCATCGGAGGACTTACATTGGAGCTTACCCAGGGAGAATAATACAGATGATTAAAAAAGCAGGAACAAAAAATCCTGTATTTCTGCTTGATGAAGTCGACAAGATGAGCATGGATTTCCGAGGGGATCCTGCATCAGCATTGATGGAGGTTTTGGATCCGGAACAAAATAGTACTTTTTTAGACCATTATATAGATACAGACTTTGATCTTTCTCAAGTAATGTTTATTGTAACAGCTAATATGGTTGAACCTATTCCAAGGCCTTTATTAGACAGAATGGAGGTAATCAGGATTCCCGGTTATACTGAGGATGAAAAATTACAGATAGCCAAACATTTTCTTGTTCCGAAACAAATGAATGCACATGGGCTTAAAAGCAAAAACCTAAAAATGACTGATATGGCGTTAAAAAAGATTATTAGAGAATACACGCGTGAAGCTGGAGTTAGAAATTTAGAACGGGAAATAAAAAGCATTTGTCGTAAAGTAGTCAAAAAGGTTGTTTCAAAAAGAATGGATTATAGAGAAATAATCACTCCAAAAAATCTTGAAAAACATCTTGGCATTCCTCGCTATAAACATATATATATCGACAAAAAAGACGAAATCGGCGTAGCAATAGGGATTGCCTGGACAGAATTTGGAGGAGAACTTTTAACCTTTGAAGTTACAAAAGTTTATGGAAAAGGAAATTTAATTCTTACCGGTCAACTCGGAGAAATCATGCAAGAGTCTGCCCAAGCTTCATATAGTTTTGTGCGTGGAAAAATGTACGAATGGAATATTACAGATGTTCTCCATAAGGATTTTGATATTCATATACATGTTCCTGAAGGTGCCGTTCCAAAAGAAGGACCTTCTGCTGGGATAACGATTGCCACTGCAATTATTTCTCTTCTTACGGAAATCCCTATTAATAAAAAAATAGCAATGAGCGGAGAGATAACGCTTAAAGGAAAAGTGCTTCCAGTTGGTGGAATTAAAGAAAAAATATTAGCTGCTTATCGTGAAGGAATAAGAGAAGTCATCTTTCCTGAAGACAACCGTGCTGATTTCAAAGATATACCAAAGAAAATCAAAGAAAATATGAAAATCCATTTCGTGAAACATATGGACGAAGTATTAAGTTTAGCATTAACAAAGGATTTATTAGAGGAAATAAAAAAGAATAAGTCATATTTATCAAATAAGCTTTCAAAAAGAGAAGGGAAGGAGACTCCCCCAAATCCCCGATTAACTAATTGATAATAATATAGTTATAAGAATATTAAAGATATTTTCTTATTTTAATTAACCAATAGTGAGGTAACAAAATGAAAGAGTACAATTTAACTCATCTTGAAGACAAGGATTTAAATCAGTTGATAAAACTTGCTGAAGATTTAGGAGTTGATAAAAACGAAATCGAAAAAGCTAGCAAACATAATCTTACTTTCAAAATCTTAGAAGCACAAGCAAAGAAAAACGGATTGTTATTTTCAGAAGGCGTTTTAGAGTGTCTGGATGACGGATTCGGTTTTTTAAGAGCTCCAGAATTTAGCTATTTACCGAGTCAAGATGATATCTACGTTTCTCCTTCTCAAATTCGAAAATTCAAACTTCGAACTGGTGATACCATTTCAGGAATTGTGCGTCCTCCAAAGAATGGGGAAAAATATTTTGCTCTTATTAAAATTGAGGCAATTAATTTTATCCATCCGGACGTTATTTTAGAATTAAGAAGAAACGTTTATTTTGATAGTCTTACACCGCTTTATCCCTTTGAAAAAATTATACTCGAGGATGGAAATCAAAAAAATTTAAATGCACGTGTAATGGATCTTCTTACTCCTATAGGAAAAGGGCAGAGAGGTTTGATTGTATCACCCCCACGAGCAGGAAAAACAACTTTGTTGAAAACAATAGCGAAATCTGTTGAGAAAAATCATCCAGAAATTTTTCTTATTGTGCTTCTTGTTGCTGAGCGTCCTGAGGAAGTTACTGACTTTCAAAGAAGCATTAACGGAGAAGTTGTTGCGTCAACTTTTGATGAACCACCAGGAAGAAATGCTCAGGTTTCAAATATTGTTTTAGAAAAAGCAAAAAGGCTTGTTGAGATTAAAAGAGACGTTATAATACTAATGGACAGCATCACAAGGTTAGCTAGGGCTCACAATGCTATTATACCTCCATCAGGAAAAGTTCTTTCAGGTGGAATAGATGCCAATGCATTAAATAAACCAAAAAAATTCTTTGGTTCAGCAAGAAAAGTGGAAGAAGGAGGGAGCCTAACAATTGTTGCTACTTCGCTTGTAGATACAGGAAGTAGAATGGATGACGTTATATTTGAAGAATTCAAAGGCACAGGAAACATGGAGATTAATTTAGACAGACGACTGGTTGATAAACGCTTATTTCCAGCAATAGACATAAACAGATCCGGAACAAGAAAAGAAGAACTATTGATTCCTGAAGACGAATTAAATCGTATTTGGGTGTTAAGAAAAGTATTAAGCCAGCTAAATGAAGTTGATGCAATGGAATTATTATTAGAAAAATTGCCTAAAACAAAATCAAATAAAGATTTTTTAAATGCAATGAGCAAAGGCATATAATAAACCCATCAATAATAATTAAATTCCAAAATTTATAGTCTAAAAAAAGTAAACAATATGTTTGATTAATAGAAAACATTGTGTCGCATAAGGATTATTATGTTAACTAATATAAATAAAAAAAACTATTCGCTCTGAAGCTTCGTTATTAACTCTTTTAATATTTCAATTATTTCTTCTTTGCTTACACTTGGCTTTTTAAATTCTATTCTTAACCTGTATGATTTATTTTCTTTTGGAACATAATTATATACATATCTTTGTATTTTCTTTTGTTTTCCTTTTAATGTCTTTGAAAGTTCTCTTGTATCCATTCGCTTTAGATCTCTATCTTTAATTTCATTCAGCAGTTTAATCATATTTTCTTGGTTTTTTTGTTTTGCAATTTCAATTAATGTGCTTCTGCTTAAAACATTACTTTGCTTGCATATGTTTCTTATATTTTTAGGTATTTTACTTACTGCTATAATTTCTGTAATAGTTGAACGTGCTTTTCCAATTTTCTTTGAAATTTGTTGATGGCTGTAACCATATAAATCTACTAATGCTTTTAGTCCATCCGCTTCTTCAAAAACATCTAAATCTTTTCTTTGTAAATTTTCTATTAAAGCTATTTCTAAGGCTTCATTATCTTTAACATCCATTTCAATACAAGGTATTTCAGTAAGCCCAATTCTTTTTGAAGCTATGAACCTTCTTTCTCCAGCTATAATTTCATATTGATTTCCTTTTGGCCTTATAAGAATTGGCTCTAATATGCCTTTTTCCCGGATTGAGTCCATTAATTCATTTATGTTTCCCAATTCACTTCTTGCTTGTTGTGGATTTGGGCTAATTCTATCTATTGGAATCATTCTTATGCTTGGACCAGCAGCTTTTGTAGATAATAAATCAACAAAATGCAAGTCGTGTCTCATTTTAATATTTTCCGGAAGGCCGCTTTTTTTATTTTTTTGCACGTCTAACTATCTCCTTAGCGACTTTTTTATATTGAAAAGCTCCTATAGAACGAGGCGCAAAAGTGAATATCGATTCTTTATAAGCCGGGCTTTCTTCGAGTTTTACGCTTTTTGAAATTAGTGTTTTAAAAACTTTTTTTCCGAATACATTTTTTATTCTTTTTACAACATCCTTTGATATATTTGTTCTTTTATCATGTAGTGTAATCAATACACCCAGTATTTTTAAATTATTATTTGCAACTCTTCTTACTTTTTCTATAGTTTCAAGCAAGTCATCTGTTCCTTCAAGGCATAAATATGAAGACTGTATAGGAATTATTACATAATCTGCTGCAACTAATGCATTTAATGTTATTATGCCTAATGTAGGAGGTGTATCTACTATTATATATTCGTATTTATTTTTTATAGAACTTAATATATCTTTAAGTCTATAATGCCCGTCTATCTCCCCTATTAGAGATGATTCAAGCTTTGCCATAGATATTCTTGATAACGCAACATCCATGCCAGGAACAGTTGAATTAACTATAACATCTTTAATCCTTGTTTCGTTATTTACTATAACATCATATAGAGACCTCTCATTATTGAACGGATCTTCAACGCAGGATATAGTACTGTTTGCCTGAGGGTCAGTATCTACTAATAATGTAGCTTTTCCCATAAATGCAAGAGCAGATGAAACATTCAATGCGGTTGTGGTCTTCCCTACTCCACCTTTCTGGTTTGTTATAGCAATAATCAAGTAATAATCCTTAATTCTTTTTTTATTGTAAATTATACAATTTAACAAAAAATATCAAGTAAAATATTATTTTAATGTCGGCACGCCGACAATCAATGTTAATTTATTGATAATAAATGAGATACATTTATACACCCTTATAGGCCGGCCTTCTTTCTATTCTCTTGCTGGTCTAACAAATCTAGCAAATCTATTTAGTCTATCGCTTTTTTCCTTGCTGCTTACTGTTTACTCTTTTTATAGTAGTTACGAGCAGAGTGCTGTAATCTAGCAATTTAGACTTGTTAATAATACAAGTTAACTTTTAGTATAAGAATTAAAATTATTTTACTTGAAAAATTTTTAAAATATAAAATATAAAAAAAATATTTATATTCGAATGTCGGCATGCCGACAATGACTAAATAAATGAAATATAATTTAAATTGATAACAATATTACCTAGAAAATAGAATTTTCATTGTTTGCGGGTGGGGTTGTTCCTAATGAATTCATAGACAATAAATAACTTATAGAATAACAAATAATTAATAATCTCATATCTCGTTTATAATCAATTAGTTACAAGTTATTTAGGTATAGTTTTTGACATAATTTACTCATAAAGTTAATATGAAAATGCATAAATAACAGGAGTAATATAAATGAAAAGTAATATTCTTGATCTTATAACTGAAAGAATAGTATTGTTGGACGGCGGTATGGGAACAGAATTAATAAAGAATGGATTACCATCAGGTGCTTGCCCTGAATTATGGAACGTAGAAAACCCAGAGATTATAAAAAATATTCATTCGAATTATTTTAAGGCCGGCTCTGATGCTGTATTGACTAACAGTTTTGGTGGAAATTCAATAAAATTATCAGCGTATAATTTAGAAAAAAGATGTTATGAACTTAATTTTGAAGCAGCAAGAATTGCAAATGAAGTTAGGACAAATGGAAAGTTTGTTGGAGGAAGCATAGGTCCTACTGGAAAATTCTTAAAACCTACTGGAAATTTCACTGAAGAAGAATTTGAAGAATCCTTTACAAAGCAAGCTAAGGCTCTTTCTGACGGTAAAGTAGATTTTATATTAATAGAGACTCAATATGACATAAAAGAGGCGCTCTGTGCATTCAGGGCCTCTAAAAGAGTATCTTCTGTACCTGTGTTTGTCACAATGACATTTAATATATATCCAAAAGGTTATTTTACTATCATGGGAAATAGTGTAGAACAATGTATAGAAGAATTTAAAGCAAATGAAATCCCTGTTTTAGGAGCTAACTGCACTCTAAACAGTAAGGATATGGTAAATCTTATAAAGACAATGCGGCAAGCCACTTCCCTGCCCCTTATTGCACAAGCAAACGCGGGTCAACCTTTATTAGGTTCCAATGGAAGGGTCAAATACACACAAACTGTCGAAGAATACGTCAAGCATGTTCCTGAAATAATTAGAAACGGTGCAAACATAATCGGAGGATGCTGCGGGACAGATCCAGAATATATTCGTCAGATGGCAAGAATCATTAAAAATTATAATAATTAAATATCATTGAAAATTAGTAAGATAAAAATGTTTATCAACCGAAAAACACTTTTGCCAAATCATAAAGCTCCATATCAACTGTTTTCAATTTAGCTACAGCCTTTTCTAATGGAACAGAAACAATCTTATTCCCTTGAAGGCTGGCCATATGACCGAATTTCCCTTTATGAACAAGATCGATTCCTGCTGATCCGAAGCGAGTTGCAAGAATCCTATCAAATGCTGTTGGTGAGCCTCCTCTTTGTGTGTGTCCGAGTACTGTTACCCGAGTTTCAAACTTTGTACGATTTTCGATTTCTCTTCCTAAAAAATGCCCAATGCCTCCAAGGCGGACATGACCAAAAGCATCCTTCTTTTCGTTTTGAATTATTACGTCATGGTCTTTTGGCTTCGCGCCTTCAGAAACAACAATAATACTGAAAT
>JACUUK010000050.1 GCA_014859315.1 Candidatus Aminicenantota bacterium
ACACATGAGCACGGAGACCATCTGGATCCTAATGCAATAGAGAGAATACGTGAAGAAAATACAGACCTTATCTACACAATGAAATGTAAAAACTCTGTAAAGGGCGGAGAAATTATGCAAAACGGCGATACAACCACAGTTCAGGGAATTAAAATAGAAGCTGTTCCTGCATACAACATTCAGCACATGCGAAGCCCTGGAACTCCATTCCATCCTAAAGGAGATGGAAATGGGTATATCCTGACTTTTGGCGATAAGCGCGTATATATTGCTGGAGACACTGAAAACACGCCTGAGATGGAGGCGTTGAGAGATATCGATGTTGCTTTCTTACCAATGAATCTTCCCTACACGATGAGCCCAGAAATGGTTGCTGATGCAGCAAAGGCATTTCGTCCAAAAATCCTCTATCCATACCACTATGGGAATACTGATACATCAAAGCTCGTGGAATTACTCAAGGACGAGGAAGGAATCCAAGTCCGCATAAGAAACATGAAATAAAGAGCGAAACAAAAACAGAATTGTTCTGAACAGGCTTTATCCTCTATCAATAAGTGATTTTTTCATTCATAAAGAAGATATTTTTCTCTTAATTTTCGAAACTCGATTAAATCCTGCTGATAGGTTTTGCATATTTTTTCTATATCTTCATTCTGTTCAAGGGCTTTTCTAATTTTTTGCGTGCCCATTATTTTATCGAAATAATCCTTGTGAAAGCGAAAATCTTCGGGGTACATCGCCATTGCTGTTTTTATGAGATATAAAGTTGTAGCAAATGGTTTGTAAGCGCTCCTTTTAAGCACATGTATCTGCGCTCCACCACAGACTTCTCCTTTGTATTTGGAAAAAGTCGGAGTAAACCACACTTCTCTGAATTTTATACCTGGAAGCTCTAAAGCGTTTAGTGCTTTTGTAAATTCGTAGCCATCAATCCATGGAGCACCAAAAATCTCAAATGGTTTTGTTGTCCCACGACCTTCAGAGATGTTTGTCCCTTCAAGAAATACCTGGCCTGGATAAACTGTGGCTGTATCAAGCGTAGGCATGTTCGGGGAAGGAATCACCCATGGCAGAGATGTTTCGTCATACCACATTCTCCTCCCCCACCCTTGCATAGGAATAACAGTTAACTTAGCTTTCTTTTTTAGGAATTCGCCATTAAAAAGCATTGCAAGTTCTCCTGCTGTCATTCCATGGCGAACAGGTATTGGATAAACACCTACAAAGGAGCTTTGTTCCGGATATTCTATAATGGGACCTTCAATATCCACGCCATTTATAGGGTTTGGTCTGTCAAGCACAATAAAATCCACACCAGTTTCTGCGCATGCCTCCATGCAATATGCCATTGTAGCGATGTATGTGTAAATCCTTGTACCCACATCCTGAATATCAAAAATCATGACATCCAAATCTTCCATCGTTTTCCTATCGGGAGTCTTGCCGGCCTCGACAGTGTCGAAAGAACGCATATAGGAATCAATATCTTTAAGCATCCCAGAATCTGGCTTCATGGATTGTCCGTAGAGACTGAAAACAGGGATGTTATATTTCCTGTCAATATAGAAAGGCACATATTCTCCTGCCTGCGTATTCCCCCGCACCCCATGCTCAGGTCCATAGAGAGCAATAAGATTTATTTTCGGGTTTTGATAAAATATATCGATTATATTCTGAAGATTTGAATCAACACCAGTTGGATTTGTTATAAGCCCAACTCGTTTTCCCTCGACTAAATTCAGATGATTCTCAAGAAACACTTCAACTCCAGGTTTTACCTGGTTTTTTGGATGAGAAACAACCGCACTTTTAGAATTAGAACCCTTGCACCAGAATAAAAATACTATTGTTATTAAAACAAGGATTAATGAAAGATGTTTGAATCTCGACATATTCCACCCTATTTTGCAATTTTTTTAATTATAAGTCTATACATTATCAATTTCCCCATTTCCATTCTTCCCCATCATTGCGAGCCCCGTCAGGAGCGCGGCAATCTCGTAGGAGTAAAATGCATACACTTTTGCTCTAGCTGATTTACATGAATCGTGGACACCTACCTAATCCTCGTGCCAATTTCTCTGGATTATTTAAATTAAGGGATTGCCGCGTCGCTCCGCTCCTCGCAAAGACAAAGGCAACTCCCCACTCTTTCTTAGCAAGTCTAGCACTTCTAGCCCGTCTAGCTCTTTCCTTCTCACTCCTTACTCCTCACTTTCTAAATAAGTTGCATTTATCATATCTTTTTTAATATCATCTATTCTTGCTGGTCGCTAATGCAAAACGCAAATAAATAATTAAGAAAGGAAGGGAACAAAATGAAAAAAACTTTTTTATTTTTGCTTTTATTTTCCGCATGCTTACTATTATGGACCTGCACATGTCCAATCAAGGAAAAAGCAGATGAAAATCCATTTTTCTCTGATTACAACACGCCTTTTGAAACACCACCCTTTGACAGAATAAAGGAAGAACACTATCTGCCCGCCTTTAAGGAAGGCATCAAACAGCAACTGGAGAAAATCGATGCTGTTGTAAACAATGAAGAGGCACCAACTTTTGAAAACACGATTGAAGCAATGGAAAGCAGCGATGCTTTATTAACAAAAGTAGGCAATGTTTTCTTCAACTTGCTCTCAGCCAATACGAATGATGAATTACAGAGTATTGCCAAAGAAATTTCTCCTCTTCTCTCCAAGCACCGCGATGATATCCTCCTCAACCAGAAATTATTTGAAAGGGTAAAAGCCGTATATAGCCAGAAGGACAAATTAAGTCTCTCAGTAGAACAAAACAAGCTTCTTGAAAAATATTACAAAGATTTTATAAGAGGAGGCGCAAACCTAAACGAGGAAAATAAAGAAAGGCTTCGAAAAATAAATCAAGAGCTTTCTCTTCTCTCCCTTCAGTTTGGTGAGAATGTCCTAAAGGAAACAAACGCCTTTGAATTAGTGATAGAAAACAAAGAAGATTTAGCAGGCCTTCCAGAAGCTGTTATAATCACAGCCGCTGAAGCTGCCAAAGAACGCGGCCATGAGGGCAAATGGGTTTTCACCCTGCATAAACCAAGCATGATTCCATTCCTTCAGTATTCAGAAAAGCGCAACTTCAGGGAAAAAATCTTTGCAGCTTACATAAACCGTGGCAACAATAACAATGAGTTAGACAATAAAACAATTTTATCCCGAATAGCAGCTCTTCGTGTTGAAAAAGCAAATATTTTGGGACACAAGACACATGCCGATTTTGTGCTTGAAGAGAATATGGCAAAAAAACCTGAGAACGTTTATAGATTCCTTGACCAACTTTGGAAGTCGGCTTTGAAGATGGCAAAAAATGAAGCCAAAGATCTTCAAGAAATGATTTATAAAGAAGGCAAAAAATTTGAGTTGCAGCCATGGGACTGGTGGTATTATGCAGAAAAGGTCAAAAAGGCAAGGTACGACCTGGATGAGGAGATGTTAAGGCCATACTTTAAGCTTGAGAATGTTAGAAAAGGTGCTTTTACTGTGGCTAACAAACTTTATGGCATCCAGTTTGTGGAGAGAACCGACATACTCAAGTACCACCCGGATGTGAAGGTCTTTGAAGTAAAAGAAGCAGATGGCACACATATTGGCATCTATTATACGGATTACTTCCCAAGAGCCAGCAAAAGAGGCGGTGCCTGGATGAACTCCTTCCGGAAGCAGTCGAGGCAGGGGGGAATAGAAATGACGCCTGTGATCTGCAATGTAGGCAACTTTTCCAAACCAGTTGGCGATAAGCCAGCTTTATTAAGCTTCGATGAAGTGACCACTTTATTCCATGAATTTGGGCATGCCCTTCATGGACTGCTTTCAAATTCGACATATAAAAAGCTTTCTGGAACTGCCGTGCCAAGAGACTTTGTAGAACTTCCCTCCCAGATTATGGAAAACTGGGCCTCTGAACCCGAAGTTCTTAAGATGTATGCAAGACACTATGAATCCGATGAAGTCATTCCTCAAGAACTTCTCGATAAATTAAAAAAATCCAGTCACTTTAACCAGGGATTTGCCACTGTTGAATACCTGGCAGCTTCTTTTTTGGATATGGACTGGCATACATTGACTGAACCAAATGAAGTTGACGTCTTAGAATTTGAAAATAATTCATTAAACAAAATTGGTCTTATCCCTGAAATTGTTGTTAGATACAGAAGCACTTATTTTAACCATATCTTCGCAGGCGGCTATTCGGCCGGATATTACAGCTATATCTGGGCCGAAGTTCTTGATGCTGATGCTTTTGAAGCATTTAAAGAAACAAGCCTTTTTGATCAGAAGACAGCACTCGCTTTTAGAAAAAATATTCTGGAGGCAGGCGGGACAGAAGACCCAATGACACTTTATATACGCTTCAGAGGAGCTGAACCCAAGGTCGAACCCTTGCTGAAAAGAAGAGGCCTTATTTAATAAGCAAGGGCACAATAACACATTTCCTAATTTCTATCGAAGGGTGAACTCAAAAAAAGATGGATTTATTTTGAAATAGCAAATTTTATTTATCAGGGTTTTCAACTGAAAGGGACTTTGAAATATCAGTTTTCTTATCTTGTTCTTCAATTTCAATGCCCAAAAGCATAGCAAGGCCTTCGTAAACAGACCAAGCTGATTTTTTAGCTTCCTTAAGTTCGAGGAGCTTTGCTCTGACCTTTTGAAGCTCTTTTTCCATCTCAGAATCGATTTCATCGAGCTTCTTTTTTGCATGCTCCATAGTCTTTCTATATAGAGCTTCTTCTTCTTTTGTTAAAGCCATGTTCTTACCTCTTTCATCTATTCTTTTTTAAAAGAAATTTTTATAGGGTTCTAAACTTTTATCTTACTCCATTTCTAACAGTAAAATAAATTTACCTGATTTCTTATTACTACAATTTTATTAAATATTTCATCTAAAATGTCAATGTTTTTTTATGAGGTTTTTTCATTGCGATGTGGGACTTTTAATTTACCAGTTCTCCAAATCTTATTTTGTATTTCCCGTTAGCGATTTTTGCCTCAATAAGTTTAAAAAAATGAGAGAAGTATTTTTTGCAAGCCTTAATATATGGAAGTCAGATTGAAGACTTACACAAACTGTGTGAACCTATAAGATGGCTCCCCGGGAGGGACTCGAACCCCCAACCTAGTGGTTAACAGCCACCCGCTCTGCCGATTGAGCTACCGAGGAGTAGATGGGATTATAATTTAGCAAAATTGCCAGCAAATATCAACGTGTTTTCTCAAGGTATATCAAGGCAAAATAAAATATCTCAGCTTCTTAGCAACGTGAAAATGTCCGGTCTTCTCGGAGAAATTTGCTTTTATTACCACCGATAACTGGCTTGCTTTATCTTTTTTCTGTAGTCGTCTCCATACATTTCCACGATCTTGCACATCTCATATATACGGGAACGAAGGCGCTCCCCCACCCTGTCCACTAACGTGATGTCTTTTTTCTTATAATAATCATCGCGTGAGTCTTCCTCATCCTCTTCGCGGTCGAGGTAATTCGATGTGAATATCGTCAGCTTTTTATGTATGTACCTGTTATTGATGATATAAAAAACCATCTCTTCTACCCAGGCAGTTGTTCTTTTTGCACCAAGTTCGTCTAATACAAGCACTTCTTTTTGAAATACAGGTGACAGGATATTGCTTTCTGTCAGATGTGAATCCAGTGAATAAGACGCCTGTATATCTCTTATCAGTTCACGAAAATCACAAAAATAACAGGGAACACTTTTTGTCTGCATCAATTCTTTTATTATTGCAACAGCCAAATGGGTCTTACCTATGCCGCAGGGTCCCATAAAAAGAAGGCCTGAGCTAATCACAGGATAGTCTTTTACAAACTTTTTAGATATTTTCAAAGATTTTCTGTGGGAAGGGTTATGTATTTCGAAATTATCAAATGAGCAATTATCATATCTTTTCGGGATATTTGAATGACTGATAAGAAATCCTTTTTCCTTTTCCTTGAAACAGGAGCACCTGCGGGCAAGAGTCTTTCCTTGTTTTACTTCCAATATCCAACTTGTTCCACTGCATTTTGGGCAAGTTTCTTTTGCCATCAGTTTAAATATCCTCTTAGCTGCTGAAGTTTGTGGGATTGAGCAAGTTTTTGCATGGCTTTTTTCTCAATCTGACGGATGCGCTCCCTGGTTAAATTGATACCGTCTCCTATTTCTTGAAGCGTACGGGGCTGGTCATCATCCAGACCGAAGCGCAATTTTAACACAAGTGCCTCTTTTTTATCCAGTTCATTTAAAATCGCTCTTACCTGTTCCTGTATAGAGTTTTTTATAATCTGGTACTCCACAGACGGAGAATAGGAATCCTGGACTCTGTCGCCTACTTCGACATCTTCATCATAATAACGGTCGCTCAGAGATACATCCCTTCCATTAAGGATTTCCATGTCTTCTATTTCCTCAACAGTCTTTTTCATTCGCTTTGCAATTTCCTGGCGGGTCGGCTCCCGCCCCAGCTCTTTTTTTAAAGCAGATTTTACCCGCTTCATTTCAGACATCTGGTCGGATATCTTCTGGGGAATATGGTAAATACGTGAATAATGCGATAATGCATGAATAACAGCTTGTCGAATCCACCAGACCGCATAAGAAATGAACTTTACGTTCTTTGCAGGATCGTACCGCTTTGCAGCTTCAATAAGGCCTATATTCCCCTCATGTATTAGATCGAGAAGACCGAGTCCCATTCCTCTGTATTTTTTCACATACGATACAACAAATCTGAGGTTGGATTCGATTAATTTTTTTTGAGCTTTTTTATCTCCATTCCGGATTCGTCTTCCCAGTTCTTTTTCTTCTTCCAAGGTTAAAGTTGGAAATTTAGAGATTTGCTGGAGATAGAGTTTAATATTTCTTGAATCTAAGGAATTTTTATAATCATTCCTCATTTTTCCTCTGCCTCTTTGTCTTTATCTAATTTTATCATTTTAACCGGGCTCATCTGAATAAGAGCATTCCTGCGTGCCTCGAATTCAGCTTCTTGCCCCTCGAAAAATTCTTTGCGGATGTATTCCAGCATCATGTTTACTTCTTCTTCCATTTGCTTCATCCTTTCCCTCATATTAAGGACAACTTCTACCCCTGCGAGGTTAACTCCAAGCTCCCGAGTTAGATTAAGGATAACCTCAAGCTGTTTGAGGTCATTATCTGAATAAATACGTGTATTGCCTTCGCTGCGTGAGGGTTTAAGTAATCCCTCTCTTTCATATAGCCTCAGGGTTTGTTGGTGTATGTCATACATCTCGGATACAGCGCTTATATGATAATACTTTTTTTGTCCTTTTTTTTCTTTCATTTTAGCTTATCTCCAATTTTTCTCTTGGATTTTGCCCTGAAAGACTTTCCAATTCCTTTAAGAGCTCTCTGACCTTCACGTTATCAGTTTTAGGCGGGACGATGTAAACTTCAACAAATTGGTCTCCATATACCCTTTTACCAGGGAGAGGTGCACCTTTGTCCCGAAGCCGGAATTTCTGACCTGATTTTGTTCCAGGGGGAATTTTTATTATTGACCGCCCGTAGAGCGTTGGAACTTCGATCTTTGCCCCCAAAGAAGCTTCTGTAACTGTGATTGGAATCTTGACATAAATGTTTGCTCTTTCCCTCTTAAAGAGATGATGAGAATCGACTTCTATTGATATAAAGAGATCTCCTGTAGGGCCTCCCATAACACCAGCATTTCCTTTCCCTGGTATACGGACTGTTGACCCAGTGTTTACTCCTGCAGGTATACGGACACTAATAAGTTCTGTTTTCTGAACAAGCCCGCTTCCATGGCAAGTGCCACATTCCTTTCCTGGAGATATACCAGTTCCTCCACACGAAGGGCAAGTAGATGAAAACTTCATGAATCCTTTCTGCATCTCTTTATGACCTGTCCCACCACAAGAGGGACAGGTCTGTGAAGAGCCCCTCGGGATATACCCACGTCCTGAACATATACTGCAGGTAATCATCCTTGTCAATCTTATCCTTGTTTTTACCCCATGAATTGCATCCATAAAGCTGAGTCTCATCCTGTAATGCAGGTCTTCACCGCGTGCAGCTCTTCGTGCAGATGGCCTTGCCCTGGCGCTAAACAGGTTTTCAAAAATGTCCTGGAAAGATGAGGCACCAAAACCTGAAAAATCAAATCCTTCAAAATTTGAATAATTCTGCCATTGAGGGCCTCCTGGAGGCACTTCGCCCACAAACCCGAATTGGTCATACTGAGCACGCTTTTTTGAGTCGCTTAGTACAGAGTAAGCTTCCTGGATGTCCTTAAATTTTGCTTCTGCTACTCTATCTCCAGGATTCAGGTCTGGATGATGTTTCCTTGCAAGTTTTCGATAGGCCTTTTTTATTTCTGCCAATGAGGCTTTTTTATCAACTCCTAAGATTTCATAATAATTTTTTGCCATTTTAAAGCTCTCAGCTTATCAATGGGTCGGAGCAAAACTTCAATTGACTCTCGTCTATTTATTATTTATTATTTCTTATCCTTATCATCATCTACGACTTCTGCATCTATTACTTCTTCCTCTGCTCCTTCTTTGCTGCTTTCGGCCTGAGTGCCTTGCTCAGTCTGGGCGCCTTCCCCAGCTCCAGGTTGCGCTTGCTGCTGTTGTGCTGCTTGCTGATAAATCAACTCAGAAAGCTTGTGAGAAGCTTGAGAGAGTGACTCAAGTGCTTTCTTTATTTCATCCAGATTATCGCTTGCAATCGCTTTCCTTGTATTATCAATTTCATTCTGGACCTGTTTTGCCTGTTCTTCAGGAATTTTATCTTTATTATCCCTTAATACCTTTTCAATGTTGTATACCATCTGGTCTGCCTGGTTCTTTGTGTCAATAAGCTCTCTTCTCTTTTTATCTTCTTCAGCGTGTGCTTCTGCATCTTTTACCATTCTATCGATTTCGCTTTCATCCAGGCCACTATGTCCTGTGATAGTTATTGCCTGCTGTTTGCCTGTTCCCATATCTTTGGCAGATACATGGAGAATTCCATTCGCATCTATGTCAAAAGTAACCTCAATTTTTGGAACTCCACGTGGTGCTGGGGGTATGCCGTCAAGGTGAAATCTGCCTAACGTTCTGTTATAAGATGCCATCTCTCTTTCCCCCTGGAGAACGTGAATTTCTACACTTGGCTGGTTGTCAGAGGCAGTGGAGAATATTTCTGTCTTCTTTGTTGGAATAGTAGTGTTACGTGTAATCATTTTGGTAAATACTCCACCTAAAGTTTCAATTCCTAATGTAAGAGGAGTCACGTCTAATAGAAGCACATCTTTAACATCCCCGGCAAGAACAGCTCCTTGAATTGCAGCACCAGCAGCAACCACTTCATCCGGGTTGACACCTTTGTGTGGCTCCTTGCCAAATAGCTCTTTTACGAGCTGCTGCACTTTAGGGATACGAGTGGATCCCCCAACCAGAATGACTTCGTTAATATCTTCGGGCTTCATCCCTGCATCTTTTAGTGCCTGCAAGCATGGATGCTTTGTCCTTTCAATAAGGTCATCCATCAACTGTTCGAGCTTTGCCCTGGTGAGTTTCATTAATAAATGCTTAGGGCCTGATGCATCGGCTGTTATAAATGGAAGATTTATTTCTGTTTCTACAGTTGTAGAAAGCTCAACCTTAGCCTTTTCTGCTGTCTCTTTTAATCTCTGAATGGCCATCTTATCTTTAGTCAGGTTAATGCCCGACTCTTTTTTAAATTCAGAGACTATCCAATCCTGAACACGCTGGTCAATATCATCTCCTCCAAGATGTGTGTCACCATTTGTTGATTTTACTTCTACAACCCCTTCGCCAACTTCCAAAATCGATATATCAAATGTTCCTCCTCCAAAGTCATAAACAGCAATAACCTGGTCTTTTTTCTTGTCCATGCCATACGCTAAAGCTGCAGCAGTGGGCTCGTTAATGATTCGAACAACATCCAATCCTGCAATCTTACCTGCATCTTTTGTGGCTTTTCTCTGGCTGTCATTAAAATAAGCTGGAACTGTAATAACTGCTTTCTCAACTTTTTCACCCAAATAATCTTCAGCAGCTTTTCGTAATTTACGAAGGATATATGCAGACATTTCAGGAGGTGCATATTGTTTACCTAAAGCTACTACACGAGCATCTCCATTGGGTGCTTCAATCACTTTAAACGGCACTTGAGAGATTTCGTTTAAAACTTCCTTATGGCGTCTTCCCATAAAGCGTTTTATCGAATATATCGTGTTTTCAGGATTTGTTATTCTCTGCCTTTTAGCGACCTGTCCTACTAATATTTCTGATTTTTCTGTAAAAGCGACAACAGAAGGTGTTGTTCGGCCTCCTTCCTCATTTGGAATAATAATAGGATTGCCGCCCTCAGTTACGGCGACAACTGAATTTGTTGTTCCAAGGTCAATTCCTATAATCTTTGACATTTTTACTCCTCCTATATGTTAGTGAAATAATAATATAAAATATGAGTAATAACTTGTCAAGTATTTTTTTTAAAATAACTGGATAAAATATCTGTAACACGATCCTGAATTAATGTCATGTCCCGTATTTCTAAAGGTCATGTTCCATATCTCTGAATAAAAAAAGGGAGCTATCCACTGAGGATAACTCCCTTATAATTGTTTAAAAGGGGTATCTACTTACATTTGCTTTTAAGGTATGAAGTTGATTCTTCTAATTAATAATTTACTTACTTAGCGTCAGGATCGACGATGAAGTTTTCCCTCATGAGCAACTGAACTTCATCCCTTGCTTTCTTGATGATTTCTTCTGCTGTTTTAAACCGTTCCTCAGGTGAAGTTATCACCCGGGCAACTCCTTGTTCGATTCCTTTTGATCCAACTGCTACTGCTTCTCTTGGAAATAATTCCCATTGGTCCATGTTCGGTATTATATATTCCTCATGAATTCCATAGTCTTCTGCTACTTTGGCTAATTCTTCTGCTGCAGCGATGCACATTTCATCTGTTATTTTCGTTGCACGTGTATCCAAAGCTCCTCTAAAAATCCCAGGAAATCCGAGTGAATTATTGACCTGATTGGGAAAATCTGAACGTCCTGTGGCAACAATCCGTGCACCTGCTTCTTTTGCTTCCCAGGGCCATATTTCAGGAATCGGGTTTGCTGATGCAAAAACAATAGCATCTTTTTCCATTCTTTCGACCCATTCTTTTTTGATTACTCCAGGGCCGGGTTTTGAGGCGGACAGAACAACATCAGCACCTTCCATTGCTTCCTTTATACCTCCCTTGATGCCTCTTTTGTTTGTTGTCTCACAGATATGCCATTTTTCTTTGAATTTTTCCTGGAGCACATCTCTGTCTTCTCTGTCCCTATGGAGAGTACCTTTTGAATCAACAGCAATGATGTTTTCAGGATTGACTCCTGCTGTAACTATCAGTCTTGCGATTGCTATGTTTGCTGCCCCTGCACCAATTAACGTAACACGAATATCGCCCATTCTCTTACCAACAATTTTTACTGCATTCAGGAGTCCAGCAACAGTCACACATGCTGTTCCCTGTTGGTCATCATGCCATACCGGAATCTCCATTTCTTCCCTAAGTGTATCAAGAATATGAAAGCATTTTGGGTGGGAAATGTCTTCAAGGTTAATCCCACCAAATGTAGGTTTGAGCCATTTTACAGCTTGAATTATCTCTTCTGGATTTTTTGTTCCCAAGCAAATAGGAAAAGCATCCACTCCTCCAAGATATTTGTAAAGGAGAGCTTTCCCTTCCATGACAGGAAGAGCTGCTTCAGGACCAATGTCTCCAAGCCCTAATACACGAGAACCGTCACTAACAACAGCCACGAAATTCCATTTGTTTGTCATCTCATAAGCTTTTTCTAAATCCTCATGGATTTCCATGCAAGGTTTTGCAACGCCAGGAGTATACCAAATCGCGAAATCATGGAAGCTTTTGATACGACACTTTGGGATGACTTCGATTTTTCCTCTGTAGAACGGATGAAGCCGCATAGCATCTTTGGAGGGTTGCTCAGCTTTTGCCAACAACTCTTCCACAGTAACTTCTTTCATTTAAAACCTCCTCAAAGAAGTGGCCTTTACTTTAAAGCAAATGCCAAAAATTATTATAAAATATAATTATTAAAAAAAGGAATTTATTATATCCTTTCTTAATCTTATGTCAAGATAAACTACTTATCTGTGCAGGAAGCAACGTTCGCAGCTTGCCTCACCTGGCTTCCGTGTAACTATCATGGCCAAATTTAGATCATCTGCCCTATCTATGATATCCTGGTCACGGAGAGAACCAAGTGGGTATATGATAGCTTTTATGCCGTATTTGCCGGCTAATTCCACAACATCCGTAAATGGCATGAATGCATCTGAAGCCATCACACATCCCTCAGGCCCATATCCTCTCTTTGATAAACGGATAGCATTTTCAGCCGAATCAATTCGGCTTCGTTGTCCAGAGCCAATACCATGCACCTTGTCTTTTTTCCCGATAATTATGGCATTCGAGCGTGTAAAACAGGCAACATTCCAGTTGAAAATCGCTGCCTGTATTTCATCAGTAGTGGGCTTTCTTTTTGAAACAACATCCACAGATTCTGAAGAGGTGATTTTCGAATCGAATCTCTGCTGCACCAACACTCCACCAGCAACTCTTTTGAACTCAATATCGTTATCTTTTGCAGGAACATCGAG
This sequence comes from Candidatus Aminicenantota bacterium, assembly GCA_014859315.1. Lineage (GTDB taxonomy): Bacteria > Acidobacteriota > Aminicenantia > Aminicenantales > Aminicenantaceae > Kmv29. Next base: position 12,701 of record JACUUK010000050.1, read on the forward strand.
AGAAGCTCCCATTTTCACAACCCTCAAAGGTTTTCTTTCTTTTAGAACTTCTAAAGCTTCTGGCGTAAAATCTGTAGCATACACAACTTCCACATTTCTTCCTTTTTCAATTATAACCCTGGCTAAATCACTGTCGATTGAGTAATTGAATACATCAACGCTTCCAAAATTCGACAGCGGGTCACAACCCCATGCTTTCTGAAATGTCTCTACAGGACAATCTCCCATTGCAACACCACTTGGCATCTCATGCTTTATCAGAACACAGATTTTCCTGTCTGGGTAGATCGAGGTCAACTTCCTTGCGAGCCGTTGGCCCAGGTCCATATCTCCAACATTTATATAGCTTAACCCCTTGGTGCCTTCTTGAAGAACTTCCATGGTTGCCATATTGGGACCTAAAGCTCCCTCTTCCTGATAAAAAGCTGCAGGATATCCTGGATTCTCCCCATATCTCATGGATATCTTCTTTACAAATTTTGCCTGCCCAAAAAAGAAAGATTCAAAAAAATCCTCTTGTACTCTTGTTCTATACTGTTCACGCGTTATTTTACCTATTTTTTCCATCCTATTTGGCCGCC
>JACUUK010000051.1 GCA_014859315.1 Candidatus Aminicenantota bacterium
CCTTTGTTTCTTCCTGAGGTTCGGCTTCTTTGATAACATCTGTCTCTTCAGGCTTCGTTTTTTCTTTTATTTTCTTCCGTTTATTCTCTTTCAAATCTTTTTTTAGCGTAAGATACCGAATAATCGCTTCTTTTTGTTTGAAAAGTCTTTCCAATTCGACAGGAATATCCGTTTCTCCTTCATAATTGAAAAAAACGTAATAGGCCTCTTCGAATTTTTTGATCGGGTAGGCCAACTTTCTCATGCCCCATGAATCTTGGTTTGTCATTTTTCCTTTTCTTTTGGAAATGACCTCAGCCATTTGAAGAATAAGGCTCTCCCTTTCTTCTTCTGGCAAATTTGGAGCAATCAGAAAAGCTGTTTCGTATTGTCTCATGAATACCTCCTTATGGATTTAAAGCTCCTCCTCTTTTTTAGAAGGAACAAGGAGCTTGTTTTTCTTTAATTCACATCTTGATATCTTTGGTTATATATGCTCATAGCTCTATCAATTTCTCCAGAGAGAATGAGCTCAAGCGCCTCCTGTGCAATTGTTAAGCTTTTATCTAACAGCGGCATCTCTTCCTTTTGAAAAGGAGAAAGCACAAAATCAGCCGCATCAACATCTTCTGGAAGAGGACCAATTCCTATCCTTATTCTCGGAAATTTAGACGTTTCAAGTTCCTGGATAATCGAAATCATCCCTTTATGGAACCCAGCTCTTCCTTCTTTGCGAACCCGAATCTCTCCAAGAGGAATATCCAAGTCATCGTAAACAACAATAAGATGAGGTAATTCTATCTTAGTTCCTTTTACAATCAAGCTCAATGCCTGGCCACTGTTGTTCATATATGTCTGGGGCATTACAAGAAGAATTTTGTCATTATCTTTGTTGACCACAATTCCTTTAGATAAATACATCCTTTTTTTTAGCCGGACATCCCAGGCCTTCGCTACTCTCCTGATAAACATAAATCCCACGTTGTGTCTCGTTTGAGAATAGTGCTGGCCAGGATTTCCTAAACCAACCACTACCCACACACATTACTCCTTCTCTTCCTCTCCCTTTTCTTTCTTTATTACTTCAGGTTCTTCTTCCTCGCTAATCACTTCTTCCTTTTCTGGGGCAACCTCTTCTACAATTTCTTCCTTGGTTGGCGCCTCGACGAGTACAAGAAGGGTGTCAGGATCGCTTATCATCTTGACCCGTTCAGGTAGAACAATATCTTCCACTTTAATAGATTGATTCAGATGGAGAGAACTAATATCCACCTTAATATGATCAGGAATATCTTTGGGGAGACATTCAATTTCCACTTCTCGAGTAATCAAATCAATAAACCCGCCTTCGTTTTTGACGCCAACAGGATCGCCCATCGGGAGAATAGGAACAGATACTTGAATTTCTTTATCCATTGCAATTTGGATAAGGTCCACATGAAGGATTTCATCAGAAACTGGGCCCACTTGAAGATCTTTTATCATAACATCTCTCTTATCGGAGTCGAAAGATACCTTAAAAATTGTATTCTCTCCTGTTTCTGTCTTCAATATGCCAAAAAGATCTTTTTTGTTCATGGAAAGGCAAACATTATCAATGTTCGGGCCATAGAGGATTACCGGGACTTTCCCTTCTCTCCTGATTTGACGCGAGGAGTTTTTTCCTCTCTTTTCTCTTCTTTCTGCTTTAACCGTAATGCTCATGTCCGCTTCCTCCTTAAACAAACAAACTGCTTACAGAGCTTCCTTGATTTATCCTTCGTATGGCTTCCCCAAACAGCTCGGCCACAGAAAGAACTACTATCTTTTTTGTTGGATTCAATTTCTCTTCTTTTAAAAGAATCGTGTTCGTGACAATCAATTTTTCTAATCCAGATGCTTCAATCTTCTCCAAGGCATGCCCGGATAACACTGGATGCGTGCATGCAGCAAAAACTCTTTTGGCTCCTGTATTTTTAAGCGCATCAACGCTCTGCACAAGCGTTCCTCCGGTGTCAACCATATCATCCAGAATAACCACATCCCGGTCCTTAACATCCCCGATGACATGTAACACTTTAGCCACGTTGGGGGCAGGCCTACGCTTGTCAATAATTGCAAGAGTAGCCTCCATCTTTTTTGCAAACCACCGAGCACGCCAAACGCCTCCAGCGTCTGGAGATACAATTGTTAAATCTTTCAGCTCTAAAGTTTTTAAGTATTTCGCTAAAACCGGTGCAGCCATCAGATTATCCACTGGTACTGAAAAAAACCCTTGGATTTGAGGAGAATGGAGATCCATTGTTAAAACCCTGTTAGCCCCAGCTTTCTCCAGTAAATCAGCAACAAGCCGTGCAGAAATAGGGACCCGAGGCCGGTCTTTCCAATCTTGACGAGCATAGCAGTAATAAGGGACAACCGCAGTTATCCTTTCAGCAGAAGCCCTTTTAAAAGCGTCTATCATGATGAAGAGCTCCATAAGATAAAAATTGGCATCATTGGCTCCTGATTGGATGACAAAAACGTCTTCACCGCGGACATTTTCATCGATGTAAAAGTGAATCTCTCCATCATTGAACTGGTCTAAGACAGACTTCCCTAAATCAACATCTAAGTAGTCCACAATCTCTTTTGCAAGAGCTGGATTTGAAGTTCCTGCAAACACTTTCATTGGTTTCTCTCTTTTCATTCATGCTCCTCCTTGTTTGGGAGCTCCAAAGGGAAGCTCCTTTAACAATCTGGCTGGGGCGGGAGGATTCGAACCTCCGGATGGCGGATCCAAAGTCCGCTGCCTTACCGCTTGGCTACACCCCAGATTTTATGCTGTTCCAGTAGCACTCTCGCGATATAGGCTCTACGAGAAGCGATGAATAATTCCTTTTCAATTTTTTTAAACCTTTCATTGCTCTCTCTTTTTCAAAAAAAAGCCCGAAAACAGCAGCTCCTGTTCCACTTACTAAAGACAGCTCAGAACCCACATTCTGTAGAATGCTTTTAATTTCTTTTATCTGAGGGTATAAACTAAAAACCGTCTCTTCTAATTCGTTTTCCAGCAAGCTAAAATCACGGCTGCCTAAAAACTTGATAATTTTACTTGCTTTATCGCTTGAAGTCAAGGATAAGTCAACTCGTTGGTATATTGAAGAAGTTAAGATAGAAAATTCCGGCAAGACCAAAAGGCAAAGAAAAGGTCGAACGTCATTTAAGGGAATAATAAGATCCCCTCGTTCAACACCCAAACACAATCCTCCTTCAAGAAAGTAGGGAATATCTGCCCCCAATTCTCTACCAAGATCCATTAAATTCCGATTGTCAAGCCGAATGCCCCAAAGCTCATTTAAGGCATAAAGCGTCATGGCAGCATTGCTACTTCCTCCTCCTAACCCCTTTCCTGCAGGAATTCTTTTGTCCACACTGATCCTCGCTCCCCATGGAACGCCAAACCGTTCCTTCAAAAGAGATGCAGCTTTAAAAATAAGGTTATCTTCCCCCCAAGAAATTGTATTGTCGCTTCCATCAAGAAAAAGGTCTCCCTGAGAAGTCTTTTCTACCTTCAGGAGATCATATAAGTCGATAGATTGAAAAAGGGTCCGGATATCATGATAGTTATCTTCCCTTTTTCTTAAGACTTCTAATCCAAGGTTTATCTTGGCAAAAGATTTAATCCTCATGTTCAAGTAACTCTTGAATTTCTGCCCATTGCTTCTGCTCAAAATGTTTTAAAAAATCCGTCATAAACGCCTCTTTCTTAACCGGTCGGTTTAATCCAATCTTTAAAATCTTTAATCGTCCCTCATTTAATTGCTGCTTAAATATCAAAGTATAAGCAAAGGGCGTATCCTCGATAAATTCAACGACTTCAAAAGTAAGGCCTCCTCTTTGCCCTCTTTTTATCCGGCCCTTTTTATCTTTTTTCAAAACCCAGCCGTTCAACTCCTTTTCTTCCTGCGATGCTTCATGCCACTTTCCTGTTAAAAGCCCTATTATCTCACCGAGTGATAGACGAAAACCGAGAAGTCTCTCTATGATTTCTTCTTCGCTGCCTTGCCAATAGACTTTTTTAGATGGGACTACCAAGAAAGCATTGGTTTTATTCATAATAATTTGATAGATCGTTCTCCCAAGAATATCGGATACGTCAATATGTGCCTGGTGAGGCAGATGGAACAAGAATGCAAATTTAGACCGGGAAGACTCCCCGCTTGCGGAAACTCTCAAGGAGGCATATCCCTCTATATATTCTATCTTGGAAGGCAGGGGAGAAATATGAAGGGGAACAGGCCGGCAACACAGCAAAAAAAGAAAGGCAAGGCTGATACTTATTTGCAGCCGCACGCGACATCCTACAAATTGATTATAATTGTATTGAATTTAGCACGGACATCAACTTTTCCTGTCTTCATTTTTTCTTATTCGACTTTTTCGCAGGACTGTCATCAACAAGATAAAACCCATAATCTTCTGTCTTGTCTTCCTTTTGTTTTTTCTTCCGGAAAAGCGGATAAAGTGGAGACCGAATCTTTCTTCCGAAACAAGAAAGGTTTGGATTCAAAATAAAAAGAATAATGAATATTCCAAAAACGATTAAGATACCATATATGCTCCAAGCCATTGACGACCTCGATTAAACCTATCTATTTCATGAACTTCAAAATTTATTATAGCCATCATTTGTATATTAGTCAATAAAATGTCGGCTTACCCCCACGAAATAGACAATTAAGAGGGTTAATCAGGGGAAAACAAAAAGGAAGTATTTCAATCAACATGAGGAAAGACAAAAAGAAGTTTTTTGGTTTATGGTTTTTCCTCTTCGCCTTGTTGAAAATCTGGAATTTTAGAGACTACTTTTTCTTGCCCCAAATAATAACCAATCAAGAAGGCCGAAGAAAAAACGACAACAGCAAAAAGGGATTTAAAGAAATCTTTCATTACACCTTCCTTTCTTATTTCATAATTAAGATAAATAAAAAAGCAAATTATTTCAAGTTGAATTTTAAAAAAACAATTTTATATTAATAACATTCTTCATTTGATTTTTTTCCCCCTAACCATTATATTTTGTTTGGTGTTACTACCGAGGGATTTCTTAAAATAATGAAGGCGAGCTCATTTTTAGCTTTAACCCTCATCCTTTTCATCGCCACGCTTTCCTGGGCCCAGGGCATACGAAAATCTGTTTGCGCCGGAAGATTTTATTCTGCTAAAGCTGTAGATCTCTCAAATGAAATCAGTCTCTGGCTTAAAAAAGCAAACCCTACAGCTCCAAAAGAAGGCATTAAAGCTATAATTGTCCCTCACGCAGGCTATGTTTATTCAGCACATGTAGCTGCTTATGCTTACAAATTGATTCAAGGGAAAGATTATGAATCTGTTATAATCATTGGGCCAAGCCATTATTTCGGGTTCCAGGGGTGTTCTATTTACACTCACGGTGGATACGAAACACCTTTAGGGAGAGTTCCAATAGACGAATCTCTTGCTAAGGAAATCTCCCGCGCTTCTGGATACAAATACATTCCTCAAGCTCATCAGAAGGAACATTCGATTGAGGTTCAAATCCCCTTCATCCAAAAAACACTCCCGAAAGCAAAAATCGTTCCGATTATCATGGGCTATCCCCAGAAAAAAACAATTTACACTCTTTCAAATGCCCTCCAAAAAACACTGAAAAATAAGAACGCTTTAATAGTTGTATCAACAGATTTATCGCATTTTTATCCTAAGAAAAAAGCCAATGATATCGACAGGATAACGATTTCTCTTGTTGAAGAGCTAAAGGTCGAGACGCTCATTCGCAAACTTGAACAAAGGGAAAACATCATGTGCGGCGGTGGGCCTGTTGCTGCGACGTTGCTTTACGCTAAAAATCAAGAACAAGCTCTTGTAAAAGCGCTCTATTATGCAGATTCATCTGCCACCGGAGGCCCTGAATCCCAGGTTGTCGGGTATTTTGCTGCCGCCCTTTATTTTCAGTCATCAAACTTAGAATTTTTGCTTGCTGACGAAGAAAAAGATGAGCTCCTGCACATCGCCCGCTCAGCCATCTACTCTTTTATCACTGAAGGAAAAGTTGTCGACTGCACATCAGAAAATGCCCGCTTATTAGTAAAACGAGGAGCGTTTGTAACACTCAAAAAACACGGTCGTTTACGAGGGTGCATCGGGTACCTCGACCCAATACTTCCTTTATGCCAAACAGTAATTCAGGCATCCATTTACGCCGCCACCAGGGATGTTCGCTTTAACCCAGTCTCTTTGGATGAGCTTAATGATTTAGAAATCGAAATTTCTGTGCTGTCGCCATTAAAAAAAATCAATAATCCTCGAAGCATTATAGTTGGAAAGCATGGCTTGCTCATATGCAAAGGCGACAAAAGAGGGGTTCTTCTCCCACAAGTCCCTGTTGAAAACCATTGGAACAGGGAAACTTTTCTACAACAAGCATGCCTGAAAGCTGGCTTGTCACGGAATGCCTGGAGATATGGAGCTGACATTTTCATTTTTGAAGCGATTGTTTTTCAATAACATTCGTGCACAATACGTGTCAAATCATTTAACCAGGTAACCGAAACCGTCATTGTTAAATCATTAAAAATGTAACCATAGGATCGTGAGTCAAAAAATCACTTCCCCTTCCCAAGAGTCAAAACTCCTTAGATTTAAATTGTCAAGAGCAGAAATTACCCACATTGTTCTTACAAAATCACTTAAACCCTCGAAAGGGCATAATGTGATTTTCTCCCTCTGGGAGCATTCCTTCTTTAGAAAAAGGATTTGAACCTGTGACTTCTACCGTGTGTAGCTATCACTCAAAGAAGAGAAAGCATAGAAAATAGGTAGTTTACCCTGTTGGTAAGGAATTTTTAAGGCATTTTCAATTATGATGTTTTTACGACATCAACCTTCCCCTTGGCTTCTATCATATTAGCCGATACAATTAGCCTTTTATCAAAAAGAATCCAACCCCTAGGACCATAATAAGGCTTCTGTACGTTTAGGATGCGTATGTCTGTTCCCACTTTATTTGATAAGTCACCCTCAAGTTTTGAGTATAAGTTTGGCCTATCAGCGGGAGGGAAAAGGGTCAATCCATTCTCAATCCCCATAGTTAAAAAAATTTCATCAGCAATTCGAATCAATCCAATCCAAAGCTTCCATCTCACGTTCTCGCAATATGCCATGAACCTAACTTTCAGGATATCTTCATCAAGATATCTTCATCGGGATTTCTTATTTGTTCCCTTATTGGATCAAGGTGTTTTTGAAGCACCTAAGAATAGCCATCCTTAATATCAGTTATCAGAGGAGTGGGAGTCTTCATTCTTTGCAGTTTTAAGTATTCACCAAACCACTCATCCTGCTTTCTGTCTCTCAGAAAAGGTTCTGAAGCTGAGATAGCCAACAACAAGAGAGGGGAGCAAGATGGCTAAAAGGAAAATGAGAATAATTTTTTTTCGAGCAAATATCCCCTGCATGAGATTTTTCATGACAAACAATTCCTCTGATATTGCTTCACTCCCCGGATTCAATTATATCGAATGTGAATATCGAAATGTCAAAAAAATGTAAAAACTTTCTCACCAAATGTTATGGCAGAAGGATGGCCTGACCCCGTTTATTTCTTTAGCTTCTTTTTTAGTTCTTTTTTAAAATCGGGGTGAACCTGAAGGCCGGCCTCTTCTGCCTTTATCAGGTGCTCCCAGGCCTTCTCAAACTCTTCCTGGTAGTAATAAACCACAGCCAGATTGTTGTGGGCTTGAGCATGTTGGGGATTGATCTTTATCACTTCCTCGTAATGAGTAATTGCTGTTTGAAATTCATTCTTTTTAAAAAATAAATTTCCCATATTAAGGTGAGCCTGCAGATATCGAGGCTTCAAGGATAAGGCAATCTGATACTCTCTTATTGCCGCATCAAAATTTTCTTCTTTCTCATACAAAATTCCTAAATTATTGTGGGGCTGGGGGATAGACTCATCTATGACAATAGCTTTTTGATAAGCCTCCTTAGCTTCCCTGTTCATCTCTTTTTTCATGTAGGCCAGGCCTAAATTGACATATGCCGTTGCATAATCAGGGTCGATCGAAAGCACTCTCTGACATTCCTTGACTGCTTCATCCCACATATCTTTCTCTAAATAAGCCGAAGCTAAATTGGAAAGGGCTTTGAGATAACCGGGTTTGAGTCGAATCGCCTCCCTGAAATGCCCAATTGCCTGATCGATCTTATTCTCCAGCAAATAGACACGGCCTAGATTATAGTGGCCCTGGGCATATTGAGGATTCAGCTCCAAAGCCTTCCTGTATTCTTCAATTGCATGCTCACTCATGTTTTTGATCATAAAGATAGTACCGAGATTGTTATGTGCTCCCGAGAGTTTGGGATCGAGCTGCAGTGCTTTCCTCGAGTAATCTTCAGCCTCAGAATAATTCTCCTTCAGAATGTGAGCCGCTCCCAGGGTCGACATAGCCTCTGCCAACTCCGGATAGATATCCAGCGCTTTTTGGCTCAACTCGATGGCCTGATCAGCCATCTCCATTTGGAGATAGACAAATCCAAGATTGGCATACGCCTTTCCATAGAAAGGATTGAGCTCGATGGCTTTCTGGTACTCCTCGATCGCCTCATCAAACATCTCCTTCTTAATATAGGCAATGCCCAGATTATAGTGCACCTCTGGAAGATCGGGTTGAAGCCGCAGCATCTTTTGGTATTGTTCAATGGCTTGATCGAGCTGGCCTTTTCTCCGGTAAGCAATCCCAAGATGATGATAAGCATCGGGAAGATCAGGATTTATCTTTAGAGCCTCGAGGCATTCTTCCATCATGGCGTTATAATCTTCTTTCTCAAGGTAGATCGAAGCCAGCAGGATATGGATCTCCTCTTCTCCTCGACATAATTTCTTCCTCCCGTTGCAAAGAGCAATAGTTTCATCCATGTTTTTGCCGGAAATAGGGAAATGATAAACACTGAAAATTCTGTTTTTGTTTATTCGGATGATTTGAGCCGTAAACTCATCAAATTTAGACCCTGGATTCTTTTTATCCATGATCGAGCCCTCTTCGTTTAAGTCAACAGCACCAAACAGATGACAGAACTCATGTACGATCATCCTTGTCATCACAGAAGAAGACTTCATTTTTTTTACCAAGGCATAACATTTTAGATAGGATGCGATTCCTCCTAGTTCCTTCTCTAGATAGGGTTGTTCGGTAAATCCAAGGACGACATCGCAATCTTGTTGCGGAATCTTTCTCCTCAGGTCATTCAACAAATCGGGCATGGAATTCTGGGAATTATCTGAGACCCAAGCCTCAATAGTCTTAATTTCAAATCTTATCCCAAAAGCCTTTTCGAATACTCGGGAAGAATTGGCAACCAGACGCTTGATCTCCAAGTGCCAATCCGATACGCTGCGAAACTCCTCATCAGCAACAACCTTGATTTGGAAAGTCCGGATTTGCTGACCTTGAGAGTAACTGAGCTGATAAATAAAAACAAAAAGCAAGATGAAAAAAAACACCCTATAATTTCTCATAAGAAATCTATCGACTGATTAAATTATAGCACAGTTTTTTTTAAATGTTTTTCTTAAGGAATCTTTTCAGAAATTATGAATGAAAATGAATCCCAATACGTTTATTTTTTCTATCAAGTTCAAAAGATTATTCTATGTTCTCCCACTCGTAGTCTATAAAATCCTCTCAATTTTCCGATCAAGGGCCTGACATCTTTATAAAGAAGTGGATTTTCTGCTTTTCCGAGTTCCTCAAGAGTTTCAAGTATCCGTTTAGTCGTTTTTTTATCCAAATTCTCCAGATGTTTAAGGATATACTTAGAAAGCTCAGCGCTCCAATTCTTTTTTTGCATCCCTAACCTTAACTCCCTTTCCCTTCCTGAACTCTTTTGAAGAACTTGTTAGAATTTCGTAAAAACCAGGAATAGAAAGCAGCTCTAGCGTTTCATTGTGCCTTTCAATGTATTCATCTATCAGTTCAACAACAACCTCATTCAATTTTTTGTTTTCCATAGTGGAAATAGCTTTTAGGATGTTCTTTTTATCCTCAGGAATGCGGATAGTAGCTATGTTCATTTTTTTCTCCCTTAAAAATAGATTAATCGATTATAATATAAGAAATTGCTTTTCGGCTGGGGTGGCCCAGGGAGCTTCTTTGTGTCGATTTTCCCATCCAACCATCGCGAGTAAGTATAAATTACGGCTCGAAGATATGTCAAGAAGAGCCGGAAACTGCTCGTGGCGGACCAAAAAGCTGCAGGGACGCTCAAAAGCGCACGAAATCACCCAGACCTTTCCTCATAGTCCAATAGAAGATCACGAAAAATATTCACCGCTGGCCTCGACGGCCATCAAGAGTTCCTGATAAGCCACCTGAGCCGGGGGAGGCTTGTCAGCCTGCGATCTTCTCCGCTATCTCCGGGCTGATGGGTTCTTCCCCACACGAAGGACAGCAGATGCGGGCAAAGCCACACTTGGGGGTTGCCGTAGTCAAGACGTCGTTGCGAGGAGCGAAGCGACGTGGCAATCTCGTGCCCTTCCCGAGGCACTTTGGGATCAGACGATGGTTGTAAAAAAAAGATCCTGGATAACTATTTCGATGCCCCTCTATTTTTTATATTTTTTTAAGTAAGCTCTCCATGTAATTGCCCATTTTTCGGGGTTATCCAATGTGCTGTTATCAATCTTGTGTACGACACTGTTATGAGGTGCATTTTTAACTTTTTCAGGATTTTCATATGCTTCTTTTGCGACTTCATTCAATGCAGAAATGTATTCATCAATTTCATCTTTTGAATACGACTCTGTTGGCTCAATTGTGAACGGTTGAGGCACAATGAATGGATGATGGCTAGACCATAAATGGAAGCCGAAATCGGCCATTCTGCAACTTATTTCTTCTGTTGAAACTCCTGTTTCTTCAGTGAGTTTCTCCCAGCTATACCTTACCTGTTCAATTCTGTGCCTCCCTTTTGCATAAGGGGCACTTGCACCATGAATTTGCTTTACTTTATTTAAAATGTAGTTATTGTTTAAAACAGCAATATTTGCGGCTTCTTTAAGTCCTACAGCCCCTAAACTCATTATCCATGCATAAGCCCTTAAAATAACTGGGAAAACCCCAAGGAATCCTCTGACTTTACCAATAGTCCTGGGAAGGTTGTAATTCAAAAAATATTTTTCACCGTCAAACCCAATTATTGGAACAGGAAGATAGTTTATTAGCCCTTCTGTTACTCCAAGTGCTCCAACTGCTGGGCCTCCGCATCCATGTGGAGATGAGAATGTTTTGTGAAGATTAAAGAAACATAGGTCAAAATCAAATTCTTTGGCACGTATAACTCCTAATATTCCATTGGCATTGGCCTGGTCATATCCACAGAGTCCTCCCACATCGTGAATAATTCTCGTAAATTCTGTTATTCTGGGATTGAAAATTCCTGTATCTTCAGGATTTGTAATCAATAACCCTGCAGTCCGCTTGGAAACTGCTTTTTTAAGAGCTTCAACATCAGGCAGCCCGTCTTTATCTTGATAAATTGTAATTATTCTATAACCTTTTGAAGCTGCTGCTGCATTAGAGGGATGGGAGAATATGGTTGTAACCATCTCATCTCTTTGTTCTGCTTCTCCATTCGCCTCATGATAAGCCCGAATGATTGAAGCCATGGCAAAAATAGCTGATGAACCTCCTCCGGGCTGGAGTGAAAATTGGCTTAAACCTGAAATTTCTCTCAGGAATGTATCCATTTTATATATAATTTCCAGCGCACCCTGGACTGTGCTTTCATCCTGGAGTGGGTGGAGCCCTGTTACTTTAGAGGAACGGCTCAAAACCTCATTAATTTTTGGACTGTATTTCATTGTACATGTCCCCTGTCCTATATCCACGTTTAAATCTGCTCCCAGGCATTGCTGCGATAAACGGAGGTAATGTTTTAATACTCTCATTTGTGATATCTCTGGGAGCCTCGGTGCTTCCTTTCTTATCATGTTCTCTGGCAAAACAGAGATCCCATCTCCAATAGACTCTTCAATTTCTTTCTCTGCTTCAGGTATTAAAAGTCCTCTTTCTCCTTCTTTGCTTAACTCAAAAATGATGGGTTCATCCCATTTTGCCTGATGAAATTTTCTAAATTTAGTTGTTTTCATTTTAATACTGTCCTTTTTTATTATATTTCCGTTCTCTCCAGTAGATCACTCAATACTTGAACCAATCTGTCGATTTCTTTTTTTGTGTGGATTTCTGTTACACAATACAAAGCGCAATTTCCCAATTCCGGAAAATCACCAGACAAGTCTTTCCCTCCAAAGATTGCGTGTTTGCGTAATGATTTATTTATATCTTTGACTGGAACTCTCGCAGCATTAAAATCCACAACAAATTCTTTAACAGCACTTTCTGTTGTTTTTTTACAATCATGATTTGAAGTAACGTCGCATCGAAAAAATTCAGCCTTCTGGCCAATGTTTCTTATTTTATCTGCTGCTTCTATTCCTTTTGATTCATCGATGTCAAGCAAAACGATATTTGCCCCCACTTCAGCAAGTCGTATTGCTGTTCCAAGCCCTATTCCTGAGGCTGCCCCTGTTACCATCGCAACTTTTCCTTCTAAAGAAAGAAGATCTGTTATTCTTTTATCAAAATTCATTTAATTCCCTCCTATGATTATAGGGCGTTATATTAAGATGTTTTCCAGAGAGCCTTCAAGCATTGACCTGCTGTTTCTCCGCCGTCGATCGATATCGCCTGTCCTGTAATATAAGAAGCCTCGCTCGATGCTAAGAATACAAATAATGCGGCAATTTCTTCCGGTTTTGCATGGCGATTTAGCTGTAAAATTTTTATAAAAACGTTTTTTGCTCTATACAAAATAAAGTTCCATTTCATTTTCTTAAACTTCCCTAAAAGAAAAGATACATTAAAACAATAACAATTTTAACACAGATCTATATAGGATATGAATTAAATGAGTGATATGCTAAAAAATATAAAATAGACTCAAATATCAATAAAGAGAAAATAAATGGCTTCTTCGATTCTTGAATTGATCAACGAGCGGATTATTCTCCTTGATGGAGGCATAGGTACAGAACTCATAAGACATGGTTTTCCTCAGGGAACCTGCCCTGAATCGTGGAATTTAGAAAGGCCAGAATTGATAACGAAAATTCATAAAAGATATTTTGATGCTGGCTCAGATGCAGTCTTACCCAATAGTTTTGGCTGGAAGAAAATAATCAGACCGACTATATTGAAGTTCGGTTACATTTTA
>JACUUK010000186.1 GCA_014859315.1 Candidatus Aminicenantota bacterium
AGAGAAATACTGGTAGAACCCCAAACATATCTCGAGAAGATGGAAGAGGAGGAATGATTGTTTTCGTGGATACGGCAGAAAAAAAAAGTAAAAAAAGCACTCCATAATTCCACTCTCCAAAAAGCATTAGAAAGGACATCTTCTCACCACTTTAAAAATTTCAACTCTACAAAAGAAGAGATCCCCTGGGACTTATACAAACAAAAGGCAAAAGCCATCAAAGACGAGTGCTTAAATCACTTGCCTCAACTCATCCAGAAGTTTACAAAAGAAGCAGAAAACGCAGGGGCTAAAGTATATTTCGCTCCAACTGCTAAAGAAGCTCTTAAAATAGTTGAAAATATAGCCATGTCAAAAAAAGCCCGTCTTATTATCAAATCTAAATCCATGGTGAGCGAAGAGATAGAACTCAATCATTTTTTAGAACAAAAGGGATTCAAGGTTGTGGAAACAGATCTTGGAGAATGGATTATTCAGCTTGCCAAAGAAAGGCCTTCTCATATTACTGCCCCTGCTCTCCATAAGACAAAAGAAGAGATTGCCGAGCTTCTTAGCAGGCATTTTCACTGCTATGTGCCTCCTGATGCCAAAGAGATCGTTAATTTTGCCAGAGAAGAACTTCGGGAATATTTCCTTAAAGCTGACATTGGAATCTCAGGAACTAACCTCGCAATTGCCGAATCCGGCACAATTGTTATCGTTAGCAACGAAGGAAACGCCCGGCTTGTCACTTCTTGCCCACCTGTACATATCGCGCTGGTAACAACAGAGAAGTTTGTCGAAACCATGGAACAAGCATCTACATTAATAAAAGCACTGGTTATGGCTTCATCCGGCCATAAATTGACTGCGTATGTTTCTTTTATCACAGGACCCAGCCGCACTACAGACATAGAAAAAGAACTAATTGTAGGAGCTCATGGCCCCAAAGAAGTTCACATCATTATTCTTGACAACGGCCGTCTTGCATTATCAAAAGACGAGAACTTCTCTAAAACTCTTGCATGCCTGAAATGCGGTGGATGCATGTTTGTATGCCCTGTTTTTCAATCTTTGGGCGGACACGTTTACGGCGGGCGAGTCTATTCTGGAGGAATAGGCATACTACTGACTGCTGTAACAAGATCTTTCAAGGAAGCAGCTTCTCTCGTTGATTTCTGTGCAGACTGTAAAAAATGTGAGGAATTTTGTCCAGTAGGAATTCCAACTGGAGAACTTATCTTACAGCTTAAGCACATAAAAGGGCCAAAACTTTGGGAGCGCATAGCGTCAAGCTTCATTCCAAAGAAAGGTCTTACAGAATCAGGCACAAAAATTCTTTCCTTCATCCAAAAACCTTTCCTTGAAGGTGGATATTTCAAAAAAATTCCTGTTCCATTGGCAAAAGGAAAATCGATACCAGCATTAAAAATTAAAAAATCTCCCTTCCCAGAAATTAAAAATGGTAAAAAAATTTACCTTTTCCATGGATGCCTGGTAAAATATTTCTTCCCTGAAATTCAGGATTCTGTTTTTCGCACATTATCTCATTACGGATTTCACGTTTTATCTCCTACTGACCAAGTATGCTGTGGTGCTCCAAGCCTGCATATGGGCCTCCAAAAGGACGCTCGAAAACTGGCTTTTAAAAACATGAGCTCCTTCAGCAAGGAAAATCCTGATTACATCCTTACTGTATGCCCTACTGGGAATTCAATGCTGAAAAAATTCTACCCTATGTTAAATCCAAATTTTTCCCCATTGACAAAGAATATTTATGATTTTACTGAATTCATGGCAAAAAATGGATTTTTCCCAAGCATTTCTTCAACATCAAAAAAAGAAGACCTCTTCTATCATTACTCATGTCATTATTTAAATGAACTGAAATTAAAGGAAGAACCCAGGAAAATTCTTACAGGTTTAGGCTTCAATCTAAAAGAAGAGAAAGAGCCTTATACATGTTGTGGATTTTGCGGAGTTTTTTCGATTAAAAACCCAGAAGTTTCGGCTGCCATATGGGGAAAAAAGAAACATAAAATCTTGGAAAGCAGTGCATCAATTATTGCTACAGACTGCCCCGCGTGCCTTTTTCAATTGAGGTCATATTTAACAAAAGAAAAAAAATCCTTTCGAATTTTTCATACATCAGAGATATTAGCTCAATCTTTAGAATAGAAGA
>JACUUK010000187.1 GCA_014859315.1 Candidatus Aminicenantota bacterium
CCCCATCTCTCAGGCCTATGAGTTTTATTCCGCCCTAAAACATTACGGCGCCCCGGTCGAGATGGTCGTTTATCCGAGAGAACCCCACGGTATAGGAGAGTATGCCCACCAGATCGATCTCCTAAACCGCGTGCTTGCCTGGTTCAAACAACACGACGTGAAATAGTGCCGTTATTTATTTCCTGAGAAGGCCGCTTACTGCGGAAAAAGAAATTCCTCAACCTTAAGGGGAGAATACCGGGGATCGGATTACTTTTTTGTAATCTCCAGAAAGATTTCTCTCCTCCACTCGTCAAAAAAGGCCGATAAGATTTCTATCGAGCAGGGCTTCACGAGAAGGAGCATTTCCGGAGAGTCCGCAGAAAATTCGCGGACGCGTTCAAAAGCTGTGGCCAACCAATAAAGATCGAAGCCGGGATCTTTTTTTTTCGCCATCAGAATGAGTTCATTTTTTTTAAACTTCTCCCTGATCAGAAAAAGGACATCGACAAAATCTCTCAATGCAGCCCGGCCAAAAAGGGCAAGAAGTTTATTGGCGGCGATATCCCTGAGGCTGTCAATTCTTAATCCGGGGAATTCTTCGGTCATGATTATCGAGTCGAGCCTATGGGGAGAATCGAGAGCAAGGTGAATAATTGTCGATTCTGAGTGTGCGCTCACAGCCAATTCAATAAATGAACGGAATCCCCGCCTTCGCTCAACATTGCACCCTGCTTTTTTGAGGGCCTCTTCGATTTTGAGGCTGAACGGCTGGATAAGCTCTTCTTCAGAGGTGAAAAAATCCAGATCGTTGCTTTTTCTGTGACCAAGGTAGAACCTGGATAGAGCCGTTCCTCCAGTTAGACAGAAGGCATCGAGTTCAGGGATATCCCTAAGATAGGTGAGGATTTCCTTTTGGATATCCGTCAGCACTTCCAAGCCCGTCCTCCCAAAATTTTCTGACTTCTTTAGGCAAATATTTCTTGATCCGCCTGAAGGACGCAAGAAAAGACTCAGGCGAAAGAACTCTCAGCATCTCCCTGATGTCCTCAACTCTTCCCTGAGAGAGAAGCTGTTGGACATACATATCCGCATGGCATGGATTATCGAGGTCAAACTCCTGCCCGTCTTTGAGATACCAAAAGAGCCGTTTCTTCGCCGGTATTTTCATTTTGCTCATTATACCATAACTCCCCGGGCTTCTTTGGGAAAATAAAGCCATATCCTTGAGGAGCATCTTTTTTATATTATTCAGCGAATCTCGCCAGGCTCCCTTATCCAGGTATTCCGGAAGCGAACAGAATTTCAGGTTTAGTCTCGGGGATAGGCGAAGGATTACTAAATGGGCAGCTGATCACCTGATGGTAGCATGGAGGCAGCTTCCAGCTGCCGAAGCCGATAAAGTGGAGGAGCTGTTGATCCGTTCAATCAAACCGCTGCTAAATCTTAAGCACAATCCGTCCAAATTGAAGATCGTCGAAGACTTGAGGCGAGAGTGTCGTGAGATCGCTCAGAGAAAATAGTTGAATAGGCGACAACGATAACGCTTAATTACAGCAAGAAGTCCCATCGGGAAATGCTACGCGTTCCTGGCGGTTAATCCTTAGCGTTAGGTGTACGAGAAGATGTCAATCTCTGATAAAACTCGCAAACGTCTGTGGGCAAAATCAGGTAATCTTTGCGCCATAAGCAAAATTGAACTCGTTTCAGACTTTACCAGTGTAAGCGATGAGTCAATTATTGGAGAGGAGTGTCATATCTGCACAAGAACTCCTCGAGGGCCTCGATACAACGCGAGCCTTTCTGAAGTTGAGCTTGACGAGTATGATAATCTGATTTTGCTATCACGCAATCACCACAAAATTGTTGATGACAATCCAATATATTACACATCGGAAAGGCTGCAGAACATAAAAAAGTCCCATGAAGAGTGGGTGCGAAAAACGCTTAACTTTGAAATACGCAATATAAAGAGCAAGAAATACACTGATTTCACTATATCATTTCTGACGCGCATTATGACAGGCAGGCAGTTAATGAATGTAATTTCTGGTAGCCACGCATACGATTTCGATAACGACGAATTGCATAGTGAATCCGAGGTTGACTTAGTAAGTACATTTATCCAAAACGCCCAAGAGCTGGGAGATTTATTTTCGGACATGGAAAGTGGGGAAAGAG
>JACUUK010000052.1 GCA_014859315.1 Candidatus Aminicenantota bacterium
GCAAAGCCAACTGGTCCAGGATATTGCAAAGAAAAACAAAGTCTCGCCTTCTGATATTTACGAAATGTTAAAACCAGGTATCCCGCCTTATTTGCAGAAGAAAAAGGGAAAGTTGGCCTTAAAAAATGGATCAGATACCTGAATTTAAGCTTATGTAATTTTATATTTCTTTAACCTTAATTTTATCTTCATCCTAAGAACTTATTAATACTAAAAAACACTGCAAATTAAATTTATTAAGATTCAAACTTACGTTTTTTTACAAAAAAAAGCATTATGCCTGATATAAAAGTGAGGAAAAGGGAAAAATAGAATGGGGCTTGCATGCTTATCTCTTCCCAAAGGACACCAGCGATGAACGAAGCAGGAAGAGCGCATAATCCGACAACCATCTGGAATCCGCCAAGGCTGCTGGCTCGGAATTCCGCAGGTGAAAGTTCACTTACAAAGCTTCTCTGCACTGGCTCAATGGCGCCTTTATGTGCACCGTAAAGGATGAAAGTTAAAAAAACCATAAAGTATTTCTGGAAGAAAATGATGCTGATACATACTGTAGCCCAAAATAGATAGGAAATCAAAAGAACTGGCTTCCTTCCTATTTTATCTGAGAGCTTGCCAAAAGGAATGGAAAAAATAGATGCAGAAGCCGTGAATATTAAATATAGAACAGGAGCGAAAGTAACTTTAAAGCCGAATACTTTGGCATAGATCAAAAGAAACGAATAACTGAAAGCTCCTAAGGAATATATTGCGCTCAATATAAGGAACAGTCTGAAGTTTTTATCGAAGTCTTTAAGAGTGATTACCTTATAGGTTTTAGCTTGCATTGGTCTTTTCTCATGAATAAACAAAAATATAAGCAGAGCACTTGCTAATGAAGGAATAGCAGCTATGGCAAAAAGAAATCGGTATCCGAGTAATTTAAAAAAAACAATGCAGATGCAAATACCACATACAGCACCAAGATGATCCATAGCACGTAGGAAGCCGAAGTTTTTTCCTCTGTTTTTGTCTGTGGAGATGTCTGCAACAATGGCATCCCGGGGAGCACTCCGGATTTTCCCGGCGCGATCTAAAACCCTGAAAGGGATTAAGTGCGGCCAGATTGTAGAGATAGAATATCCAATCCTGGAGAGGGAACCGCAAAGATAGCCAGTCCATATAAAAATTTTTCGTTTCTTGAACCTGTCAGAAAAATATCCTGAGGCAGCTTGAGAGAAAGCAACAAGTGCTTCCCCGAGTCCGTCAAGAAAACCCAGAGTGGCCATGTTTGCTTTAAGTATTGTGGTTACAAAAAAAGGCCAAATAGGATAGATAATATCTGAACCTAAGTCATTAAGGAACGAAGCCCATGCGAATATGCGTATGGACTTTTTTGAATCTGAGTTTATAGTTGACATCAATCGCTCTTTTTTTATTGATTCTATATTAAATGAAGGCTATTCCTCAAATAAATTGAGAAAGAAATAAAAAAATTTTCTTTATTTATGAAGTGAACCCAATTTAAATTGACATTCTTAAATTTTAAGGATTAAGATAGCTTAAAAGATATCTGGAGATATTTTATGACGGCGAAAAGGTCACTACTATTTTTAATTTGTTTTATTTTGGTTTTACAGGTTTTAGTGTTACAAGCTTTTGACGATGAGAAACAAAACAAAGTTTACCTTCTTAAGATTGGAGATAAGAAGCTCAGAGAAAAAACAATGGCAATTTCTCCAAGAGCGATTTATTCTGCCAAGATAGGGAAAGCTGTTTCTTTTTGGAAGATGATTTCTGAAATGAAAAAAAGCCGGTTCATTTATGTTGGAGAAACGCACAATAGTATGCCCATGCATGATATCCAGTTTAAAATCATTGAAGCACTTTCTAATGAGGGAAAAAACATCTGCATTGGCATGGAAATGTTTCCTGTTGAATGTCAGGAAGTTTTAAACAGGTGGAGCCGTGGGAGTCTGACTAAAGGTGATTTTATTAGGGAAATCCAATGGTACATCCGTTGGAATTTCAATTTTGGATATTATGAAAAAATATTTGATTTTGCCAAAAAGAAAAAAATACCTATTTATGCTTTAAATGTTCCAAGAGACATAATCACAAATATAAGAATGAAAGGATGGGAAGCTCTATCAGAGGAAGAAAAGAATATGTTGCCTAAGCCTGATATTTCGAACAAAGAGCACAGGACTTTGATTCAAACGATTTTTGAATCATCTAACCTTCCTCCGCAGATGAAAGGAAAAGGGCTGAAAATGGCATTTGAAGGGCTTTACAGGGCTCAGTCTGCCTGGGATGAAGCCATGGCTTTCTATGCCATGCGTGCGTTACAGATTGAAAACAAACAGATGGTTGTTCTGGCTGGCTCAGGGCACTTTCTTTATAATTTAGGGATAAATCGACGTGTTTTTGAAAAGAACCAAATGCCTTTTACAACGGTTGTCTGTGTGCCTGTGGGAAGTGGTGAAGAGAATGTAATGGTTTCGAGGAGCCTCGCAAATTTTATATGGGGTATTCAAGAAGAAGAGAAACCTGTGTTTCCATCGATAGGCCTGAGTTTTAAACGTTTTAAGGGACTCGAGAACCTGGTGATTGCTCAAAAGCCAATGAACGGAGTTGCTGAGCGCGCGGATTTTGAAAAGGGAGACGTTATTTTATCAGTAGATGGGAAAAATTTTACAGACATAAACGACTTGCGTATTTATCTTGCTCAATTTACCTGGGGCGATAAAGTTACGTTTCGCATTCTGCGTAATGGCCAGGAACAAGTTGTAACTTTGAAGTTTTAGCATCCAAATGTATAAAATTATAGAAGAACTCTTTCTTTAAAAGGGAGGTATAAAAATGTATTTAAAACATCTATCACGTACGTCTTTATCCATGAGTGCTTTTCTTTTATTTTTGACAATCTTTTCGCAGGCAGCAATCGTAAAAACTCCAGCAGAGCAAACGAATTTCACAGAATATAGCCAGCATGAAATTATCACCAGATTTCTTAGTGAGCTTGATTATGTTTCTAAAGAAATGTCGGTTCAAATCATCGGGCGGACTATGGAGACACGAGATTTTGAAGCCAAAGACATTTACCTGTGTATAATCACAGAAGAAGGCGTGGATTGTCCGCATAAACTGAATCGGGAAAAACCAACATTTTTACTGATTGCTTCCCAGCATGGTAACGAGCAATCTGCCAAAGAAGCCGCCTTATGGCTTATACGAGACTTGTCAACAGGAGAGCTTAAGCCTTTGCTTAAGAAGATGAATTTTCTTATAATCCCACAAGCTAACCCTTATGGCAATTGGTTTGACCAGCGTCGCAACGGGCAGAACCTTGATTTGAATCGTGACCACGTGAAACTGGAATCTCTTGAGGTGGAGGCAATCCATAATGTTTTTAGAACGTGGATGCCAGAGGCAACAATGGATGTGCATGAAAAAGGGGATGATTATTATCAAGTGTCTATTGGTTGTGTGTCCAATATAAATATTCATCATGATATACAGGATTTTTCCCGAAACACAGTACTTCCAGAAGTGGAGAAAAGTCTGAAGGCCAAAAGAATCACATTTCATGAGTATCTGGTCACGCAGGAAATGGGGATCGATTCCTCTGCCGGTGTCACATATCCCCAGGAAGATTTAAAAAATAGAGAAAAAATGAAACGTTACAGTACAACTGATTTGAATGACGGAAGGAATAGTTTAGGAATCTATGAGACACTATCATTTATCCAGGAAGGGTCTTCCCGCCGTGACATCGCAACGCTTAGAGATAGAACAAGGTGGCAGTATTATGGAATGCGTTTCTTAGCACAAAGCATTGCACGCCATGGGGAAGAAATCAATGCCCTTGTGAGGGGCTTGCGTAAAGACTTATTGGAAAAAGCAAAGATTTATTCTGAAGAAGATGTTGTACGCCTTAGGATGAAATATGTGAGAGATGAACAGCAGTCAACATTGACCATTAAAAAGTTTGAGAAGTCAGAGGTGCCTATCAGAGGGATTCTTAAAGTGGATAAAAAAGCTGGGGACATTCTTACCATGACTGATATCTCTCCATATCCTTTCCCATCAAAATATAAAGTAGTTGAGGAAACAGTTAATAACTGGTTTCCCGATGTTGAGCCAATAATAAGCGTTCCAAGACCTCTGGGCTATATACTTCCTGCGAAGTATCATACAATAGCCGAGCTTCTTATACGGCATCGCTTAAAAGTAGATGTTTTCACCCAGGATAGTCCTGTGGATGTCGAAGCTTACCAGGTGAGTGAGATTGTGCCTTCTGAATATGACTATCTTCCCCCTGTGAAAATAGATGTGGAAACAAAATCCCTAAAAGTACTTGTGAAAAAAGGAGATTATTATATCTCTTGTGCCCAGGATGGAGCTAACCTTATTCCTTCGCTTCTTGAACCACAATCTCTTTATGGATTCATACGCTACTGGAAGCTTAAATTGGTCCCTGAAAAAGGAAGTATTTTTCCATTTTACAGGATTATAAAACCGATAAACCTACCCCTTATACCCTATAAAAACTGGAAAAAATAAAGGAACAGAGTCCAAAAAAAGCTTCCATTCCCTCCTCACTCTTTACTGTTCACTATTCTCATTATCTCAACGCCTATTTTACTTTAGGGCCAATATCAGCCGGGCTTTTTGCAACAAGGACATCGGCTTCTTCAAGTACCCGAATCTTTTCCCTGGCTGAGCCTTTGCCTTCTGCAATGATTGCTCCTTCTTCATAGACTGCTTCAATAACTGTGTTGAAGACCGGAATTTTCAGGTGAACTTGGCCTCCTTTTCCAGGCGTGACTCCTGCAACCACTTTTGTCCCGTATTCAAGTATTTTATTGGTGTGAAATGTTCCTTCGTGTCCAGTAATTCCTTGAACAACTACGCGAGTTGTCTCGTCAATTAAAATACTCATGATGGGCCAATTTGTTTTTGTTTTACAAGGGAAACAACTTTTACAGTCGCCTCTTTCATGCTTGATGCCAGATAAAAAGGCGTGCCAATCATTTGTTGTGCAATGGTTCTGGCTTCTTCAGGAGTTTTTGCAAACCGGATTCCTCCGCCTTTTCCCCTGCCACCAGTGTGTACCTGAGCTTTCAGAACTACTTTTCTGCCTATTATTCGGGTAATTTCGAATGATCTGGCTGGAGTATCAGTAACTTCACCCTCTGGAATTTGCACTCCAAACCGGCTCAAGATTTGCTTTGCTTGATATTCGTGTACTTTCGTTACATTAATCCTTTTGTGAAGATATTTTTATATTGACGTTTACCCTCTTCATACAAATCACCGCCATATATATCATTGATAACAATAGACGGAAAATCTTTGACCTTCAATCTGTAGATAGCTTCAGGGCCTAATTCAGGATAAGCGATAATCTCGGCTTTTTCTATGCTTTTTGAGATAAGTGCTCCAACCCCTCCAATGGCTGCCAGATAAACAGCTTTATATTTTTTCAAAGACTCCTTAACTTCTTTGCTTCTGCAACCTTTACCAATAGTTCCTTTGATACCAAGTGAATAGAGTTTGGAAGCATACAAGTCCATTCTGTAACTTGTTGTGGGGCCGGCAGAACCTATAGGCTTTCCTGGGCGTGGAGGCGTAGAGCCAACGTAATAAATGAACTGGCCTTTAAGGTCGAAAGGCAATCCTTTTCCTTTCTTGATGAGTTCAATCAGTTTTTTATGGGCAGAGTCTCGGCCTGTATAAAGATTACCTGTAATATACAAGTAATCACCGACCCTGAGTTTTTCTATAAATTCATCTGTAACAGGCGTCTCGATGCAGTATTCTGCCATTACCCTCAGAATTTTAAAATATCAATGACACTTCGAACTGCTTGTTCAGAGTTTTTAATAGCAGTTTTTTCTTCGTTCGTGAGTTCTATTTCAATGATTTCTTCCACACCGTTTGTTCCTAATTTGACAGGGACTCCGAAATATAAGTCATTGATGTCGTATTCTCCTTCAAGATAAGCAGCACATGGTAGGATTTTCTTTTTATCTTTGATGATGGATTCTACCATTTCAGTAACAGCAAGTGCAGGGGCATAGTAGGCGCTTCCTGTTTTGAGATATTTGACGATTTCTCCCCCTCCTTTTCTTGTGCGATCTACGATTTCGTCTATTCTATCTTGAGGTAGAAAATGTGTCAGTGGGATTCCAGAAATTGTGGTGTATCTGACGATTGGAACCATTGTATCTCCATGCCCACCAAGAACAAGAGCCTGGATGTTTTCAACTGAAACATTTAATTCCATGGCAATGAAAGAGCAGAAACGTGTTGTATCAAGGATTCCAGCCATTCCAACGACTCTGTTTTTGGGGAAGCCACTGACTTTATAGGCAGTATAAGCCATAGCGTCAAGTGGGTTAGAGACAACGATGAGGATGGCGTTTGGAGAATGTTTAATGACACTTTCAGTTACAGGCTTAACAATATTGAAGTTAGATTCTACTAATTCATCCCGGCTCATCCCAGGTGTTCTTGGTTTGCCAGCTGTAATGACAACAATATCAGAATTTGCTGTATCTTTATAGGAATTTGTCCCAATAATCTTGGAATCATATTTTCCTACAGGGCCACCTTCAAGCATATCTAAACCTTTTCCAATAGGCATGTCTTCAATAACATCTAATAAAACAACGTCTGATAATTCCTTTTCAGCAATTTTAAAGGCAGTCACTTCGCCAACATGACCAGCTCCAATCACTGAGACCTTTTTTCTCATTATTTTTCCTCCTAAAAAATTTTATTATAAATTATGAATTCATTAGCATACTCAATTAATTAAAATAATATTTTTTTGATGAGTTATTAAATTGTATTTCATGTGCTACTGGACAAAAAATTACAAGTACAGTTTTATGCTTGTTGAGTGTAGTGTTCCCATTTATCTTTTAGATTTGGATCTTGAAGGGTCTTCATTAAGTAATCTGCGTATTCAGCTCCTGTGCAACCTGTTGGTCGGCCTGTTATAACAAGTTTTTTCTCATAGTTTCCACAAATGTCCAAAGCCATTTCAAGTTTTTTTGCCTTTTCTGGATATCCGATGTGGTTTATTAACATAGCTGCTGCGCGAATCATGCTGCATGGATCAGCGTATTGAGCCCTTCCTTCTTTGACCATGCGGGGTGCTGAGCCATGGATGGCTTCGAACATGGCGTAACGTTTTCCGATGTTTGCGCTTCCTGCGGTTCCAACACCACCTTGAAATTCAGCAGCTTCGTCTGTCAAGATATCTCCGTACAGATTAGGTAGAACCATAACCTTGAATTGTGTTCTGCGGTTTGGATCAATGAGTTTAGCAGTCATGATGTCGATATACCAGTCATCGCATTCAATTTCAGGGTATTCTTCAGCGATTTTATAGCCGATTTCCAGGAATTTTCCATCAGTGGTTTTAATCACATTAGCTTTTGTGATGATAGTGACCTTGTTGATGTTATTCTTTTTCGCATATTCAAAAGCAAGCCGTATAATCCTCTCTGCTCCCTGACTTGTGATGACTTTAAAATCGAATGCTAAATCTTCGGTCACATTGATGCCTTTACTTCCTAAAACATAGGCGCCTTCGGTGTTTTCCCGGAAGAACATCCAATCAATGCCTTCTTTTGGGACTTTAACAGGGCGGACGTTTGCAAAAAGATCTAAATACCGTCTCATAGCTACATTACAGCTTTCAATATTAGGCCATGGATCACCTTTTCTTGGTGTTGTGGTAGGACCTTTCAGAGTGACATGGCATTTCTTTATCTCTTCGAGAACATCGTCTGGGATGGACTTGTTTTGAGCTGCACGATTTTCAATGGTAAGCCCCTCAACATCTCTGAATTCCACTTTGCCTTCCCTGACTTCATCTTGCAGGATAAATTCCAATAATCGGCGGGATTCTGCTGCAATATAAGGTCCGATGCCGTCACCGCCTATTACCCCAATAATAATTGGCTTTAACTGAGAATAGTCGATCCAGTACTGAGCACTTTTCATTGCTTCTACACGATTAAGTTGCTCTTCTACAAGTTGACCAAAATGTTCCTTTGCTTTTTCGATAATAGTATTACCCATAATTATTATTATTGCCTCCATAAAATAATATATTATTAGAACCAAAATAATATAATTTTATAGTGTTAAAATCAATGCATAAACGGTTATAAAGAGAAAAAATTTTGACAAAATTTCTTAAACCTTTTATACACTATAAAAGATATCTAAATATAAAGAGGAGAGCACTGAAATGTTAGAGCAATATTTAAAGCATGAAGCCGAGAGAAAAAAACAAGGGATTCCTCCTCTGCCGTTAAATCCAGAGCAAACACTTTCAGTATGCAGACTTCTTGAAAATCCACCAGAAGATAAAAAGGAATTACTCTTGGATTTGCTGGAGAATAGAGTCTCGCCTGGAGTAGATCCTGCAGCCAAGAAGAAAGCCGAATGGCTTTTTAAAATAGCCACAAGGGCAGTTTTCTCTACTGCAGTCAGTCCAAAAGAGGCAATTTTTTTATTAGGGACAATGCTTGGTGGGTACAATATAGAGTCATTGATTTTATTGTTAGAAAATAATGAGCTTGCTAAAGATGCAGCCAATGCACTAAAAAATATCATACTTGTCTACAATTCTTTTGATAAAGTTTTTAAATTGGCCTCAAAAAACCCTTATGCTAAAGAAGTAATCACTTCTTGGGCTAATGCAGAGTGGTTTTTATCTAAACCTGATTTCCCAGATAAAATCATCTGTAAAGTGTTCAAGGTTGATGGGGAAATCAATACAGATGATTTATCTCCAGCAAAACATGCCTGGAGCCGATCAGATATTCCTTTACATGCTCTGTCTATGGGAGAAACAAGGTTTCCTGGTGGAACTCAGATAATAAAGAGATTCAGGGATGAAGGTTATAAGGTGGTGTTTGTTGGAGATGTGGTGGGTACAGGGTCTTCCCGAAAGTCGGCCACGAATTCTTTATTGTGGCATATTGGAGAAGATATTTCTTTTATCCCAAATAAAAGGCGAGGTGGAATTGTTATTGGAGGGATAATTGCACCAATCTTCTTTAATACGGTCGAAGATGCTGGTGGTCTTCCGATTACATGCGATGTAACACATATGCAGACGGGAGATGTAATTACGATTGATTTTAAGCGTGGTGTGATTATAGGTGAGAACGGGAAAGAAGTTAGTTCGTTCGAGTTGAAGCCAAAGACTATAAAAGATGAATTTCGAGCCGGAGGACGCCTCTTTTTAATAATCGGAAAATCATTGACTGAAAAAACACGCAAAGAGTCAGGAATGCCTGAAGCAGAGTGCTTTACTAAGATTGGAGTGCCTTCTCAGAGAGAAGGACAGGGATATTCATTAGCACAAAAAATTGTCGGTCATGCATGTGGTGTAAAAGGAGTGCTGCCTGGGAGTTCCTGTGAGCCCAAAATGATGACTGTTGGCTCTCAAGATACTACAGGCACCATGACAGCCGATGAACTAAAAGAGCTTGCGTGTATGGAGTTTCAATCGGATTTATTTATGCAGTCCTTTTGTCATACTGCTGCCTATCCTAAGCTGCCTGATGTAAAGATGCACAAGTCTCTTTCTCATTTTATCGTAGAAAGGAAAGGAGTTGCTCTTAAACCTGGAGATGGCGTAATTCATTCATGGCTAAACAGGCTTCTGATTCCAGATACAATGGGTACAGCAGGAGATTCACATACGAGATTTCCAATAGGGCTGAGTTTTCCTGCCGGTTCTGGACTTGTAGCATTTGCAGGAACATTGGGTTTTATGCCTTTGGACATGCCAGAATCAGTCCTTGTGAGATTTAAAGGAAAATTGAATCCCGGAATCACGTTAAGAGATGCTGTTAATGCTATACCTTATTTTGCCATAAAACAGGGATTGCTGACTGTAGAAAAAGAAGGAAAGAAAAATGTTTTCAATGGATGCATCTTAGAAATGGAAGGATTACCTGACATTACAGTCGAACAGGCGTTTGAACTTACAGATGCTACTGCTGAGCGTTCAGCAGCAGGAGGGACGATTGCTCTTTCAAAGGAGAGTGTGGTGAAATACTTGAAGAGTAATATTGCTTTAATGAAGAAGATGATCGAAGATGGATATCAGGATGTAGATGTACTTAAAAGGCGAATTGATGCCTGTCAAGATTGGCTGGAAAACCCTGTGCTTCTTAAAAGGGATGAAAATGCTGAGTATGCATCAATTCTTGAAATAAACCTTGAAGATATAAAAGAACCAATCGTTGCTTGTCCGAATGATCCGGATGATGTGAAATTGTTATCTGAAGTGGCAGGAGATAAAATCGATGAAGTCTTTATTGGTTCTTGCATGACAAATATCGGTCATTTCCGGGCTGCTGGAAAAATATTTGAAGGAGCTGGCTATTTGAACACACGCGTATGGTTGGCTCCTCCAACAAAGATGGATAGGGCACAGTTAATGAGGGAAGGTTACTATTCGATTTATGCAAGCATAGGTGCCCGGACAGAGATTCCTGGATGCTCTCTATGTATGGGAAACCAGGCAAGGGTCAGGCCTAAAGCTAACGTAATATCTACATCCACTCGAAACTTCGATAATAGAATGGGCGATGGAGCACGTGTTTATCTTGGGTCAGCTGAACTTGCAGCAATTTCAGCTCTACTTGGTAAATTGCCAACGCCTGAAGAATATTTTTCCATTTTTAAAGAAAAGGTTTTTCCTTATGTGAATGAAATATATCGATATCATCAATTTGACGAAATGGAGAGTTTATCTTTAGATTATTAAAGAAAGGACCACAAAAAATATCTTCTTTAGGCATGAGGAACAGAATCATTTACAAAAGTATCATTGCTCCAAATTTTTACAGGAGAAAGTCTTATGATTAATTTAAGTGGTGCTAAGGTATTGATTACTGGCGGCTCGAGAGGCATTGGCCGTGCAACGGCTATTCTGTTTGCTAAAGCAGGGTGTAATGTTGCAATAAGTTATCTCAGAAGAAATGATGCAGCCGATCAAGTGAAGCAAACTATAGAGGAACTTGGAAGGAAATGCTTGGCCTTTCAGGTGGATGTAACATGCAAAAACAGTATAAACAATATGGTTAAGAAAATCATTAAAGATTGGGGAGAAATACATGTATTGGTGAATAATGCAGGGATATGGACATATGGAGAGATTGGGAAAATGAGTGAGAGAGTATGGTCAGAAACCATGAAAATAAACTTGGACAGTGTTTTTTATTTCTGTAATGTAATTGTGCCGTATATGAAGAAAGCCAGAAAAGGGGTAATTATCAATGTTTCTTCTACTGCCGGGATAAGAGGAGAAGCCTTCCATTCTCATTATGCTGCATCAAAAGGAGCCATTATAGCTTTTACAAAGTCTCTTGCAATAGAACTTGCTCCATATAACATCAGGGTGAACTGCATTGCTCCAGGCTGGGTAGATACTGATATGTGTACAGAAGTTTTCAAAGACAAGGAATATCGAAAAAAAATTGAAGAAAGCATTCCTTTAAAAAGAATTCCTCCTCCAGAAGATATAGCTGGCCCCATCATTTTCTTATCCTCCCCCTTGGCTTGCCATATTACAGGTGAAGTTCTGAATGTCAATGGGGGTTCTATATTATTTGTGTGAAGGATAAGAACGGGCTTGCTAAATATCGAAGATTTTGATAATTTTTAATCATTAATTCAAAGAGGAGGCACAAATGGAGGAAGAAATAGGGAAAATCACACATTATTTTTCAAAAATCAATGTGGGCGTATTAGAACTTACCAAAGGAAAACTCAAGGTAGGAGATACAATTCATATTAAGGGACACACAACAGACATCTTCCAGAAGGTGCAATCTATGCAGATAGAACATAGCCCTGTCGAATCTGCTTCAGTTGGTGAATCTATAGGATTAAGAGTCGAAGGCCCGGTTCGAGAAAATGATTTGGTCTTCAAAGTTACAGAAGAAGAAGAAATTTCTTGACATCGTTTTTTTATTTATGATATTCAAGTAAAAGATTTATGGAAAAGAAGTTTTTATCAATTATAATTGTCCCTCATCATAAAGGAAAACATAAAACCCTCTCATTCTCAAAAAGGAAGATTAAGTATTTAACTGCTGCAGGTGTCTTTTTATCTCTGTTGATGACAGCTTTTTTTGTGGATTACTTTACAATGAATGTGACCAGACGTAAGTATAAAGAGCTATACACTGAGAACCAGCAGCAAAGCCAACAGATTGCTTCTTATGAAGATTCTATAAACAGACTCAATGCCACCATAGATAGCTTCGAGAGATATGCCAAAAAACTCAATATCATGGCTGGCTTAAAGTCTATGGATGTTTTAGACATGGAACCTGGAATTGGCAGCGGAAGCCCTGAGTCATATATTAATGCTGGAAGCATACCTCAGAATCTTACTCTAAACAATATCAAAGATATTAGTCAAAAAGCAGATGGTGTAGAAAAGAATTTAAATACATTGATAAATTTTTTTGAGGATCAATCCTTAAAGCTTGCAGCTACTCCCACAATCTGGCCGACAAAAGGATGGGTGACATCTCCTTATGGATGGAGGACAGACCCTTTTACACAAAAGAGGGCTTTCCATTGGGGGATTGATATTGCTACTCATTTTGGAAATCCTGTGTTGGCGACTGCTGATGGTGTTGTTATTCAGACAAAAAATGAAAAAATCGGCGGAAAGACCATAAAAATCAGCCATCGTGGTGGGTATACTACTGTATACTGTCATTTGAGTAAAATATTAGTCCGTCCAGGACAAAAAATAAAAAGAGGGGAAACCATTGGATTGATTGGAAAGACAGGAAAAGCATTAGGGCCTCACCTGCATTATGAGGTCCGGCTCAATGGGAAATCCCTGAATCCTTATTACTATATCTTAGAAGAATAATGCCCCCGCTTTCTAAACTACGATAACAAATCCCCTGGTTTTATGTTTGCTCCCAGTGAGAATGAATAAGCAGGCATTTCTTTTTTGTTTTCTGGATGTAGAGATTCGATGAGATAAACGCTTCCCTGGCCGCAGCATACTTCAATGCCATCTTTTTTTATTTTCAGTACCTCACCTGGGTTAGCCGAATGAAT
>JACUUK010000053.1 GCA_014859315.1 Candidatus Aminicenantota bacterium
TAAAACTGAAGGCTTAGGAATTGAGTATTTACAAGATTTGAAAATAGATTTAGATGAAAATTTTATATTTTTTGATAGGAGAGGATTTCCTGCTTCTAAAGCAATGGTTTTTCTCAGATTTCCTTCCAGGTTTCAAGGATAATGATGTTCCTTTTTTCCAGTTCGGAGATGAATTTGTTGTAGAGGTCCCCTTTGATGCCATCCTCAGGAGCCACTATGCCCTTCTCGGTTATTTCACCTTTAGCGATCATCCTGGCTGTGATGGCAACCGGAAAGCCCGTGGCACGCATCATCGAGGAAATGTTATTGGCCGTGTCCGCCTCGTCCCACATGAAATACTCAATCAGGACTCTTTGCCCGTTCTTGATTCCCTCCAGACTGTTGTACATCACGCAAACATCCGTCTCACCTACATTGGGCAGAAGGTGCGGAGTGAGGATATGGGAGAGAAATTCGCGGGGAACAATTTTTGTACCTTTAAAATCCACGGGTTCAGCATCCAGCAGCCCGCATTCCCTTAAAGTATAGATTCCCTGCCAGTGGCCGGGCCAGCGAACGGTTTTTTCGGCAAATTCCTTGAGAAAAGGCCTTGTGAAGATAAAGCTGGGCATGCCCGGCGTGACGGCGCATTCCAGCTCCTCATCCCTGCCAAGTTGATTGAAGCGAAACCTTTCTAGCTCTGTGGCGGCATTCACCTCGACAACCTTGCCGTCCTTAATCACTTTGAGTTTGATCATGTATTCGCGGAGGACATGCCAAAAAGCCCAGGTTATCATGTAGCGCAGGGGATGCCGCAGGGAGGCTTCTTTGGAAGGGATTCCGCCGACTCGGGCCACGGCCTTTTCCGCCACATCCAGCTTCCTGATGCCTTCGCCCAGGGTGATATTGCTCAGGCCAGGAGCAAAACCCATTCCGTCAACAAAAGTAACCCCGTTTTCAAGAGCCCTGCGGTGGAGCCATTCGCCGTATTCCTCAAGGCTGAGCCCCTCCGGGATCTCAAGGCCTTCAACCTCATAGGGGTCGGGAGTCCGGTGGAATTCCTCAAGGGCATCCACGATATTAAGTCCCGCCTCCACGGCATAGTGGACGACCTTGTAGCTTGTCTTCCGATCGGGAAGGACGATGGCCCCGGCATCGTATTTCTTCATCAGAGCCATGGTCTCTTCCTTCCTATTGATGTCCAGGACATGAGGTATGACCTTTTCACTCCCTACCCAGTTTTTTGTCTGCTCGAGAGTCTCTCGGTTCCGGCCCACAATACCGATGGCCTCCACTTCCTTATCCTGAGCTAAATCCCAGGCCACGGCAGTGCCGATCTTTCCTGAGCCTCCGAATATCAATACTTTCATTGCTCCTCCTCAATAAAATAATTAATTGCCCGTAGCGGACTTTATTATTTATTTTCTTTGAAGAAAATATTTTCAGCGTCTGGAAGAAGAAAAGAATCAGAGGCAATCTTATTCCTTCTATAACAATTATATTTTTCAGGTGATTTAAAGTCAATGTAAGCATCTTTTTTCTCCTGATAAGATAAAGGGATTAAGACCTGAGGATGGCTGACGCAACCTTCGGAAAAAAAGGTGCTTCTAAAGTCAAATTTTCTCCCTTTGTTGTGGAATGTGTTAAGTTGTGTTAAATTTAAAAACCGATGAATGAATCTTCCTGGATTTTAACTCCCATAAATGATGACGCAAGAAATCTTTCCATAGAGCTTGGGATCCCTGTTGAAATGGCACAAATTTTATGTAACAGGAATATCTGTGATACTGAATCGGCTCATAAATTTCTTTATGGGACCCTTAATGACCTTTATGACCCTTTCCTTATGAAAGGAATGGTCGAAGCTGTAGAAAGAATCTTAAGAGCAGTTTCCAAAAAAGAAAAGATTCTGATTTTCGGTGATTATGACGTGGATGGAATCCTTTCTGTTGTTATGCTTACCAAGGCCTTGAATTCATTGGGAGCTGAAGTCGATTATTTCATTCCAGACAGACTGAACCAAGGATACGGAATTAAAGAAAAATATATAGATATAGTCTTAGAAAAAAAAGCTGGCTTGGTGATCAGTGTTGATTGTGGAGTGAAGGCAGGTGCATTTGTGGAAAAGGCAAAGCAGGCGGGAGTGGATGTTATTATAACGGATCACCACCAACCAGGGGATGTGCTTCCTGAAGCTTTGGCCATTTTGAATCCTGTCGTAAGTCATTCCAATTATCCAGATAAAAACCTGGCAGGTGTAGGAGTGGCATTCAAATTGATCCAGGCCCTTTTTCAAGGAGAAAAGCAAACATCTGTTGTTCATCATTATTTAAAACCTGTTTCTATAGGGACAATTGCAGATGTAGTAGAACTCAGAGGAGAAAATAGGCTTTT
This sequence comes from Candidatus Aminicenantota bacterium, assembly GCA_014859315.1. Taxonomy (GTDB): domain Bacteria; phylum Acidobacteriota; class Aminicenantia; order Aminicenantales; family Aminicenantaceae; genus Kmv29. The sequence continues at coordinate 2,374 of JACUUK010000053.1, forward strand.
TGTAAAATATGGCTTAAAGGGCATGGGAAATGTTTTTAATCCAGGATTGATGAGTCTGTTAAAAGTTTGCGGATTGAATGGAAAGCATGTTTCTGTCGGAGATGTCGGGTTTAGAATTGGCCCAAGGATTAATGCAGCGGGGAGACTGGGAGAAACAGACCTTGCCCTGAAGCTTTTCTTTTCGGATTTGTCCGAAGAGACATATGACATTGCCTGCCAGATGGATAAGCTTAATTCTAAGAGACAAAAAATAGAAGAAAAAATTTTCAACCAGGCGATGGACTTGATAAAAAACAACAAACTGGATGAAAAATATAAATTCTTAATCCTTGGATGTGAGGAATGGCACCGTGGAGTCATTGGCATTGTAGCATCAAAGCTCAAAGATATTTTTTACAGGCCTGTAATTCTTTTCGCCTATCAAGACGGCAGGGCTTTTGGTTCAGGAAGAAGCATACGAGAATTTTCTCTTATAGACTGTCTTAATGAAAATAGGCATTTTTTCCTTAATTATGGAGGTCATAAACAGGCAATCGGCTGTGAAATGTCCAGTCAAAACATCAGGCCTTTCAAGAAAGCAATTAATGCCTTTGTTCAGGAAAGACTTTCTGAAGAGGCCTTGCAAAGAAAAATATTTATTGATGCAAAAATAAATTTTAGCGATATTAACTCTTTATTTCTGGAAAATCTTTTAAATCTTGCTCCTTTTGGGATGGGGAATCCTAAGCCTATTTTTCTTACTGAAAACGCAGAAGTACTGGCTACTCCACAAAAAATTAAAGGTAAACACTGTAAGTTATTTTTAAGACAAAGCAACAAGATTTTCGATGCATTAGCATGGCGAAAGGGAGAATGGGCTGATAAGATTAACAAAGGCGACCGCATTGATTTAGTGTATTCTTTACAATTTTCTGAATACCTTGGAGAAGAAAGAGTCCATCTTTCTCTTGAAGATTTCAGATGATTAAAAAAAAGATGAATTATCGTTTGCCTCAAATTATTAAAGTTATTTCAGCTGGGCTGTTTTTGGTTGTTTTAGTGATTATTGTGGTAAATCTCTTTATTCATTCGAGAAAAACATTAAAAGTTCCTTATGTCCAGGAAGTGATAGATAAAGAGAAGATCGATAAAAAAGAAAAAATCAAACTTTTTGAGGTTAAAGAAGGCCAGAAAGAAAATTTTCAGATTAAAGCGGAAAAGCATTATTTAGGAAAGGATGAAAATTATCATCTTGAGGGAAATGTAGAGATAGTTTTTTTAAAAAAGAAAGAAGGAGAGGATGTCTTTGTTAAGAGTGAAGAAATTGTCTATGATAAAAATTTGAATTATTTTCGGATTTACGGTGAGGCCCGAATAAAATTTAAAGACTCCTCAGTAAAATCTTCTTCTTTTGAATATGATGCAATAAAAGAAATCATAAAAAGCCAAGAAGGAGTCAAATTCATTTCGAAGACGCTTGCATGTTCAGCTCGGAATTTTATTTTTTCTGTGAAGAATAAAAAAGTGGAATTTAATAAAAATGTCCGCCTTCAACTACCCCCAAGTTTTGGCTCGCCATCACCTGTTGACATAGAAGCAGAAAGATTTGACTATTGGCATGAGAAAAAGTCAGGTGAGATTCAAGAGAAAGTGCGACTTTTTCATGGAGATAGCCAGGCCGAGTGCGACATTCTCAGGTTTGAATTATCGGCTGACGAGAGGCAAATAAAAAAAATGTTGATGAAGGGGCAAGTGGAGGCTTCAATAATAGATGAAAGCAGAAAGGGGGCTTACTTAAATGAGGAGCAGCCAGTGCATCTCTACATGGAAAGGCAGGATATTTGTGCCGATGAAATTGCAATTGATGTTTTTTTCGGGCTTTCGCAGATACGTAGCATTGAAGCATCTGGCAATTGTAGTTTTAAGTTCATTTCTTCACCGGAGAAATATACTCTGATTCAGGGTGAAAAAGTCGGGTTTTATTTACACAGGAAAGGTGACCTGAGAGAGTTCTATTCAAGCACAAAGGCGAAGATAATTGAACATGGAGAATCATATGAAGACTCAAGGCGAATGGAAGGAGAGTATATCGAATTAAAAAATTATAAAAATACCCTCAGAATTGCAGGAAACAATCAGATGAAAGCCAGGGTGCGGTCTTTGAGTCGTGAAATATCAGCAGATGTCATCTTATTTTCTCTTAAAAGTGATGATTTTCAAGCAAAGGGAGAGGTCAAGGCAGTATTTGGGAAGGGCAAGCCTGGGGAAAATTTTATTGGTTTTTTCTCAAATGAGCATCCGGTGTTTATCACAGCTGAGGAAATGAGATATTTTGCTGAAGATAAACGTTTTTCATTTAGTGAAAACGTCAAGATTTGGCAGCAGGATCATGTGTTGCTTGCCAAGGATATCATTTGGCATGAACAAACAGGGATTTTGTCCTCTACTGGTGGAGTCAAATCAATGATTCCTTTTTATTCCAATGAAAAAGAAAAAAAGCGTGTAGAAATTTCAGCCAATCAAATGAACTTCGATCCAGAGAAAAATATTATTTCCTATTCAGGGAAAAGTTTATTAGAAATTAAAAACCTTAAGCTTCAAGCCAATAATATTTCTGTGAATTTAGACAGCGAGAATGGAAGCGTGAAGAATATATTTGCTTCAGGAGAAGTCGTCATTTTTCAAAATAGTAGCGAGGGGAGAGGGAAAGAAGCCTTTTATGACATGGGAAAAGAGATTGTCATTCTCTCAGGAAACCCTGTTTTGATTGATAAAGATAAGGGGCGAACAGAGGGGGACAAATTGACTTTTCACTTGTCAGATGGTAAAATCGTCGTTGAAAATAAAGGTCGCGAAAGGTCGACAACAGTAATAAAATCGTGAAAAATGAACAATTATTTACAAGCAATTGGACTGGAAAAAAGCTATCATGCCAAAAAGGTTGTCGACCAAGTATCTATTAGGGTAAAAAAAGGAGAAATCGTAGGTCTTTTAGGTCCAAATGGAGCAGGAAAAACAACAACCTTCTCTATGATTCTTGGCCTTATCTCACAAGACGCTGGGCATGTTTATTTATATGACGAAGACATTACTGCGCTTCCTATGTATATCAGAGCAAAAAAGGGATTGTGTCTTCTTCCCCAAGAGCCTTCTGTATTCAGGAAGTTAAGCGTTAAAGATAATCTTCTTGCTGTTGACCAAATGAAGAGACCATTCTTATCAAAAGGAAACGGTGATTGGGTTAAGATTCTTGAAAGATTTGGGCTTAAAAGATTAGCACAAGCCAAGGCTTATACTCTCTCTGGCGGGGAAAGGCGCAGACTGGAAATAGCCCGGGCGCTGATTACTGACCCTGAGTTTATTCTTTTGGATGAACCTTTTACAGGAATAGATCCATTAGCTGTCATTGACATTCAAGAAATTATCACTTCTTTAAAGGAAAAGGGCATTGGATTGCTAATCACAGACCACTGTGTTAGGGAAACATTAAAAATCGCAGATCGGGCTTACATTATGGATAAAGGAAAGATTCTCAAAGAGGGAACTCCGGAAGAATTGGTGGCATCAACAGATGTGAAAAGCAGGTATTTGGGAGAAGGGTTTTATTTTGATTAATGGCGAAAGCCTAAGATGAATCGAGTAGACTCATGGCAATAAGACAACGAATGGATCAAAGACAAGTCCAAAAATTAATACTTGCCCCATCCCTTCAGCAAGCAATAAAACTTCTGTCGTTGACTAATTTAGAACTTATTGAAGTAATTGATGAGGAGATTTCACAAAACCCTATGCTCGAACTTGAAGAGGAACAAAGAGACCATAAAGAACAGAAGGAAGAAAAGGAAGCTCCCAATGATGATAAAGCTGCAGAGTTGATTCAAGAAGAAATTTCATTACGAAAGGAAAAAGAGGACCAAGATTTTGAATCCTATTTTCAGGAATATTTTGATGATGAATTTCGATCCTTTCCCATTGAAAAAAAGGAAGCCATTTCTTTAGAAAACATTACTTCAGGAGGCCTTTCACTTTGGGACCATTTGGATTGGCAGGCCAATCTTTCTTTTTTTAACGATAAAAATAAAAAAATCGCTCGATATATTATTGGAAACATAAACGAGGAGGGCTATCTTACTGTTTCTATTGAAGACATTGCTAAGGCAATGAACGAATCCGTGGAAAAAGTAAATGAGGTGCGTGAAAAAATAAAAAGATTTGATCCTGTTGGAGTTGGAAGCTTGACTCTCAAAGAGGCTCTACTTATCCAGATCGATTACTATGATATAAAAGATGATATCACTCGAAAGATAGTCAGCAATCATCTCAATCTTGTGGGGAAGTCAGATTTTTCTAAACTGGCTAAAAAACTGGGAATTTCTCCATCTGAAGTAAGGCCTCATGTAGAGGTTATAAAAAGATTGAACCCAACTCCTGGAAGAAAATACAGCATGGACAGAACTTCTTATATTGTTCCTGATGTCATTGTGAAGAAAGAAGGAGATGAGTATAAGGTTATTGTAAGTGATGAAGGATTGCCCCATATAAGGATCAGTCGATTTTATAAAAATATTCTGGTGTATGCATCGAAGGAGGATTCAGACGCCTACTTATTTTTAAAAGATAAAATGAAGAAGGCCTTTTGGTTTTTAAAAAGTTTGAATCAAAGGAATCAAACAATCTATAAAGTGGCAAAATATATTGTGGACAAGCAAAAAGATTTTTTTGAAAAAGGAATAGAGTTTATTAAACCTTTAACACTTGTAGAACTTGCACAAGAAATTGGGGTTCATGAATCAACTGTAGGCCGGGTAGTCACTAATAAATATATGATGACTCCCAGCGGAGTTTTTTCTTTAAAATACTTTTTCCATAAATCCCTAACAGGTGATTTCGGTGAAGAAGTTTCTTCTTTAAGAATAAAGGAACGAATCAAAAAACTTGTAGAGAGTGAGGACAAACAATATCCTTTAAGTGATATTGAGATAGGACAGATATTAGCAAAAGAAAATTTCTATATTGCAAGGCGGACAGTTGCAAAATACAGAAAACAGCTTAAAATACCGCCTTCAAATATAAGGAAAAGAAAATATTGGATGGAGGGTATTTAATGAACATAAATCTTACTGCACGTAATACACAGATAACTCCAGAAATAGAAATGTATTGTGCAAGAAGACTTCAGTCTTTAGAAAAAATATTGATGTATCCTGTAGAAGCCAAAATCGTCCTCTCGGTTGAAAAGTATAGACACAAGGTAGAAATCAGGATAAAGACGAAAGAGGCTACTTTGACTGGTGTTGAGGAAACTCAAGACATGTTAGGTTCTCTTTGTGCGGCATTTGATCTTATTGAGAAAAGAATAAAGAAAGAAAAAGAAAAGCGAAGAGAAAGGAAAAAAAGAAAAAGAAAAGAAAAAGGGATACTCGTTCCTGTGTCAGAAGAAATAGAACAGCAGAAGAGAATCATACATAGTGATGATTATTCTGTGAGGCCGATGTCTGTTGAAGATGCTATCATTCAGTTTGAAGCCAGCAAAAAAGAAGTTTTTGTTTTTAGAAAAATAGATTCACAAGTATGGGCAGTCCTTTATAGAAGAAAAGATGGGCATTATGGATTGGTTGTTCCAGAATAAAAACAATTTGATAAAGAGGATTAATTGAAAGTACATAATTTATTGATGCAGGATATGATCATTACAGATATAGAGTCTCAGAAAGGAGAAGATGTCCTCAAAGAAATGGTCGATTTTTTAAAGAAAAAGAATGTGATTACCAGGGAAAAAGATTTATACGAAAAACTTCTGCAAAGAGAGAAACTAGGAAGCACAGCTATTGGAAATGGCGTTGCAATACCTCATTGTAAACTCAAAGAAGCAAAAGACCCCATATTACTCCTTGCTGTTTCAAAAAAAGGAGTGGATTTTTCTTCCTTAGATGGAAAACCCGCATACATTTTTTTCCTTGTGGTTTCTTCTCCTGATAACCCAAGTTTGAATCTGCAAATATTAGCAGCAATTGCTCATTTGATTAGAAAATCCAACGGCTTGCTTGTAAAGAAAATACTTAACGCAAAGAATATTCAGTCAATCTTGGGAATTATTAAAGAAGAAGAAGAAAAGATCGATGAATAACGGGAAAGATCATTCCCTTCGTGTGAAAGAATTTTATGCAAAAGCCAAGAATTATCTGAAGCTGAATCCTCATTTAGAAAAAACTGGCTTTATGCGTGAAATAATTCTTCCTTATTCAAAAAAAGATATTTTATCCATTCAAATTTGGGGCAAAGACGAGATTGATGTCATACAACACCTTCCCGAAACAAAAAGAAGACAATTCATTAAAGAAAAATTTGAAAAAGATGTGTCTTGCGTTATTTTTCCAAAGGGTATTTCTTCTTTACCAGAGATAGATAAAGAAGCCAGGCGAGTGAAGGTGGCGCTTTTTGACTCTGCCCTTTCACAGGAAAAATGCAGGGTTGAAATAAAAAAATTTTTTTCTGATTTCAACCCGAACAAAGTACTGGTTTCAGGAGGACTATTACGCATTTTTGGGTTGGGCGTCCTTATTATCGGAGATAGCGGTGTTGGAAAGAGCGAAAGCGCCTTAGAACTAATTTGCAGAGGACATAGTTTCATATCCGATGATGTCACTGTAATTGAGAAAACATCCAAAGGCATATTGATGGGGAAAGCGCCTGAATTAAGCCGTTTTTTTATGGAGATAAGAGGATTGGGAATAATCAATATTAAACAAATATTTGGGTCCAAGGCCATCTGCCGTCAAATGGAGATCAATTTAGTCATGAATTTGAAAAGATGGCAAAAAGGAAAGGAATATGACCGCCTTGGATTGAAGTTTCCAAAAGAATATAAAATTCTTGGGGTGAAAATCCCCCAACTTTGTATTCCTGTAGCACCTGGACGAAATATTGCGACTTTAATTGAGATCGCAAGTAAAGTTCATATGTTGAGACTGAAAGGCTATCATGCAGCAAAGGATATTGTACAAAAATTGGACAAAGCTTTGTCCCAGGATTAAAGATATTAGGAGATAGTTAATTGACGGATGACCGTTTCTGGATCATAACTGGATTATCAGGTTCAGGGAAGACGGTTGTAAGCAATTTTCTTGAAGATTTAGGGTATTACCGTGTAGACAACCTTCCCGTGAAGCTTATCCCCATTTTTGTAAATCTCTGGAAAAGAAAAGAATTTGAGATAGAGAAAGTCGTGCTTGTTGTGGATATTAGAGAAACAGGATTTATACAAGAATTTCCAAGGGTTTTGAAATCCATAAGAAAAGTTGTTTCCCCGCGCCTTCTTTTTCTGGAGGCTTCCGATGATATACTAGTCAAAAGATTCAGCGAAAGCCGCCGTCCCCATCCTTTAAAAGAGAAGGAATCCATATTGGAAAATGTGATATTAGAGCGGAAAAGATTCTCAGAAATAAAAAAGATAGCGGATGAAGTGATTGATACAAGTTCAACTACTATTCCTGAGCTAAAAAAAATCCTGGCACAAAGATTTTTAAAAAGAAAAAAAAGCATGATGCAAGTAGTAGTAATCAGTTTTGGGTATAAATATGGGATTCCTTTGGATTCTGATTTGGTTTTCGATACAAGGTTTTTGCCTAATCCATTTTATATTGACGAGTTGAGAGAAAAGACAGGGAGGAGTCAAAAAGTTAAAGGTTATGTGATAGAATCGCAAGATACAAAAATGTTCCTTGATGAGCTTTTCAGGTTTTTAGACATCCTCATGCCAATGTTTATTGAAGAAGGAAAAAGCTATGTGACGATCTCTTTCGGATGTACAGGAGGAAGGCACAGGTCTGTTGTCGTGGCAGAATCAATAAGGAATTATTTAAAAGGAAAAAATTATAAAACAAGAGTTTATCATAGGGATGTTTATAGATAGATACTTAAATGAGTTATCAATTCTGCAAAGAAAAAAGCTTAATCAATGAAAAAATAAATGTTATTATAAAATATTGGTAGTTGCTAGTGAAGAATAACCGCGGAATATCAAAATGATTGGCGGAATAATAATCTCTCATGGGAAGTTGGCTGAAGAACTTTTGAATGCGATGACTATTATCCTTGGAGAAGTTGTTAACATGGAAGCCATCTCTATTGGTTGGTATGACGACGTGGAAGAGTCGAAGAAAAAGATAAGCAAGAGCTTAAAGAGAGTGGATCAAAAGAATGGAGTATTGATTTTCACAGATATGTTTGGAGGAACTCCTTCGAACTTGAGTTTTAGTTTTTTAAAGGATAATCAAATTGAAATAATTACTGGTGCGAATCTACCGATGCTCATTAAATTTGCATCATTGCAAAGAAGTAACAATTTACAAGAGGTTGCTAAGAAAGTAGTTGAGCAGGGAAAGAAAAACATTCATTTAGTTAGCACTCTTTTAGGCACGAAAGATTAGCCACTGTTATTAAACCCGATGATCGATAAGCAGGTTGAAATAAAAAACAAACTTGGCTTGCATGCAAGGGCAGCGGTGAGGTTTGTCAAGACGGCTAACAGGTTTGTTTCATCGGTTAAGATTGAAAAAGACGGAAATGAAATCGATGGCAAAAGTATTTTAGGGATTTTGACGTTAGCAGCTGTTCAGGGTTCAAAAATTACCCTGAAGATTTCCGGAAAAGATGAAGCAGAGGCACTGGAAGCTTTAATAGCGCTGATTGATAATAAATTTTATGAGGAAAAATAAATTTCTATGACTTACATGAGATTTAAAGGAATTGGTGTTTCTCCGGGCATAGCCATAGGAGAAGCGTCTCTTGCAGAAAAGGTCCTTTTTACAGCAAAAAAGGATATCATTGGTACTGATGAGGTTGAGAATGAAATTAAGAAACTGCAATCTGCCATCCTTCAAACAAAAAAACAACTTACTCATATAAAAAATCAAGTCAAAAAAAAGATTGGGAAAGACCATTCGTTTATTTTCGAAGCCCATCTGATGCTCCTTGAAGATAAGTCATTATGCAGAGATATTGAAAAAATCATAAAGAGGGAAAGGGCTAAGGTGGAATGGGCCATCTCCCGTGTCCATGATAAATATGTAGGGATTTTTGATGCTATTGAAGATGAATATTTTAAGCAAAGAAAATCCGATGTCACAGATGTGCTATCCAAGATTTATAGAAATTTAAAATCTATAAAACAGGAAAAAAAGGATGAAGATTCAGAAAGTATATTAGTGGCTCATGATCTCCTCCCTTCTGAAGCAGCCATGAAGCTTGGTAAGGGAAATGTCTTGGCAGTTGCTCTGGATGCGGGTGGACAGACATCACATACGGCAATACTTGCTCGTTCTTTAAATATTCCTGCTGTAGTTGGACTTCACGAGATAACACAAAAAGTCAGCAATGGAGATTTGCTCATAGTGGATGGCACAGATGGGGAGGTAATTATCAATCCTCCATTGGCAATAAGAAAAGAATTTCTCAGCAAGAAGAGAAAATATGATGATTACTGCAGAGAGCTCAAGAAAACAGCTACTCTTGATTCCATCACTTTAGATAAAGTGAGATTTTACCCTATGGCTAATATCGAGCTTCCTGAAGAGGTAAAATTAGCTACTTCTATGGGGGCTGAAGGAGTCGGCCTATTTCGCTCAGAATTCATCTATTTCCAGAAATCTTCACTCCCTGAAGAAGAAGAACATTTTCGTATTTATTCTCAAGTCGCCAAGGATGCATTCCCCTCTCCTGTGTATATCAGAACCATTGATATTGGAGGAGAGAAAAATTTACCCCAGCTTAATATCGAAAAAGAAGCTAACCCCGCATTGGGCTTAAGGGCAATAAGATTCTCCTTGCAGAATAAAGAGCTATTGAAAGTTCAAGTTCGGGCGATTTTAAGAGCAAGCACACTGAAAAACGTTAAAATTCTTATCCCAATGATAACGGAGATTGAAGAAATCGAAGAAGTAAAAATGATTATTAGTAAAGCAAAAAATGAGCTGAGAAAAGAAGGCCGACAGTTCGATGAAAACATTCCTTTAGGGGCGATGATTGAGGTTCCTGCTGCGGCAGCTTTGACAGATATTATTATCAAAGAAGTCGATTATATAAGCATAGGAACAAATGACCTTATTCAGTATTATTTGGCGGTTGACCGGTCCAATGAATTAGTGTCTTATCTTTTTAAGCCACTTCATCCATCTGTTTTACGGCTGATTAGATTTGTCATTAAGACTGTCCAGAAAGAAAACAAAGAAGTAACTGTCTGTGGAGAGATGGCTGCAGACCCGTTGTCTGCGCTTGCTTTGCTTGGGTTAGGATTAAGGAAATTCAGCATGAATCCAATATTTATCCCCAGAATAAAGCAAACCCTCCGGTCAGTTGAACACAAAAAAATCGAGGAAATTGTTCAAAATGCCTTAACATTCAAAACAGCACAGCATATAGAGGAATACCTTCTTGAGCAAATCCTCGTGAAATATCCAAAAGCATTTCTTATGGGCAAAAACAATTAG
>JACUUK010000188.1 GCA_014859315.1 Candidatus Aminicenantota bacterium
GCCATTTCTAATAGAAGAACGATGGAAGATATCCTTAAAGATTTTGAGAGAATCCCTGATGAAGAAGCCATTAAAAAAGTAAAAGAGGCAAGTCTCGAAGCTTTAGCCTCACGGCATATCGATTTAGCAAGAATTTTAGGGGAGCAGCGAAAAGCAAAGGAAAACAAGCTCGTTCCAGAATATATCGAAGGATTTTTCAAGAAAACAGCCGATTTAATGAATATAAAAATGGAAAAACGGCAAGATGACCTCTGGCGAATAACCTCAGTTCCTTTTGATCTCCGCAATCAACCTTATTCTTTCAAAACAAAATTTGGTGAAGTTCAGAGAACATATAACAAAGTATCTTTTGACAAGGAAAAAGCTTTCAAATCACAAGCAGAATACATCTCAATGGGACATCCGCTTTTAGAAGCAAGTGTAAAGACTATATTAGATAAGTATGAAGACAGTTCTCAAGATGGAGCGACATTTCATGACCCAGATGGAAAAATGGACGGGATTATTTGGTTCTTTGAAGCAGAAGTAAAGGATGGTAAGAATGAGACTGCAGGAAAAAGATTATTTGCTGCATATCAGGATTTATCAGAGAAAAACCATAATCTATCCTTTGTCAATCCAGCAATTCTTTGGGATTTAAAACCAATTAAAAGTAAAGAAAAATCAAATGATACTACTCCTCAAGACATCGACATGGACCAGAATAAAGTTAAGTCCTTTGTCATCAAACACGGGTTGGAGACCTATAAAACTGAGCTTCTGGAAAGAAGACAAAGAGATGCAGAAATAAAAAAAAGGTATGGGATCCGCTCTCTTGACTCAATGATTTTGGATTCAGAGGCCAAGATTTCAGATTATGAGACAAGGAGAATGAAAGGAGAAGACATTCCCGCAGTTGTTATCCAAAATGAAATGAGAAAGAAGGAAGATTTAGAACAAAAAAAGCAGCGCTTACTCATGGATATAAAAGCAGAAGTTCATCTCTATCCTACTGATCCTAAAATCATAGGTGTGGTAAGAGTCCTTCAGGGGAGAGTTCATGGGGAAATGAGATCAAATGAAGAGATCGAAAAGATTGGAATGAAGGTCGCTATGGAATACGAACGAAGAGAGGGAAGGCATGCTGAAGATGTCCATTTAGAGAATTTAGGATATGATATTCGGTCGAATGATAAGCTGCAGAATTACCGTTATATCGAAGTCAAAGCAAGGGCGAAAGAGGGAGCTATTTCTCTAACTCCTAATGAATGGCTGATGGCAGAAAGACTGAAGGATGAATATTGGCTTTATATTATCACGAATGCGGCTATAGAACCTGAACTCTATCTAATTCAAAATCCTGCTACCAAATTAGAGGCTTATAAGGAGATTGATATTGTTAGATATATAGTGAAAGAATGGAAAAGTATGGCAGAGGAGGCAATATGAAGAGAAAATCATTCATTGAAGTTGATTTTCCTATTAAAGAGGTAAGTGTGGAATCGGTAAGAGAGAAAAATATTCGCCATGGGCATATCTCAACTCTTCACATCTGGTGGGCAAGAAGGCCATTGGCTGCTTCGAGGGCATCGATATATGCAGCACTCACACCTGAACCAGAAAATGAGGAAGAAAGAATGAAGAAGTCGCAATTTATAAGCAATCTTTCAAAATGGGAGAATTCGCTCAATAAAAATCTTATTGAAAGAGCAAAACAGGAAATTTTGGAAGCAAATCATGGAAAGGTTCCAAAGGTCCTTGACCCATTTGCTGGTGGTGGCGCAATTCCGCTCGAAGCTCTGCGATTAGGCTGTGAGACTTATGCCAGTGATTTAAATCCAGTAGCAACGCTTATTTTAAAGTGCACGCTTGAATATCCTCAAAAATATGGCCACGGGAAGAGGAAGATAAAAGATAAAGTTGGATTTATACATGAAGAAGAATACAACCCTATTCTTGAAGATGTAAAAAAATGGGGAGAATGGGTTTTAGCAGAAGCAAGAAAAGATATCGGGAAATTTTATCCCCTTGATCCTGATGGCACCATTCCTGTTGGATACATCTGGGCAAGAACAATAAGGTGTAACAATCCTTCATGTAACGCTGAAATACCT
>JACUUK010000189.1 GCA_014859315.1 Candidatus Aminicenantota bacterium
GATAATAAGGACACATTTAAACAGTGTTTCTCTTTCTGTTTTAAGAGTGTTGATGACAGCCCGCCACTTTTTATCTATTTTTTCTTTTCCATTATGGAAAACTGTTTCTTATACTCTTCAAAAAGTTTCGCTCTTTCTTCTTTAGTATCCAGATACATTTTTAGATTAAGGATTTCTTCAGCCAAAGCACCTGCAACTACTCCTATACCCAGCTTACCTTCTTTATATACTGCTTCTTCTCCATAAATATCTAAAACGAATTCTCTAATATCTCTTTCAATAAGCGGTTCTAAAATTCCTTCAGCATCTTCAGTAATCATTAGCTTTATGATTATTAACATTCGCCTGAATCTTCGGAAGAACACGGGATCGAGCTGTTTCTGGACTTCAGCCTTTTTGGTCTCGGCCATTATCTCGGACAGCGCTTTATTCACTACATCAGCTCCACCAGTACCTTTATCTGCCATGCTTTTGAATGTAAGAACGAGCTTATCCAGAAGGGCATAGGCAGCTTCATCCTTGGCAGCACTGCTTGCCATCTCAGCCCAGGAAAAATTTAAACAAACAGTCAACACACAAGCAATAAGGATTGTTTTTCTAAACATGTCATACCTCCCCTATTTTTTTTAAGACCTGAAAAAAATATTTTCTAAAATCATTCTGCTCCCGCAGATTTTTGACTTCATTTTGCAAATCTTTTAATTCATTTTCTTCTCTCGAGTATGAGCCCAAGCCTCTCCTCCTGTAGTCGTTTGCTTCATACACGACTTTATAAATCAAAAAGGGAATGTCTTCATCAGGGATGACTTCTCTTTGAGCAGATAAAATAACCCGCTGTATTGACCATTCAAACCGGAAAAACTCTTCTATTCCAGGCGGAAAAGCCAATTCCTGGCTCTCTTGGGCCTGCAGAATTTTCTGCATATTCTGCGCCTGAATAAGGAACTTTTCGATGACCGTCACAGACTTTTCATCAGAATACGGAACAATGAGTTTTCTTAACACTAATCCTGAAACGATAATCATCAGCAGAAGTGCAGCAATAGGAACAGGCTTTCTTAACCAATAGGGCAAGAGATGCTTTGGTTTTGAACTGGCATTTATCCGCATTTGCAGCTTGGCAGCAAAATCCGTCTTTCGAAAGACTTCAAGGCCTACCTTTTTTTCTTCCTCAATAAGCTTTTCTATTTCAATATGGCTTTTATTGTTTTTTTCATGTTTTTTCATTGTTCACTCCTTAACCTATCCATGACTGCCTGGCGGGCCCGCCTCAATCGCGACATCACAGTTCCTTCTTTTATTCCCAGACTTCTGGATATTTCCTGGTAGGAAAGCAGGCCATATTCCCTTAAAATGAAAACTTCCCTCAATTTATCTGGAAGATTGCTAATGGATTTTTTTAGAAGCCGAAGCTGTTCGTTCCAGAGGAGCTGAGCCTCTGGATTCTTTCCTTCGACAGGTTCTTTTTCCTCTTCCAACCTTAAAAAACGCCTTAACCGGGCCTTTTTGGTGTTATCCAGACAAGTATTCCTGGCAATTTTGAAAAGCCATTCTTTAGCTGTTTCTTTAGATTTTATGTTGTTTATATTTTTATAAGCCTTAAGATAGGTCTCTTGAGTTAATTCTTCAGCATCCAGGGGATTTTTAGCAAACCCGAGGCAGACAAAAAAAATAGTCTCGCGATATTTCATCAAATCCTCAAAGATTTTTTGCTCATCTGAATTCTTTTTTCCCAACATTACTTTTTTATTATCACATCTTCATTAGTAAAAGACGACTCAAAACCCCTAATATTCCATTTTTCAAATAAGGTGATTTTAATGGAATAGCGATAAGCTTGAGCTTCGATAGGGACATAATACCAGAAGAGACGGGGATCGCCCCAGGCTAACTTCCTGCAAAATAATAAATTAAATTATTTCTTCTACTGTTTTTTGTGCTTACTGCGATTCTTTCTCAATTTCTCGATTTCTAATGAGTTGCAAAAGAGGTTGTTTTTTATTAATCTAATAACGTTATGAAAAAAACATTTATCTACGCTATCCTTTGTTTTTTAATTATTCTCATTGCAG
>JACUUK010000054.1 GCA_014859315.1 Candidatus Aminicenantota bacterium
ATTATTAAATGAGAGAAAATCCTATGATACGAGCAACAACAATCCTCTGTGTTCGGCATAAAGGGCAAATCGCCATTGCCGGGGATGGACAGGTAACAATGGGGCAAACGGTCTTGAAGCAGAAAGCTAACAAGATCCGAAGACTGTACAATGACAAAATAATTGCTGGATTTTCAGGAGCGACCTCTGATGCCTTTGCGCTTTTTTCGAGGTTTGAATCGAAGCTTGAAGAATATCGAGGGAATCTATCAAGAGCGGCTATTGAGCTGGCTAAAGAATGGCGAATGGATAAGGCGTTGCGCCAGCTGGAAGCTCTTCTTATAGTTGCTGATAAAGATCGTTCTTTTTTGATTTCTGGAACTGGAGATGTTATCGAGCCAGACGACGGGATTCTCGCCATCGGCTCTGGGGGTCCATATGCATTAGCTGCGGCCCGGGCATTAATCCGGCACACCAAATTATCTTCGAAAGAGATAGCTTTAGAGGCATTGAAAATGGCTTCGGATATTTGTATATATACTAATAGCGAGATCATTGTCGAGGAGCTATAAATGCCTATTGTTTTACCTCAAGATTTAGAGAAACCTGTGAGCCAAGCTCAAGAAATAGAGCTGACTCCGAAAGAGATTGTCTCTGAGTTGGATAAATATATCATTGGACAGGAACCTGCGAAAAAAGCAGTGGCTATTGCTCTTCGAAACCGGCACCGCAGGCGAAAGCTTCCTCCAGAACTGGCTGATGAAATAGTTCCAAAAAACATATTGATGATAGGGCCAACAGGAGTTGGGAAGACAGAAATTTCACGTAGACTCGCTCGCCTGACATCTTCACCTTTTCTCAAAGTCGAAGCCAGCAAATTTACAGAAGTCGGCTATGTTGGGCGCGATGTGGAATCAATGATAAGAGATTTGGTACGCATTTCTGTAGATATGGTGAAATCGGAAAAAGCTGAAGAAATCAAGGAAAAGGCCGAGCGGAATGCTGAGGAAAGGATATTAGATATTCTCGTTCCGTCTTTAGGAAGAAAACCAGGTACGTTGGAACAAGAAGAAGCCGTCAGATTCTCTGAAACAAAGGAAAAATTAAGGCAGCAACTGCGTGCTGGGCTCCTGGACGAGAGGACAATTGAAATCGAGGTCAAAGAGAAGATGGCTTCTCCATTCGAGATTTTTTCCAACTCTGGTGTCGAGGAAATCGGCATCCAAATTCAAGAAATCATTCCTGGATTTTTAGGGGGGAGACCAAAAAGAAGGAAAGTAAAGCTTAAAGAAGCTCAAGAATATTTGCTTCATGAAGAACAGAAAAGATTGATAGATATGGACCAGGTTTCTCGCTTGGCTATCGAAAGAGTTGAGCATTCAGGAATCATATTTTTGGATGAATTGGATAAGATTTCCGGACGTGAAACTGGCCACGGCCCAGATGTAAGCCGTGAAGGAGTCCAGAGGGACCTTCTTCCTTTTATCGAAGGCACGACAGTTCATACTCGCTATGGCCTTGCGCGAACCGATCATATCCTCTTCATAGGTGCTGGAGCTTTTCATGTATCCAAACCTTCAGACCTTATTCCTGAGCTTCAGGGTAGATTCCCTATTCGGGTGGAATTGACGTCCTTAAGCAAGAAGGATTTTATCAGGATATTAACTGAACCAGAGAATGCTTTGATAAAGCAATATAAAGCCCTATTGAAAACAGAAGGCATAACAATTGATTTTACTGAGGATGCGATCGATGAAATTGCAGAGCTTGCAGAAAAAGTAAATGAAATTAATGAGAACATTGGAGCTCGGCGGTTATACACCATAATGGAAAAAGTCATGGAGGAGATTTCTTTTGAAGCTCCGAATATAAAAGAAAAAAACATTACAATTGACAGAAATTATGTCCAAAATAAACTTAAAGACATCGTCAAAGACGAGGATCTGAGTCGCTTCATTCTTTAATGAAAAGAATTCCTTATCTATATATATCTGTTTCCTTGTGTTTTCTACTGATTTTATCCTTTTGCGGGAAAAAAGGGCCTATTTTGCCTCCTGTTGTAAAAATGCCCAAACCAGTCAAGGACTGTAATGCTATACAAAGAGGCAATAAAGTCATATTAGAATGGAGCCTTCCAAATACTTATACAGATGGAAGCCCGATGGCAGAGATTGCAGAAGTTGAGATTTGGCTTTGGAAAAAAAAGAGTGAAGAATCCAGAAATGAGAATCCTGCTAAAAGAGAGGCAAAGATTTCTCTTGAGGAATTCCAGAAAGAGGCTGAGCTTCTTGCCTTGATAAAAAACGAAGATATTCCTCATTACAGAATCCAGGAAGAAAAGGATATAATCCGGTGCCGTTATACCTATGAATTGTCTGGTGAGGACGTTCTTTCAGAGACTCTGATATTCAGTTTTAAAATAAAAGATGGCAGGAAAAGATTATCAGCATTTTCTGAATTGCTTGTAATTCACCCTAAAATACTTCCGCCGCCTCCTATGAATCCCAATGCAGTTGTCTTCGAGGAATACATCAAAATCACATGGGAAGAGCCGGAGAAAAGTACAGATGAATCTACTCCTCCCATTGTAAAAGGTTATAATATCTACCGTTCAGAAGGTCAAGGAAGAATGGTCCGGATAAATTCCCAGGTAATCGAGGAGACGGCTTTTTTAGATAAAAATTTTGAATTTGGTGTTACCTATTGTTATATGATTCGAGCCACAGTTTCGGATTCTGCTCCATTTTATGAAAGCGATGACTCTGAAATTATTAAAATACTTGCAAAAGATGTTTTTCCCCCTGGTGCACCTGTGGGGCTTATCGCTATTGCCGGAGAGGATTATATTGCATTGAGCTGGGATGCGAATTCAGAAAAAGATTTAGCGGGTTATAGAATTTGGCGGAAAAAAGAAGAAGAGCATAAGTACATACTGTTGACTCCTGATCCTGTTAAAGAAAATGTATATAATGATACAGTGGTTGAAAAGAATATTCGCTATTGTTATGCAATTACTGCTCTGGACGCATGTGGAAATGAAAGCAATAAATCTAAGGAAATAATTGAAATTATAAAGGAAGGCAAATTTGAAGATTTATCATTTTAAATACAAAAACAAGATTTTTTATGGAATTTTGAAAGAAGAAATCCTTTTCCCCATTTCAGGCTCGATATTCAAAAAGTTTAAAGTTCATGAAAAAGGCGTTCCAATTGGCGATGTTATGCTTCTCCCCCCAGTGATACCATCTAAAATAGTTGCCGTAGGGGCAAATTATAAGGACCATGCTATAGAAATGGGCAGGCTCCTTCCTGAAGAACCATTGATTTTTTTAAAACCTCCTTCAGCAGTTGTGGGGCCCAATGATGTGATTATCTACCCTAAGATGGCAAGAAGGGTGGATTATGAAGGAGAATTAGCCCTCATCATAAAAAAAAGAGCGTATTGTCTCTCTGAAAAAAACAAAGTAGAGGACTATATTCTGGGCTACACATGTTTTAACGATGTGACTGCGCGCGATCTCCAGAATAAAGATGTGCAGTTTAGTCGAGCAAAATCTTTTGATACGTTTGCAGCTATTGGCCCGTGTATTGCTACAGATATTGACCCATCTTGTGTTAGGATAAAAACTTTTCTAAATGGCAAGCTTCGGCAGTCTGGCTACACAAAAAATTTAATTTTTTCTATTCCATATTTAGTGCGGTTCATTTCAAATATTATGACATTGAATTCTGGAGATATCATAGCTACAGGCACTCCCGCAGGAATAGGTCCGATGCTTCCTGGCGATAGGGTCGATATTCAGATTGAAGGAATAGGGACTCTTTCCAATACCGTTATGAAAATAAGACAGTAATATTGTTTATCTGGCTTGTTAAGTTATAATAGATAGATTAAAAAATAATAAACCTAACATAAAAATAAAATGAAAAAATGATACCTTGGAGGTGAAAATGAAAATTTTCTTGGATACCGCGAATTTACAACAAATAAAAGAAGCTGCAAATTGGGGGATATTGGATGGCGTGACAACAAATCCATCCTTGATATCCATGGAAAACATCCCATTTGAAGACTTGGTTAAAGAGATTTGCCGAGTTGTCGCCGGTCCAGTGAGTGTGGAGTGTGTATCGACTAAAGCTAAAGATATAATAAAAGAAGCTAAGGGCTTGGCAAAGCTTGCAGACAATATTGTTGTAAAAATCCCCATTTGTTTGGAGGGGTTGAAGGCTATCAAAGTACTTTCTTCAGAAGGTATTCATGTAAACACAACATTAATCTTTTCACCTCTTCAAGCGCTACTGGCAGCTAAAGCTGGAGCGAGATATGTCAGCCCATTTGTTGGAAGATTGGATGATATTTCTCATGATGGGATGGATTTGGTAGATCAAATCCTGACAATATTTGATAATTATGGCTTTGAAACAGAATTGATTGTGGCAAGCATCCGGCATCCGCTTCATTTTGTTGAGTCCGCCTTAATGGGAGCAGATATTGCCACAGTACCTTTTGGAGTTTTAGAAAAAATCATTAAACATCCTCTTACAGATATCGGAATGGAAAGATTCATTAAAGATTGGGGCAAAGTCAAGCGCGGTTAAAAGGTTTAATCGGAAAGTATTATTTATCTTTAAAGAATAAAAAATGAAGTTCGGTCGTCGTCTTAAATCACTTGTTACTATTTTTGTAATTCTTGCCATATTATTTGGAGGAGGGACTTTTCTGAAGAATATGTTCCTTCGCCAGTTAAGGGCAAAAATTCAATCGAATTTTGATTTTAATCGTTTTCATTTTACGATTTTTCCTCCTGGCTTAATTATAGAAGAACTAAGAACCAAATCACTGCATCCTTTTTTTTCTGCAAAAAGTGTAAAGCTAAAATTCTCTTATAAGTCTCTATTAACACAAAACAGGCCATTTAACATTTTAATCGATCATCCTGTATTAATAATTTATCCCAATGCCCAGCCAAGCAAAAAAGAAGGAAAGATAGAATTAAGCACGGTGATTCCTATTTCATTAGGAAAAGCATTGATTAGGAAAGGGGAAATCTATTATTGGGGAGAAGAACTACGCATTCAGTCTAAAGGGATCAATGCTATTTTTACTCAAAGGAAAAATCGATTAGCACTTGAAGCGGATATAAAAGAAAATTTATTTTCTTTGAACTCTGACATGCTTCCTGTTAGAGGGCAGGCAAGTCTTTTTATAGAGGGGGATGAAAGAGAAATTCATATAAAAAAATTCAGATTTGTTGGGCCTGAAAGATTTCTAAAAGCCCAAGGTACTGTGTGGGACATTTCCGATCCTGTGTTTAAGATTAACAGTTCTTTTAAAGTCGAATCAGGATTGATCGCAAGGTTCTTGAGACTGCCATTCGAATGGGGAGGAAAGATCAGCGGTAAAGGGGTTTTTAGTAAAACAAGAGAAGGAATCGGTATAGTCAGTAGTTTTTCAAGCAATGCCCTCATTTTAAACCATGTTGCAATGGGAAAGTGTAACGGAAGAGTAAATTATAAGAAGAAAAAAGGGGGAAACGTTGAATTGTCATTCCAAAAAAGGGGGCTTCTACGTGAATATGTAAATATTCAATTTGCAGGAGATTATTTAGAAGGAAATGTACGTCAATTTTATTTAGATCCTATTATTAAACCTACTGGGTTCCCTTGGCCGGTCGCCTCACCTGCATGGGGAAGATTTGCTTTTTCTCAGGGACGAATGACTGCAGATGTTGAATTTAGGGATGATATGGTTATTTCACATCCTGACAGGTTTCCTTTTCGGGGGCACGTCAAAGTCGATTGGGATGGAGCCGACTCCTTATCTTTTTACTCTCAAAATTTGATTTCGACTTTTGCTAAAGTAGAGCTTCAGTCAAAACTGGTTATTAGTAAAAGCATGGATACTTTGATTCGTGGGGAGGTCTTAGATCTTAAGGAGGCTCGCCGCTTTACCTCGCTCATATTACATAAGGATTTTGATATCCCAGAGATAAGAGGAAGTGGCCCAGCAGAAGTTCGGATATTTGGGGATGTTAACTTTCCACAAGTTTATGCAAAATTTTCTTTATCTCCTGCCGGTTTCAGTGGATTTAATGCACAATCTGTTGTAGGCGAAGCAGAATTAATAAAAGAGGATTTTTTAGGGAGATTTACTGTTGTGGATCCTTTATTGGAAGGAAAAATTAGTGTAGTTGCCAATAAAAAAGAATCAAAAACAGATATACGTCTAAAGAAAGGTTATATTGAAAATATTCTTCCTTCTTTGGAAATAAATTTTCCTCTTAAAGGTATTACGTCCGGCACATTCAGCTTTAAACAGATTGGGGTTGAGACGCAATTGTACGGGGAGTTTTCAAGTCCCACGATGATTTTTTCAGGGCAGGTTTTATCAAATGTAAAAGGCAAGTTAGATTTAAAGGGAAATTCTTTTTCTTTTCCAGAGCTTCAGTTTGACTTGTATAAAGGACATGTTAAAGGCCTTGCTTCTCTGAATCTTTTAACTGAAAAATTTAATGTTGATATTAATTGCGATGATATAGATCTTTCTTCGTTATTTAGTGAAGGTAACGGTAATGTTTCTTTTATGTTAAAGGGAGGAGGATTTTTTGGTCAGGATGTTGCCTTAGGCGATTTTGAAATTAAAGACTTGGTTATATCCCCATTTCAGAAAACTGAAGCTAAGGGGAAACTGAAAGTCGGCTTTTCTCAGGAGGATGTTCATCTTGAAATAGATGGAAATTTCTTTCCTGGGAAGAACAACTTTTTTGTGTCACTGGATGTTCCATATGACGATGCTCCTCTTTCAGGCGAAATAAAGGGTTTATTCACTAATTTTGACATACTTATTCCTTGGAAAGGAGGAGAAGGCGTTATAAATTATCTAGCCCAAATTAAAGGGCCAAAAACTTATCCTGAAGTAAAAGGAGCAATTGATTTCAATGGGACTACTTTTCCTTTGGCAAAGTTTGCCCATGCATTAAGAGATTATTCTGGATTGATCTTTATTGAGAATGGTGAGTTTTCCTTGCGGTCGCTTCAAGGGAGTTTAGGTGGAGGGAAAATTCAGGGAGCCGGACGCATGAAAATAGGAAAGACAGGTGTTGAAGAAATCAATATTGTTGTAGATGGAAAAAACATGTTGGTTTCGCCCTTGGAACGGACAAGGAGTCTTGCGGATGGAACCCTAACATTAATCAAAGACCAGAATCGTTTTGTATTGGAAGGTGAATTGATAGTCAACAAATTGTCATGGAGGCGTGAACTAACCGAGAAGTTTGCCTTCTATTCAACTCCTTATTACATATCCCAGAGAGAACCAACTTTTTTTGATGATTTAATTTTGAACATTAGACTTAAGTGTAATGAAAATGCATGGATGGAAAATTCTTTGGGGAAAATTCATGCAAGGTTTAATTTAAATATAATGGGCAGTATCAATTCCCCTATTTTATTGGGGGACATAGAAGCGTTGGGTGGAGAGGTCTATTTTCAAGACAGAAAGTTTAAAATATTGAGGGGCCGTGTTGGGTTTTTCAACCCTTTGACCATTGAACCTTATTTAAATTTTTCGGGTGAAACATATGTCAAGGACTACCGTGTGACTTTTTCTTTGGATGGACTTCTTGACAAGCTAAACCCTGAATTTAGCTCATCACCACCGCTTCCTCCTGAGGATGTCCTGGCGCTTCTTGCTTTGGGTGAGGCATTTAAACGGACATATTCTTATGATAGAAGCACGCAGTTAAGCACTGCTTCTCTTCTTTCTTTTCAACTCTCAGAAGAAGCCAAGAAGCGTGCAGAAAAACTTTTCATTATAGACAGGTTCAGAATCGATCCTTTTATTATGGGATCATCTGCTGAAATGACTGCCCGATTGACAGTAGGGAAAAAAATATCAAGAAACTTCACTTTATTGTATTCAACGAACCTGACTACACAACGAGAAGAAATTGCAAGAATTGAATGGGAATTGATGGACGATTTCTCAATTGTTGGAACAAGGGATGAGAAAGGCCGTATAAGTATTGATGTTAAAATTCACAAAAGG
This sequence comes from Candidatus Aminicenantota bacterium, assembly GCA_014859315.1. Lineage (GTDB taxonomy): Bacteria > Acidobacteriota > Aminicenantia > Aminicenantales > Aminicenantaceae > Kmv29. Next base: position 8,027 of record JACUUK010000054.1, read on the forward strand.
TTTTAATTTGATGGACAAAAAGGTGTTTATATTTTATTGTTCCATCTTTTATATTTTTTTGTCTCCATTCACGTGGGGAGCTCTTTCCTCGCCACAGGTACAAACTCCATTTATATCAGAAGTTTCCATAGAGGTTATAGGAGCCCCAAGTTCAGAAGAGCATGAAGATTTAATTCCAATAAAGGCAGGAGAGCCTTTTTCTATTAAAAGAATATCGGATAGCATCAAGCAATTGTATAAAACAAGACTTTTTTCTGACATTCAGGTTCTAAAGGAAGGAGACACCCGTGTGAAATTGATTTTTATTATGACGCGTACGCTCCATGTCCGGAAAATAAATTTTCTGACGAAGAATAGACTTCCCACAAAAAAAATTAAAAAAGGCCTTTATGTTTTGCAAGAAGGAGGTCCATTTTTAGAGAGTAAACTCACAAGTGCTGTAGAAGAGATAAAGATGTTATTAAACGAGGAAGGATATTTTGATCCACAAATTACAGTACTTACAGATAAAGACCCTTTGAATGCACTTGTGGATGTGTATTTCAGAATTGATTCTGTCCGAAGGTTTGTAATCCATGAAATTATATTTGATGGAGATAAAATTATTTCAGAAGAACAGTTGAAGAAGGAAATGAAAAGCAAAGAGGGAAAGGTTTTTATTCAATCAGACCTCGAAAAAGATGTCGAGAAGCTTAAAGAAATCTACAGCTCTCTGGACTATCGCCGGGCAGAGATAAAAGTCACGGATAAGATATTTAATCAAGACGATAGTACTGTGTCCTTGTTGCTGCATGTTGAGCCACATGAAAAAATCGATATTATTGTAAAAGGTGCTAAGGTTCCTCTAGAAATTCTTCTCCCGATTTGGGAAGCAAGAATTTTTGAAGAATGGGGTCTATCTGAAGGAGAGGCAAAAATCATTGCTTATATGAGAAAAAATGGTTACTTATTCTCTTCTGTTTCTTCTCATATAGAACGAGGGAATAATCTTATCCGCGTTATGTATAAAGTTAGTCCTGGGAGGAAACACAAGATTGGGGACATTACTTTTCAGGGGATTCGCTATTTTTCGCCTTCTCAAATCCGTGATGAGCTTGAGATAAGGAAAAATATTCCTTTTTTCTCGAATATAGATGGAGCAAGGATATTTGAACTGCCAGAAGAGATAGAATACCTTTACAAGACACATGGGTTTTCCAATCCGAGGGTTGATTTAAATTTCAAAAAGGCAGGGAGAGGAATAAAACCTATTTTTTATATTGAAGAAGGAGAACAGGAAAAAATCAAAGATATTTCTTTTGAGGGAGATTCCTTTTTTGAGGAGGAAAAACTCATGGGTCAGATAAGTTCTGCACAAGAAGGCCCATTTTATTATCCAAATGTTCAGAAAGATGTTGAAAAATTAGAGACTTTTTATCTTAATCATGGATTCAGGGGAACTGAAGTCGAGACACGTATAAATAAAGTCGGAGAGAATATTTTCTCTATTTGTTTTCAAATAAAAGAAGGAAAAAGAGTCAAGATCAAGAAAATTGTTATAACAGGAAACGTCATTACAAAAAAGAGTGTTATTCTCCGGGAGCTTTTAATAAAAGAGGATGACTACGCTCGGTATGATTTAATCCGGGAAACAAAGAGGAGGTTAGAAAGATTAGGTGTTTTTACTGAAGTGAAGATCGAAGAAATTTCTTTGTCCCAGGATCAAGAAAGCTTATTGATTAGTCTAAGGGAGGGAGAAAGAAATTATTCAAGCTTAGGAATAGGGATAGAGACAAAAAATGAGCCCCGCTCATTTGAAGTGTGGAATAATGTCATCAGGCCTCGAGGTACTGCAGAATTTATCAGGAGCAACTTATTTGGTTCGGCTGCTCAGCTAAGTGTTGTAGGGCAGATAAGCTTGAAAGAAAAAAGAGGCGTGATGTCCTGGGAGCAGCCATATTTTTTTGGAATTCCGATGCCAACATATATAAATGTGTGGCTTGAGAAGGAGGAGAGAAAAAGTTATAGCTTTGACCGTCGCGGGATAAGTTTAACCTCTATAAAATCACTTTCTGAAACAGGCGACATGGTTTTATTATCCACTTTGCGGTTAGCCAGGACAACATTATTTAATCTCCAGGTTTCTGAGTCCGAAGTTGACCGCCAGCATTTCCCATTTTCAGCTTCATCTATTTCTGGGAGTTTTATCTGGGATAAAAGAGATGACCCATTTAATCCTGAGAACGGATATTTTTTTAGCTCTGCTGTTGAATGGGCTTACCCTCTTTTTAAAGTGGAATCTAATTTCCTTAAAACTTTTGTGAAATATCAACATTATTATTCCTTGTTCCCTGTATTTACAATAAGCACTACTGCACGCTTAGGCCTGGGAAGAGGCCGTATGCCCATTCATGAGAGGTTTTTTGCTGGGGGAAGCAACTCTTTTCGTGGTGCAGAATTTGATGAACTGGGGCCAAAAGATCCAGATTCATTAAAGCCAGTGGGAGGGAAAGCCATGTTTTTATGGAATTTAGAGATTACTTGGCCTATGGTCTATGTGTTTAAAAATTTATATGGAGCTGCTTTTTATGACACAGGAAATGTTTTCGCGAAAAGAAGTAATTTTAGCTTGGCAGACTTTCAGCATGCAATTGGTATCGCACTGCGTTATCGAACCCCTCTTGGCCCTGTTCGATTTGAATTGGGGTGGAATTTAAGTCCACCAGAAAGGGAAAGGAAAATATTAGCATTTATAACCATAGGAAATGTCTTCTGAGTTTTATGAAATGAAAAAACTTTTAAAACGTTCTTTAAAAGGCATATTTATGGTTGTTTTAGGAATTGGAGGTTTCCTGTTTACTGTTGGTTCTTTTTCAGAAGTCATAGACTATGTGGCAGCCGTAGTAAATGGTGAAGTAATAACGCTTACAGACATAAAGATTGTTAATGCATTCGGCCTGTATGGAAATGAGCCTGAGAGAGAAGAGAGTGACCCTGTTTTTACGACTCTTGAAAAATTGATAAATCAAAAATTGATTCTTCAGTTGACAAACGAAAAAATACCTATTTCTCCCGAGGAAATAGAGCAACAGATGCAAAAAATTATTGAGAGGATTGGCACAGACGGGTTTCAAAAGAAACTTTCTGAATTTAGTCTCCAGATAAATGATTTAAAAGAATATATTAGAAACGAAATTCTTTATCAAAAGATCATATATCAAAAATTTAGCCCTGGAGCTATGGTGAGTTTAAAGGAAATTGAATCATATTACACACAAATTTATGTTCCTTCTCAAGAAAAAAATAACATTCAACCTCGACCCATGGTAGATGTTCTGAAGAAGATTGAAGCAGCTATTATAGAAGAAAAAACAAAGAAACAAGCGGAAGAATGGATAACAAATATAAGGAAGAAGGCGGACATTCAGATAAAGATCAAATAAGCAAAAATTTATAGAATGAGGATGTTCTAATGAAACGAATTGCCTTTTTGTTTCCAGGTCAAGGTTCCCAAGCTGTAGGGATGGGAAGGGAGCTCTTTGACTCTTCAAGTTTAGCAAGGGAAATTTTTGTGCGAGCAGATGAGTCCTTGGGTTATAAACTATCTTCTCTATGTTTCGAAGGCCCTGAAAATGAACTTATGTTAACTCAGAACACTCAGCCTGCTCTCCTCACTGTAAGTTATATTGCTTTTTCTGTTTTTGGGGTGAATCCTTTTATTGCTGCCGGGCATAGTCTTGGAGAATATTCAGCGTTAGTCGCTGCTGGGTCTCTTTCTTTTGAGGATGCTCTTCTTTTAGTACATAGAAGGGGAAAATATATGCAAGAAGCTGTGCCAGTTGGGCAAGGAGCCATGGCTGCAATTTTAGGCATTGAATACAAAAAAGTTGAAGAATGCTTGAAGAAGATTAACAGCGGTATTGTTGAAATTGCGAATTGGAATAGTAAAGAACAAATTGTGATTTCTGGAGACAAAGATGCAGTTGAGGAAGCCATTGATTTGATTAATTCGCCGCGGTCTGTCATTCTCCCTGTCAGCGCACCTTTCCACTGTTCGCTCATGAGGAGCGCTGAGGAAAAGCTTTCGTATGACCTGGATTGTGTGGAATTTAAGGACCTGGAACTTCCTGTTATCACAAATGTCGATGCAAAAATTATTCATAAAGGCAATGAAGCGAGAGATGCCCTTAAAAGGCAGGTGACTCGCACAGTTCTTTGGTATAAATCAATGGAAGTTTTACTTGAAGAAAAAGTCGATGTTTGTATAGAGATGGGACCAGGAAGAGTTTTGTCGGGATTAATACAAAGAACCTGCCGGGAATGGACTTATCCGCCGTTGATTTTACAAATAGGAGATTCAGAGTCTTTGGAAAAATGTAAGGAAGCCCTTTCAGGAGGATTTTGAGATTACTTTAGGGCCAAATTTAAT
>JACUUK010000055.1 GCA_014859315.1 Candidatus Aminicenantota bacterium
TCTGCAGCAACCTCGACTCGTGAATAATCCAGGTAAACTGTCATGGAAATAGAAATGCTTCCTGTGACCAGCGAGCAAACCATGGCTAACAATGGTTCAAGTCCAAAGGTTGAATGAAAAGTATAAAAGATTTTTGTAGCCACAAGAATATGTTATAATGCTGAGAAAATGAGATATCTGTCCTGCCTGCTGATGCTCACAACCTTCTGTTTTCCTCAATCGGCCGAAGACATCGCAAAAAAAACAGAAATAAAACTTCGTTCCCTTAAGTCCCTTCAAGCTGACTTCGAACAGATATATTACTCTCAAACAGTCTCTACACCATTAAGAGAAAAAGGGAAATTTTACTTTAAAAAACCCAATTGGATGAAATGGGAATACAAAGAACCGGAGAAAAAAATTTTCCTTCATAAAGAAGGCCTCATTCTCTTCTATATACCTGAAGAAAACCAGCTCATACGAAACCCAATAACAGAAGAGAGCCAGGAGATCGAAATTCTTTCTTTGCTTTCTGGACAGAAAGGATTGTTAGACAATTATATAGTGGAATTCAATTCCTTTCCCACAGAAAATTCCCGGATTGTGCAAATAAAATTGCTTCCTAAACAGGAAGGAGAATATTCTTTTATTCTTCTTGAAATCGATGAAAAATCCCTGCTGATTCGAAGGGCAATATTCTTTGATTGGGCAGGAAACAAGAGTGAATTTTGCTTTAGCAGAATAAAAACCAATGTCTCTTTTTCCTATAGTGTCTTTGAGCTAAAGATTCCCCCTGGGGTTGAGATTATTGAACACAAAACAAATTGATAACTCAAAAAACATTTGAGTAAAAACCAATTTGCATTATTCTCGTATAATCCTAAGGGGACTGGAAGTCCTCCATGACCGATGATAAAACATTAGTCGAAAAAACTCTCAAAGGAGAAAAAGAGGCTTTTGAGATGATCATCCGTAAATATCAACGGCCTCTCCTTAATTACATCGGACGCATGATTAGCGACTATCAACTTGCTCTGGATTTAACACAGGAGGTCTTTGTCAAAACATATCATTCTCTTCATATGTACCAACCCAAGTATAAATTCAGCACATGGCTTTATAAAATCTCGCATAATCATATCATCGATTACTGGAGAAAAAAGAAAGTCGATGCCTTTTCTATTGACCAACAAAATCATATTACTCGACCTTCTCTTCAAATTCCTTCAGTCGAGCCTTCTGTTATGAAACAATTTGAAATCTCTGAAATTAGAGAAAAAATAGAGCAAGTCCTAAAAAAGCTGCCTCCTTCCTTAAGAGAACTTTTTGTCTGGAGGCATATAAATGAACTCAGCTATGACGAAATTGCAGAAATCAAGGGACTTCCTGTAGGGACAATAAAGAACCGGGTTTTTCAGGCAAAAGAAATGATTCGTTCTATTTTGGGAGAAGCACAATGAAATGCCTTCGAATCGATCAGATTTATCTCTATCTTGAAAAAGAGCTCCCTCCAGATGAAATCAGGGCAATAGAGGCCCACCTCGCATCCTGTGTAAAATGTCAAAAAGCGGTTGAAGAGAGGAGAATCCTTCAGCATGCTGCCAATAATCTCCCCAAATGGGAACCTCCCCCTGATTTTACAGAACAAATAATGTCCCAGATTTTTCCCGCAAATCTATCTCTAAAGAGCATCTTAATCGCAATATCAACATATATTGGCTTCCTCTCTCTCTCAGTCGTTGTCTATTTCATAACAACTGCCCAATCTTTCTCATTTTTACATGTTCGTCTTCTTAATAAGCTTATATACTCCGGGCAGAATTTTTCTATTTTTGTTATTAAACTGCTCAAATTAGCCCAAGTTTCTGTGCAGGTTATTCTGCATCTTTCTGGATATTTTCTTAGAGTTTTATCGCATTTAACAACTCTTTTAAATACTGAGACATACATTTTCTTTACAATATTCACTCTTATTTTATTCGCTTTGGCGTTTCTTGGAGTCGGAAGAATATTTTTCGCAGGAGAAAAAATATGAAGAATAAATTCTTTTTTTGTTTCCTCATCCTTATATTTATCTCTGGATTCGTCCATTTAAACGGCCAGGGCATTCTACTAAAAAAAGACGTCTATGTCGCTCAAAATGAGACCCAAGAAAACATCATCACTTTTGGCGGGAATATTCTGGTCGAAGGTAAAGTGAAAGACAGTATTGTATCCTTCGGCGGCACAGTGACTATCAAAGGAGAAGTTAACAATCTCATCCTTGGGTTTGGATCAGAAATCTATCTTGAATCTACTGCTATCGTTCATGGAGATATCGTCTGTATAGGAGGCACGCTTCATAAAAACACAGGAGCCATTGTAGAAGGCGATACCGTCTATTTTGAAACGTCGGAAGAAGTCTGGGGTATTCTCAAGCAAGGCCTTTTCGGCGCTTTTGGAATCTCATTGGCTCCCTTTTTCTTGGCTATAAAATTAATTACCATTTCTATCTGGTTTCTCCTTGCAATTCTCTTGGCCGCCATTTTCCCACGCCAAATCTCTTTTGCCTCATCACAGATTAGAAAAACCTTTTGGCCCATTTTTGGCACAGGTGTATTAAGCATTGTAATTTTTACAGGGCTTGTCATCTTCTCGGCTGTTCTTTCGCTCGTGTTGATAGGAATTCCGATCCTTCTTTCGCTAATTGTCATCGGAATAGTAATTAAGGTATTCAGCAGGGTGGTCCTGTTTTGCTTTTTTGGAGACAGTCTTGCAAGAGCATTTAATTCAAAAAACCCTTCCTTATTCTTGCAAGTTGTCCTCGGATTCATACTTGTAAGCATAATCAGCTTGATTCCTTTTATCGGCTCTCTATTTTCCTTTGTTTTGAGCATAATAGGGTGGGGAGTAATTATTCTTACAAAATTTGGAACAACCGAGAACTGGTTTAAAAGGAATGCTTAAAAATATAGAGCGGCTGGAATTATATTTCTAAAATCTCTTTCTCTTTTATATCGGCAAGTCCTTCAATCTTCTTTATGTATTCATTCATGATCTCTTGAATCTTCTCATAGCCCCAAAACTTATCATCTTCAGATATTTCTTTGTTTTTCTCCATCTCTTCTACTTTCTCTTTTGCCTCGCGCCGCATATTGCGAATAGCCGTCTTCTCCTCTTCCAGTATTTTTTTTACATGCTTTGTTATTTCTTTTCTTCTCTCTTCATCAAGCGGGGGAATGGGAATTTTAAGCATTCTTCCATCATTTATTGGATTGAACCCAAGGTCAGAAGCTCGAATCGCTTTGTCAATCGCTTCAAGAAATGAAGGATCATATGGTTGAACTGTAATCAATGTGGGATCAGGCACGCCAAGTGTTGCAACTTGATTGATCGGTGTCTGCGCCCCATAATAATCGATTTTTATATCTTCAAAGACACTGATGTTTGCCTGGCCTGTCCTTATTTTGGCAAGGTCTTTACGGAAATGTTCAACTGAAAACTTTATACTTTTCTCAAGGTCTTTTAAGACATCCTTAACCATTTTTATCCCTCTTTACACAAGTTTTCAGAAAGACTTTAATGGAAATATAAGTCCTGTTTATTTTTAATGTCAATAAATTTTTGTACCAACTTTATGTCCTAAAATCGCTTTTTTGATGTTTCCTCTTCCCCTAAGGTTAAAAACAATAATAGGAAGATGATTATCTTTACACAGGGAAATGGCAGTTGTATCCATAACTTTCAAGCCCTGTTTTATAACATCCAAATATTTTATCTCATCATATTTCTTGGCTTTTTTGTCTTTTATTGGGTCAGCAGAATAAACTCCATCGACTTTTGTGGCCTTAAGTATCACCTGGGCTTTTATTTCCAACGCCCTTAAAGCTGCGGCTGTGTCTGTCGTAAAATAAGGACTTCCAATACCAGCACTAAATATGACAACCCTTCCTTTTTCAAGATGCCGGACCACTCTCCTTCTTACAAATGGCTCAGCCACCGCCTTTACTTCGATTGCAGAGATATGACGCGTGACAACACCCATTTTTTCCAAAGCATCTTGAAGGGCGATCGCATTAATGATAGTGGCCAAAAGACCCATATAATCTGCAGAGGCACGGTCCATCCCATCTCCCGTACCAGAGGTTCCCCGGAAGATATTTCCTCCTCCAATCATAATCGCTATTTGAACGTTTAAACCATGGATTTCCTTGATTTCTTGAGCAATAGATTGTGTCGTTTTGACGTCGATTCCGAAAGGGAGGTTTCCTAAAAGAGACTCTCCTGATAATTTTAATAAAATTCTTTTATAAACCGGCGCGTCCTCATTCATTTTAAATTCTAAGATTTGTCTATCTCAAACCGAGCAAATCTCCTTACTCTAATATTTTCCCCGAACTTTGCAATATAAGTTGCAATCAGTTGTTTTATCGAGATTTTGTCATCTTTGATATAAGGTTGGTCTAAAAGACAGACCTCCTCATGAAATTTTCCGAGTTTCCCTTGAACGATTTTTTCAATAACCTCAGGTGGCTTATTGGAATCTTTGAATTGCTCGCGAATAATCTCTTTTTCTTGTTCTAATACTTCTGGGCCAATGTCTTCTTTTGAGATGTATTTTGGGTTTGCCGCGGCGATATGCATCGCAATATTTTTTGCGAGTTTTTTGAACTCAGCATTTCGCGATACAAAATCTGACTCGCAATTCACTTCCACAAGAACTCCCAACTTCCCATGATGAATATACGTTTCAATAAGTCCCTCTGATGTTTCACGGTTTACTTTGTCTTTGGCTCGAGCATAACCTTTTTTCCTTAAAATGGTAATCGCTTTTTCAATATTACCATTGCTTTCTTGGAGGGCTTTCTTACACTCCATAACTCCAATACCTGTCCTCTGGCGGAGTTCCTTGACCATTTCAGCAGTAATCTCCATTTGTACTCCTTGCTTATTCAATTTTTTCTGGATTTTCAGAAGCAGCCTCTTCTTTCTCTTCTAATGACTCCTCTTCAGCAGGAATGGCTTCGCTTTCCTCTAAGACTGGCTCTTCTTCCTTTTCCGATTCCAGAAGCTCTTTTTCGAGGCTCTCCTTCTTTCCTTCCATAATTGCTTCAGCAATTTTTGAGGTGAACAATTCAATTGCTCGCACCGCGTCATCATTTCCTGGAATCGGGTAATCAATATTTTCAGGGTCTCCATTTGTGTCCACCACTGCAACAATAGGCATGTTGAGTTTCCTGGCTTCTGCTATAGCAATTTCTTCTTTCATAGAATCTATCACAAATAAAGCTCCTGGTAATTCGTGCATATTCTTTATGCCACCTAAATTTTTTGAGAGTTTTCTGTAAACCTTCTCAAGCTTCGACTGCTCCTTCTTAGAAAGAAGGTCCCACCGACCATCTTCTTTCATCTCCTCCAGTTCAATAAGCTTATCCACGCTTCCTCTAATAACATTAAAATTTGTGAGCACACCTCCAAGCCAACGCTGGTTGACATAACTGGATTCACATTTTAAAGCATAGTCTCTAATAATATCTTGAGATTGTTTCTTTGTGCCTACCATCAGTACTTCTTTTCCGCTTTCAGCTACAGACTTGATAAATTGCAATGCTTCTTTAAAAATTCTCATGGTTTTCTGCAAATCAACGATGTAAATTCCATTCCTCTGGCCGAAAATATAATCCTTCATTTTGGGGTTCCATCTCTTAGTCTGGTGGCCAAAATGAACACCTGCTTCTAAAAGTTCTTTCATTGTTACTGAAGCCAACTGTAATCCTCCATTTATCGCTTGTGATATTGAGGAGCCTTCCTGGCGCCTAATAATCCATATTTCTTTCTTTCTTTAATCCTGGAATCCCTTGTAAGCAAGCCTGCATTCCTAAGAGCTGACCTCAATTCTTTGTTGAATTCCAATAATGCCCTTGATATACCTAGTCTGACAGCTTCGGCTTGACCGTTTACTCCTCCTCCGTTCACCCTGATAAAGATATCAAATTTGCTCTCTGTTTCTGTCAACCTAAGCGGTTGTTTTACAATATGCCTCTGTCTCTCCAAATGAAAATATTCAGAAAAGGGACGGGGTTTTTTATTTACATAGAGAGTAACATCTCCTTTCCCAGGCCTAAGAAATACCCTTGCTATAGATGTCTTTCTCTTTCCTGTTCCATAATACTGTATAAGACTCAACGTTCCTCCTAAAATTGGTATTCTTGGGGCTTTTGTGCTTCATGAGGATGATATGGACCACGGTATACTTTCAGTTTTTTGTATACTGTCCTGCCAAGTTTATTTTTTGGTATCATCCCCCAGACAGCTTTTCTTATAGCTTCTTCAGGCTTTTTTTCCAAAAGCTCTTTGAGGGTCTTTTCTTTCAGTCCTCCAGGGTATCCAGTATGAGAATAATATTTTTTCTGGTCCAATTTCTTTCCGGTCACCTTTATTTTTTCAGCATTAATCACAACCACAAAATCTCCGCTATCCAAAAAATCAACATATTCTGGTTTCTTTTTTCCACGGAGAAGGACAGCAATTTCAGTGGCCAGCCGCCCAAGAATTTTTCCTTCTGCATTAATCAGCCACCATTTCCTCTCGATTTCTTCTTTTTTTGGAATAAAAGTTTTCATTTCCTCTAACCTCAGTATTTAACAGTTCAGTGTTAGTGATGCCTTAAAATACTAAATCTTGCGGTTTTTGTCAACCTTTACCTTGGGAATATCAATAGTTTAAAGCAAAAGCGGTCAGTGAATCAATGCCCTGGCGCGACGCCTCGAAAAATACTTAATGAGACCGATGCCGATTAAAAAGCCGCCGATATGTGCAAACCATGCCACTCCTCCTCCTAACCCAACATTCATCACCTGGATAATAAACCACAGCCCAAGCACAAATGCTGCAGGAATAGGCACAATCTGAATATAAATAAACAAGAACACAAGAGTTAATACCTTTGCCTTAGGGAAGAGAATCAAATATGCCCCAAGTATTCCTGCAATCGCTCCGCTTGCGCCAATCATAGGCACTTGAGAGTTGGGATTAAAAATGATGTGGGTTAAGCTCGCCCCTAATCCTGATAGAACATAAAACAGGATAAAGCGAAATGGCCCAAGAAAATCTTCTACGTTATTCCCAAATATCCATAAGTAGAGCATGTTTCCAAAAAGATGGAAAAACCCTCCATGGATAAACATAGCTGTCAGAAGACTCAAAGGAGGAGAGATTCGAGGCAGATGTGCTAATGTCTTGAAATGCGTGATTTCATAAGGAATAGCTCCCATTCTGTAAACAAAATATTGCAGTCCTTCAGGAGATAAAATTTGATAAAAAAAGACGAAAATATTTATACCAATGAACGCTACTGTTACAAATGGAAACCGGGAGGTAGGATTCTCATCTTTTAAAGGGATGAACATCAAACCTCAAAAATACAACTTACCTGAAATAATAGAGTGCAATTAACCAGGGAGTTTTTTCTTCCTCCTGGAAATTATCCTATTTCTTTAATTCTTTCTCGAGTTTTTCTCTATCAATTGCTCTTTTTCTTAACTCATTATATTTTGCAAGGTATCTCGCAGCTTCTTCTTCATATCTTTTGGCTCTTTCAGGATAGAGTTTCGCATAAACACTGCTATAAAGAACACTCAGCCAAGAATATGGTTCTGGATAAGTGGGATCCAACTCACATGCCTTATTCAATGCCTTTTCGCTTTCCTCTGCTAACTTAATCCTCTCAGGAACAGGAAGGTTAGGAAGGCGGTAAGCTTTAGACCAGCGGTTAACTCCTTTAGACAGCCATGCTCCAGCATCCTCTGGCTCAAGCTGGAGGCGTTTTTCATGGCATTCACTGGCTTTATCAAATTCTGGAATTGGAGTGAGTTCTTCATAAAATTTAGCTATATACGCATATCCCTGCGGATTTTCCGGGTCTGTTTCAATCCTTCGCAGATACATTTCCTCGGCTCTACTTGCAAGCTCTTCTCTTTCTCCGGCATATTTTTTATAGAAGTCAGCAATTACATAATAGTTTCCCATATTGGTTGGCTCCATCTCTACAATTTTCATATAATACTTCTCTGCTTCTTCAAAGTTCCTCATCTTGTCGAACATATCTCCGAGGGAATAAATAATATCCTTATTATTGGGATCAATATCATAAGCTTTCTTCAATGCTTCCAAAGCTTTCTCGGCTCTATTCTGGTTATCATCTGTCTCCAAGCCAGGCCGATAAAGACTTTTGTAGCATTCTCCTAAGAACCGGTATGCCTCAATAAGATTTGGATTAAAGCTTAAAGCCAGTTCATACTCTTCAATCGCCTTGCGATATTGATTGTCGCTGAAAAGACTATTTGCCTTTGAAAAATGATAGTTTGCCTTGAGGTTGCTGACCTTGAGATTCCTGCAATCTGTGGAGATAAAAACTATTGTCATGGCAAGAATGGCCAACAGAACAATATTTATTCCTTTACGAAACATCGTGACCTCCTTTATCTTCGAGTCCTTTCCTTAAATTTAATGCTTTTTCTTTTAAAAATAAATTTATAATAGAATACATTATTAAAGTCAAGAAAAAGAAAAGCTCTGCGGAACTTCATATGCATGTTTTTTAACCTGAGTTTTCCACAGGGATTACATCACGAAGCTATCATGAATTTATCCAGATAAGAAATTTTTATCCTTAATTTTTTCTTAAGAACAACCGTAGTGGAGTTCCACGGAAACCGAATCTTTCCCTTAAACAATGTATAAAATATTTTTCATAAGACGGCGCAAAAGAATTACGAGAATGTGTAAATAGAACAAACGTGGGAGGCAGAATCCCTTTTTGCGTCATATACTTTATCTTAATCTTTTTCTTTTTCGTAGAAACAGGAGGGTTATGAACATTAATCCATGCTAAAAAGTCATTCAATTGTGATGTCGAAATTTTTTTACATGCATTGGCGTATACATCTTCTGCAAGGTCAAGAATTTTCACAACTCTTTTCCCCGAAAGCGCAGAGATGAACAGCATAGGAGCATATGAAACAAAATGCAGCTTTTCATAAACTCTTTCCTTAAACTCCTCGACTGAGCCTGAGTGCTTCTCAATCAAATCCCACTTATTTATCACAATAAGTAATGGCTTGCCTGATTCATGGGCCAAATGAGCAACAGCTGTATCCTGGCGCGTAGGAAATTCTTGAGCATCAAGGACTAAACACACAATGTCTGCAAGGCCTATATCTTTCTTTGCTTTTATGATACTGGCTTTTTCCCGCTTATCACGAGTACGGCCCATCTTGCGGATACCTGCTGTATCAACAAGACAATACTGCTTTTTCTCCCTTTGAATTAAAGTGTCAATGCTGTCACGCGTAGTTCCAGGAATTTCACTCACAATTAATTTCTCCTGGCCACAAAGCCGGTTGATGATTGAGGATTTTCCTACATTAATGCGGCCGATAATAGCCAGTCTTAAAGGAATTTCTTCTATCTCTTTTTGCGGAGAAGATGGGATGGTTTCCCACAGGCGCTGCTTGAAGAGCTCTAAATTTCTCTTATGTTCTGCAGAAATCGTGATAACATCTCCAAGTCTAAAAAAATCTCCTATCTTCACCTCTTCCTGAAGAGAATCTATCTTGTTAACAACAATAAATAAGGGCTTGTTCATTTTTTTTAAAGAAAGGCAAAGTTCCTCCTCACCAGGAGTCAACGCTCTTTTCCCATCGCACATAAATATCAGAATATCGGCATGTTGAGAGGCTTCCCATGCTTTTTGCCGCACAAGAGAAGAGATCGGGTCATCCTGAAAGTCAAAGAATCCCCCTGTATCCACAAGAATAAAAGTCTTTCCATCTAATGTGCATGATGCAGAAACCTGATCCCTTGTCATCCCAGGTAAAGAATGAACAAGAGACTTCTTTTCCTTCAAGAGGCGGTTAAATAATGTGGACTTGCCCACATTGGGAAAACCAACAATCACAACTTTGGTTAATTTTTTCATAAATGACACTATTCAATCATTGCTTTAAAAATGGGAAATTCTTATTTAGCGTTTAGCTATAAAATCATATTGCGGCAAAAAAGGCCGGCTCAGATCAATATGCCCTCCTAAGGTTTCTCTTTCCCTTCCGTCAAGCAAAATAAAAACCTTCTTAATGGCTTTGAAATTATACGTAAGCGTATCCACAATGGAAAATATCGTCAAAATTTCTGCTGAAGAACCTAAAGGATGGCCTTCATGGAGCTCCTTGGAAAAATCCACATATGCGATTCCGTCTCCGGTGATAAAGAGCTCCCTAAGTTTTGTCTCCAAAGGAAATGGAGAAATGTAGCCGTTCTGAGAACCTCCCATAAGCTCCATCATTGCTTGACGGGCCTGGAGAACAATGGAAGTTCCAGCATGGATTTCTCTTTCTTCAGGGTGAAGCAGTTCATCTTTTTCAGAAAGAAAAAAAAGGATTATCTTTTTCATTTCCTGGGATTCTTTGGCTTGAGGCCCCAATTCATAAGAAGAGGCCACAGGAAGCGGCTTTATTTTTTCCTTTCCGCCACTACGAAAAAAGATGACCATAAGAATAATCAGCAGAATAAAAAGCAATCCAAGTGGTATAAGTTTTTTCTTTTCCATCCTGATTTTTCATTCTTTGGAGTAAAACTTTAAAAAATTCATTAACCCGCGGTAAATGGCCCGCGCCACATTTTTCTGAAATCCTTCAGTCAATAACTTTTTCTCTTCATCCGGGTTAGAAAGGAATGCTACTTCCACCAGAACAGCCGGGCAAGCTACCCCTGTTAACACTTTGAAAGGCGCCTGCTTAATTCCTCTATTTGCCGTGTGAAGCAGAGCATTGAGTTCTCTCTGGATGCATTCAGCCAGTTGGCTACTTTGTTTTAAATAGGATGACTGAGCAAGGTCCCATAAAATCATCTTTATATCATCTCCATTATCTGAAGCAATCCTGCCTTCAAGCTCTGAATAATTGTTTTCCAGGTACGCCAGCCGCCTCGCTTCTTCATCCGTTGCATTTAGACTTAGAAAAAAAGTCTCAGAGCCACTGGCTTTTTTGCGGTATGAACTATTTGCATGAATGCTTATAAATAAATAGGCCCTGTTATTATTAGCAACAGAAGCCCTGCTCTCTAAAGAAACATAGGTGTCTTTTTCTCTTGTGAGAACAACGCGGTAAGCCATATTCTTTTCGATGATTTCCTTCAACTTGAGAGCAATATCCAATGCTATGTCTTTTTCTAAAGCTCCGAATTTCCCCTTTGCTCCGCTTTCCAGGCCCCCATGTCCGGGATCGATGACAACGGTTTTCATCCCAAATGGACCAGAATTATTGGAACCCTTTTTTTCTGGATTGGAACTCAATCCTTGTTTTTCTGTGTTTGAAGGAATATTTTTTTTCTCTGCCAGTGGCTGCTCTTTTTCTGTTTTCTTTTCAGAGCTTATATCAATGATAAGCTGTGGGGGATTGGGGATTCGGAAAGAATCATACCAGAAATCAGGGGATTCTGTTTGGACGGTAAGCATATAAAAATCCTGGCCTTTTGACCATCCCAAGGATTTTATAAATTTACTTTTAAAGGGTTTTCGCTGAATGCGGAAAGCCTCGTCTGCTCTCATTTTAACTGCAAGAAAAGAACCTGCCTTCTCAATATTGACGCTTAAAGGAGAAGGCGACTCGATGATTACACGGCTATATTCAGGGAGGTCTTTTATAGATATCTTTAAGAGAGGTTGACGTTGAGGGAAAAGAAAAATGGGCAGTAAAAATATAAAAAATAAAATTGTCAGTCTACTGAGCTTCTCTCTTCGCATCTATACGTTTTCTTCCATTCACCAATTGACTGTTTTTGGAGGCGGCGGGAATCGAACCCGCGTCCGAAGACATTCAACTCGAGGCATCTACATGTTTATCCTCTTCCTCATTCTCGTTCTAAGGTCCTGAAGAGGAAAGGTTCCTTGAAACCAGCCCTGACAGTGTTTCGCTTGCCATGCTCAAGACAAACATGACTCGCTATCCTACTCGTCGACGCCTCTCAAGTACCGCAGGAGAGCACAAGAGAGACGGCATGCCTACATGTTAGGCAGCAACAGGCAGTTGTTCTGCACTTACTTGAGTCCACCTTTTTACCGAGGTGGGTGGGACCTCGACATGCAACCTCTGTCTCATTGTCTCCGTCGAATCCAGTTCGCCCCCGTCTTCATAACCTTCTTTTTTACATTATAAAGTATACGGCAGATTGGCAATTTTTGTCAACCTCAAAATAAAAGGGGCCGGCTCTTCTGATGCCTGTCCCCATTCTCACCATTTGCACATTCTAACATTCTATTGATTTACGCTGAAATTATGGAAAAGGGATTGAAAGACAAAAACAAAGGAAATTGCTGGAAACAAAGATATTATCTGGCGGGGCCGACGAGACTCGAACTCGCGACCTCCGGCGTGACAGGCCGGCGTTCTAACCA
>JACUUK010000056.1 GCA_014859315.1 Candidatus Aminicenantota bacterium
TCCTTTCATTTTTTTAATAAATGTGATAAAAATTAAATTTGATCCATTTAATAAAAAAAATCATTTAATAAACAAATTTAATAAATATTTAATAATAAATACGAAGATTGATTCATTCAGAAGATGCAGGGAATAAAGGATTTTGCAAAAACCGACGTTTCATTAAATGAATCCATATTATAAGAAATAGGAGTAGCCAATGAAAAGAAAAGAAAAAAGGCAGCTTAAAAAAGATGAACTTGCTACCACACTCACTAAGTTCGTGAAATTTGCCAAAAGGTGGACAAAACCGATTATCGCAGCATTTGTGGCGGCTGTTTTTATATGCATGATAATTCTTGGGGTAAAGATTGTAAAAGCGCGTAACGTAAGAAAGGAAAGCATTCTTCTAAATCAGATTTTCGAAATAAGCGCAGAGTTGAACAATGACAGCACAAAAGTTGAAGAGCTTGAAAAGTTAGCAGGCAAAGGTACGCTGACAAGAATTGGTTATCTTGAACTTGCCTCTTATTGGTTCGAGAAAGAAGAATGGGATAAGACTATCGAGTGCCTGCAAAGGATTCCAGAACGAAATAAAGACATCATCTATTATAAAGCTAAGGATTTAATGGCTCAGGTGTATATCAAGCAAAAAAAATATGAAGATGCACTTAAAATATACGATAAAATCGAAGCCAAAAAACCTAAGAATTTCCCGCTTGATGTCATACTCTTCCACAAAGCACAGATGTTAGAGCAAAAGGGTGATATTCAACTAGCAACAGAGCTTTATATGAAAATTCGTGATGAATTCCAGCAGACTTATTACGGCTATGAGGCATCGCAAAAAGTAGCAAAACTGGAGAGAAAAAAGTAAGGTTATTTATTGTAAATTTAAATGAAATATATATAATAAATTGTAAATTTAACGAGGAGGAAATAAATGGCTTTAATTATTAATGAAGAGTGTATTAACTGTGGGGCATGCGAGCCTGAATGCCCAAATGAAGCTATTTCAGCTGGAGATGAGTTGTATGTGATTAATCCAGATAAATGCACCGAGTGTGTTGGACATTTCGATGAACCACAGTGTGCGGCTGTTTGTCCTGTGGACGCCTGTGTCCCTGACCCAGACCATAAAGAATCCCGGGAAGAGTTAGAGGCAAAATTGCAGAAGATTAAAGGGGAATAAGTCGTTAGTCTTGATTTTGATATGAAATAGGAGTGATGTACCTCACTCCTATTTTTTTTATGGATAAATGGAAGAAGAAATATATGTGAATTATCCCAAAAAGCAGGGCTTTTTTTACTTTTTCTTCAAAAAGGGACTTTGGGTAAATGCGTTGCTTTTTTTCTTGACAATATTATCGACCTTTAGTGTAGGGCTTACATGGAGTGTCAGCTTTACATACTCAGATGTCATCAGCCAAAATCCTAATTTTAAGGTAGGATATGATATTCTTATGAACCCAAAAATTATTAATTTGAGCATAATATATATGGTTGTTCTCCTTACAATTTTAATGAGCCACGAACTGGGCCATTTTCTGACCTGCCGTTATTACAGAATAGATGCTACGCTTCCTTATTTTATTCCTGCTCCAACCCTTATAGGAACCATGGGGGCGTTCATAAAGATTAAGTCACCGATCACGCGAAAAAAGCAGTTGTTTGATATTGGAGTCGCTGGGCCGCTCGCAGGTTTTGTTCTTTCGCTTCCGGCATTAATTTACGGTCTGTCGCTCTCTAAAGCTGTTCCATCTTTACCTCCAGAAGGAAGTCTTGTTTTTGGGGAACCTATTCTTTTGAAAATGATTTCCGGTGTGGTTTTTAAAAATGTCCCTGGAAACTATGATATCATCCTCCATCCTGTAGCTTTTGCAGGATGGGTGGGCATTCTTGTGACTTCGTTTAATCTTTTCCCAATAGGACAGCTTGATGGAGGACATGTTATATATGCCCTTCTTGGACAGAGGTCAAAGTCTCTTGCCCGCTTTATCCTTGTGATTTTTATTGTAATGGGAATTTTTTTCTGGGTCGGATGGTTTGTGTGGGCAGTGCTCATTAGTTTTTTGGGGTTGAAGCATCCTCGCATCATAGACGAAGTCATTCCTTTGTCCCAAGGAAGAAAAGTCATTGGCATTGTAGTTTTCATTATTTTCATCCTTTCGTTTATTCCGGATCCTATAAAGGGATACAATATGTTCGATTTAATAAAAGGTTTCCATTTTTGAATAAAAAAATGAGAATAATTAAAGGAAAAAGTTTTTCACAGAATCTGTGGAAAAAGTGAGGGAAAACCGCCATTTTGATGCTCGAAAGTTATTATATTTCTATAATATATGACAAATTGCACAAGAATTGGTCAAATAATGTAAGTTGTTGATAATAAATGAGTTGCTAACATGTTGATTATAAATAAGATACAAATAAAGTGTTCATATTATGAACACTTTAGAAAAAATTATATGTTCTGTAAGAGGCAAGGGCTGGGGAGCTTAATGTGTTGCAAGGAAATGACTGCTGTTGAGGTGAATAGCCATGGGTAATCAATTCAAGGATGTCGAGAAAGAATTTCTGGAGTTAAAGCGAAAATTCAGACAGAAGAAAATATCTGAAAGGGAATTTAAAGACCGGCTAAAAACACTACGCCTCAGAGATCAAAAAGGCCGATGCTGGACAATTGGCGCCCAGACAGGAAAATGGTATTTTTTTGATGGACAGAATTGGGTTTCTGCCAAACCTCCATCTTTTCAGGATAAGAAAGCTATTTGTATTTATTGCGGATATGAAAATGACCTCGAAAGCAAAGTTTGTGCTTTCTGTGGAGGAAATGTTAGAGAGAATGAACTTTCGGAACTTCCAAAAATAACGCCAGAATTGAAGAATAACAATAAGTTAACTCCACCTGAAAATAATACTCCGCAATTTTTAAAAGAAAACGTTAAATGGGTTCTACAGGACCAGGCGCAAGAGGAAGAAGAGGAAGAAGAGATAACCTATAATCTGCGTTCTCTAAATGTTTTCTCTCATATGATATTTACTGGCTGGATAGGGTTTTTCATCGGAATGATTATTAGTGTATTTATGGGTGTTACGAATTTATTTTCTGGTATTACTAATATGTTTCCAGCTTTTCTTAGAGAATTCCAGGGAAAGCTGTTAGGAGGCCTGATATATGGTGCCTTGGGTGGAGTTTTCGGATTTGCGATTTTAGTAATTCTCGGGATTATAGGCGTTCTTTTTATCAATATGATTTTGTCCCTTGTCGGGGGCATAAGAATCAATCTTAAAAAGGAAAAATAAACTTCCTCATCCTTTTTCTTTGTTGTTTTTAATCCAGTTTAAAGCATAGGCGATTTGACCGAGGGAAAGGGATTCATCATTTGGGGAATAGTTTAAAGGCCTGATAACCTTAAACCCGTTCCTTTTGAGTAACTCCATTGTTTTCTTAAGGAGAAGCTTGTTAAGGAAGACTCCTCCGCTTAAAGCAACAGTGTCAAGGCCGTGCTTCTCCCTTGCCTTACCTGCGACAATGTTTATCACCTGAGCTAATGTGTTGTGGAATTTTGAAGAAATATCAGCAGGGGATAAATTGTCACTCAGGTCTTTTAGCAGTGAATCGAACATCGGAGTAAATGAAATTTGCCATGGATTCAAATGTGTCCATAAATAAAAAGGATAGCTTTCTGATACTCCTTCTGATGCAGCAGACTCGAGTCTCATGGCAGCTTCGGCTTCAAACTCAATGATTTTTGGTGAAAGTCCTAAAAGGAAAGAAACAGCATCAAAAAGCCGGCCGCAGCTTGAAGAGAGTGGAGAGTTAAGTTTGTTTTTAATCATCTCCACAATGCCTTTTATGGAGCTGGCCTGAATGTCCTTTAGAGCAGAAATTCTGGGGAAGTCCTTCCCATAAGTTGTAAGTAAATAAGCTACAGCCATGCGCCACGGCTGTTTTGCTGCAAGGTCTCCTCCAGGTAGAGAGATATTCTGAAAATGAGCAAGCCGTTGGAAGGATGAATAATCGGTTATTAAAAATTCTCCTCCCCAGGCAGTACCGTCGCTTCCATATCCGAACCCGTCCCACGCCACACCGAGGACTTTTTTGCCTGGAGGTATATTGTGCTCGAGCAGAGGAGCTAAAGTATGGGCAAAATGATGCTGTACTTTCAGGTGAGGAATCCCAAGTTTCTGGGCATAGCGTGTTGTATGGAAGTCGGGGTGAAGGTCTGTCACGACTATTTCTGGCTGAATTGCAAAGAGATTGCAAAGATGCTTTAATGTCTCTTCAAAATATATGTAATTTTGATATTCGTCAAGGTCACCGAGAAACTGGCTTGTTATGACATAACCATCCTTATATACCGAAATAGTGTCTTTCAATTCGCCTCCAAGAGCCAAAATATGCTTTGGACCTTTAAGCTCTTCATGGACTTTTTGGGGGTAAGGGACATAACCTCTTGCGCGCCTTAGAAAAAGTGGCTTTCCGTCAACGATTTTCATCACAGAGTCATCAGAGCGCATGTAGATAGGGCGGTCATGAGTGAGGATATAATCACAGAGTGAGGTAATTCCTTCTGCTTCGTCTTTCATGATAGGGGCGTCCTTTTTGTTTGAGCTTGTGGCCACAATAAGGCCTACTTCCATAAGCAGAAGGTAATGAAGAGGAGTGTAGGGAAGCATTATACCAAGCTCATCAAGGTGAGGAGCTATTTCCTGGATTTCCCTTTTTTTATGGAGAAGAACAATTGGACGGCGGGCAGAAATGAGATATTGCCTTTCGGTTGTACTCAAGTTGACGTATTGTTCCACAAGAGATAAATCCCGTGCCATCAAAGCGAGAGGCTTTCTATGACGCCTTTTTATTTCCCTCAACTGCACCACAGACTCTGGATTTAGGGCATCGCATACAAGATGAAAACCTCCAAGCCCTTTGACAGCAAGTATATATCCCTGCTTTATCAAGGATGATGCTTTTTCTATTTCACCCTCAATCTTTTTTCCTGTTTTTGCTTCCTTAAGTTCGACCTGCGGGCCGCAAAAAGGGCAGGCGACTGGCTGCGCGTGATAACGGCGGTCGAGCGGGTCTGTATATTCCTGTGCACATTCTTCGCACATGATAAAGTCTTTCATTGTGGTCTGGTTTCTGTCATAAGGGAGGGCTTTAACAATGGTGTAGCGGGGACCGCAATCTGTGCAGTTAATAAATGGGTATCGGAAGCGTCTGTCTGAAGGATTCATCATTTCTCTATGGCAGTTCTCGCATATGGAAATATCAGGGGAAATGAAAACAAAGCTTTCGCCTTTTATTGATTTTTTTATGGTAAATTTCTTGAAGCTCTTAAATTGGGCCTGCTTAAAGGAGATGTCTTCGATTAAAGCAAGAGGCGGTTTGTCTTTCTTTAAAGCAGCAAAAAAATCTTTAAAATCTGCCTCATTCTCTGTTTCAAGATGTATTTTGACACCAACTCCTGTGTTTTGAACCCATCCTTTATACCCGAATTCATATGCAAGTCGGTAAATGAAAGGCCTGAACCCGACCCCTTGAACGACTCCAGAGACAAGGGCTTCTACCGCATATCCTTCTGTTGTTTTACTCTTTGTCTTCATGGGTTCTGTCAATAATCATGTTCTGCTCTTTACCTGGCGGAGGCTGTAAAGGCAGCCGCAGTAATTCTGCCTGTATAAATTATGGGCTTTGCTGAGTTCAATGCTTTTGAGGAATCCGTCCTTTTTTTTAAAATTTGCCTCAAGGAATACAATTCCGAACCGCCGTGCAAACATGCGGCCAATACGATTCAGGACATCTGCCTTTTTCCAGGGGCTGATACTCATGACTGTTGTAAAAATATCGAAGCCGCCTCCTAAAGCTGCACGTGCTGTCTGTTCGATTCTCATGGCATAGCAGATATCACAACGACGGCCTTTTTCGGGTTCATCTTTGAACTTCTCTGTAAGCTCGAACCATCTCCTTGAATCATACGGTCCTTCAATTAACGTGAAGCCTGCTGTTTTAGCGACCTTTTTTGCCTCCTCAAGCCGAAGCTTATATTCCTTGTGGGGATGTATATTTGGATTATAGAAGAATGCACTTGCTTCATAGTCCTCTTTAAGAAGCTCCATCACATAAAGAGCATCAGGAGCGCAGCAGATATGAACAAGCATTTTTTGCCTTTGTTTCATGCGTTCATTTTAAACACTTCGCAGTAATGAGTAAACCAAAGAAAATCTTTAGCCCAAAAGTCAAATGAAAGAAGCTTTAAATACTCGGAGGTGCGAATCAGGAAAAAGTTCGGATTTTTTCTTCGAGCTCCTGGATGCGGGTTTTGATGCGGTCTAATTGGGCATAATAAATAATAAGATTGTTGTGTTCGACTCTTGATTCCTCAAAGATTTTCCCGAGGTCCGTAAAAAGCGGCTGTTTTTTCTTTTTTATTTCATCAAGGGCTTTTAAGACTTTATCCTTGCTTTTTTCCCATTCCTTGATTTCTTTCTGGAATTTTTGCGTTTGTTCCTTTTGTTTGCTTTCAAGAGATTTAAGTTCAGCTTCGCCAGCCCTGATTTTATCTTCGAGCTTTAATCTTTCATTCTCAAGCGGAGTTTTTTTACTTAAAAGGTCTGTTATTTTTTTATCTGCTGCTTCTTTTTTCTTTTTGAGCGCCTTGATTTTTCCTTCTGCCTCTGATTTTATTCTTTGTTTTTCTTCCTCAGGAATATCAGAATCATCTTTCATCTGGTGTATTTCCATGTTTACTTTATTTAACTTACGGGAAGCGTTTTCGAATTCTTTATGCTGGGCAAGGATTTTTGCCTCGAAATCTTTTTCTTTAGCTTGACATGCCTGAAGATGTGTTTTTAAGGAATTCTGGGCCTCTTCGATGGGCTTTTTTTCCTCCTCGTATGTGTTTAATAGTTCCTGGAGTCTGCTTTTTAACGCAGAGATTTTAGACTCAATCTCTCTCAGTTCTTTTTCCTTGTTTTTCTTTTTTGTTTCTAAATCATCAAGATTTTTCCTTATTCCTTTCCCAAGTTCCACAGCAATATTTTCAGACCAGGCTTCCTTGCCAAGCTCCTGAAATACTTCGGTTATTTTTTGATTTTCTCTTCTTAACATTACTTGGAGGCGCAGTTTGTGGAATCTTTTTTTTGCTCCGAGAAAAAATTCGTTGACTCTCCGGCGGAGATCCTTATCCCTGAGGAAAATCAACACCACCAACAGAAGTATGACACAGATAAGAAGCCAGAAAATCCAGTAAGGAAGACCCTCTTTAGCTCCAGGTGGAGGTGTTTGAGATGAAAAAATGCTTGCGAGATAACTTCTCATTCTATTTTTCCCCTTTTATATAGAGGTTTTTCCTTCTCTCTTCTTTGAGTTCATATAATTTTTCGCTATTCTCTTTTTTTGATTCATAATTCTGGATGGCACATTCGATAAGATAGAGCGCGGCGGGAAGGTTTTCGCTGAAAATCGATTGAATGTCTTCTTCTGAATTGAAAAATCCGCCGCGAAGCTGGTCAACAGGAGGAAGTTCAATTGTGTAGGCTGGAATGCCGTAAACTCCAAAAGCCCAATCCGTTGTGTCTCCATTTGTGTAATACATCTCAGCGCCGGCCTGGCCGTATGTATAAGTGCGGCCATTAACCTCCTGCATGAGTTCAGACATTTTAGCAGCGATTTTATCAAGCTGGTCGTATTTATCGCATTTTTCCTCTGTATATCCCCAGGGGTAGATGATGATCTGGGAATAACTGTGATAGCTTATGAGAGCGTGGAAATTTCTGGTCGAGCAGAGGTCTCTAATTACTTGAGTCTCAAGTTCGGAGAAGACCTCTGTACCCCGGTAGACCTGAGAGGAAGGATCAGGGCTTGAGCCGTAATTGTCATGTCCCCATTTGTAGCCGTAGTTTCGGTTGAGATCCACGCCGAATTCATTTCTCCCATTATCCCGTCTGTTTTTCCTCCAATACCTGTAAAAATGAATCGAGTATTCAAGCCCATCAGGGTTGAGGAGAGGTACTATCCATATCTGGCTGTTATCTATGAGGTTTTTGATTTCTGCGTTGGAGGAATAATTTTCTGCCAGATATTTTCCGATTAAATATGGGACTTCAACAGAAATCCATTCACGGGCATGATGGCAGCCCAAAAATAAAACACCTGGTTCGTCTTCTTCTGCATTGACATTGTCGCTGATTTTTATGGCGTAGATGTTTCTTTGCTCCAGGCTCTTGCCAAGACTGAAGACTTTGACAATCTGTGGATATTTCTCCTCGAGTGAAAGAAGGTCTGTTTCAAGCTCACTGTATGTGTGATAGGCGCCGTTTACTCCAGCTTGAAGCGAGAGCTCCTTTTGTGCGGCAGGGGGCAAAGCAAGCTCTTCGAATGTGTAAAAGAGGTTTTTTTCCTGCAGCCGTTGTAAATCCTCAGGTGTTGCAACTATGTAGATTTTTCCCTCCCATTCCATCAGGAAGTCAAGGCCCATGTATTTTAAGGACTTCACATTTTCAGAAGTTTTTTCCACACTGATTATGCATGTGTTCCCATAATCCTGGGATTGAAGCGGAAAGAGAAGGAAAATCAGCAGAAGACACAGGGAAAAGAGTTTTTTTCTCATATGTCTCACCCTTATCTCATTTTAACTTTAAAAATATTAAAACTATTGTTTTTCCCTTATTTATATGTTTCTATCGCTGATAGCCGATTGTGATAACCATCCTTGTTGCTGAAAGATCGTTTCCTGACCCATATTCTTTTCCAATATTGGCACCTGCATCCAGACGGAAATTTCCCCAATAAAGCCCGGTGCCAAACGAAAGATAAAGATAGTATGAATCTGGATTGTGCATGGGCTGGGGGTCATACTGGAATCCAAAACGAAAAGGTGTCTTCATATCCTGCCCAAATAACTGAAAGAAACTCAAGTATTCAACACCTGCAGAGATTTTAACAATGTCTCTGAAATCTCGAGCAAGGTCTTCTTCAAAATAATCGACAGAGTAGAAAGACCAGTTGAAAAAACTTACATCTGATGCAGCCCTGAACTCACTTGAAAATCTATAGCTCATGCCTAAACCAAGAACAAGAGGGAGCGAGTAGGTATTGTCTGCTTCGGCATCAATTGTTATATATGTATCTCCCATGGGTGAAGAATATTTTAAGGAGCTTTCACTCTGAGCTTCTTTCTTACACGGACTCCGGAACACAGCCGCAAGAGACAGCTTTTCTGTAAGGTCTGCAACTACGCCTCCATTTATATAAAATCCCTTGTATTTGTGGGACTTTGTATCTGCGATAGTTATCTGTGTATATATCCATTCTTCTTCAACTGTTTTTTCATATTCTCCAAAAAGGTAGTTGAACCCGATGCCAACTGCAAGACCGCCGGTGATTCTCCTTGAAATTGAGAAATTCGCATTTTTTAGGAATCCATCTTGGGTAAATTTAATGGAATAATATGGGCTTCCACGGTAAGTGTAATCCCATGCGACTTTTGGCCTGTCATAGATTTCAACAAGCGATAGGCTTGTAGCGATTGCCCATCCGTTTATGTTTAAAGAAACTCCGCCAAAATCAGCCGCATACATGGAAATCGTGGAGTTTTTTTCTGTAGAAAGCACACCGGTGTTGATGATGGAATAGCGGAACAAAGAAGCAGAGCTCAAAGAACCGCTCAAAGAAACCGAGAATTTCGGAAGTTTAGAAAGCAAAGCAGGGTTTATTAGTGCAGAAGATGGACCTTCTGCCAGGGCAAACTGTGTCTCTCCCAGGCCAAGAGATTGCGCCAGCGGCAAGCCGAACGTATTCCATGTACGTAGAGGGGCTTCATCTTCGTATTGTCCAAGAGTCATCTGCCCAAAGGCATTTAGATTCAGAATGAAGGTGAAACATAGAATCGAACACAAAGCCAACAAGATGTTTTTGCTGCTCATTTCTATGAATTCGATTTTACAATATTATTTTTGTTATTTGCAAATTAAAAATAACTATGTTATAGAAATTAAATTCAGTGAGTAAATCATGGTAAAAGAAAAGAAAAGACGAATAAAAATTATTGGGTCTGGATATTATGTTCCAGATAAAGTATTGACAAATTCTGACCTTGAGAAAATGGTGGATACTTCAGACGAGTGGATTGTAACCAGAACAGGCATACGCGAACGTCATGTAGCATCAGATGAGCAGGCCACCTCAGACCTATCAGTAGAAGCCTGCCGCAGGGCTTTAGAAGATGCAAAGCTTGATATAGGTGATATCGATCTTATTCTGTTGGCTACTGCGACCCCTGATACTATTTTCCCTTCTACTGCATGCTGGGTTCATTATGGACTTAAAGCTGGTAATATCCCTGCGTTTGATATTTCTGCTGGATGCACGGGATTTCTTTATGGGCTGATAATTTCAGAGGCGTTGATTTTAAACGGCCAGTGTAAGCGAATACTTCTTGTCGGAGGAGAGACTCTTACTAAGATAACAAACTGGAAGGACAGGCAGACATGCGTCCTTTTTGGAGACGCGGCAGCCGCTGTTGTCCTTAAAGAAAGCCATGATGATTCTGGCATGATTTCGTCTTACTGGAAAGCAGATGGATCTTTAGGAAGTCTTTTGAGTCTTCCTGCAGGAGGATCAAGAATACCTGCCTCTATGGAAACAGTTGAAAAAGGCCTTCATTATCTTCAAATGAAGGGCAACGATGTGTTTAAGCATGCAGTAAAACGGATGGGGGAAGCAGCCATTGCTGCTCTAAAAAAAGCAGGACTTAAGAAAGAAGATGTGGACTATCTAATTCCCCACCAGGCCAACATAAGGATTATAGATGCCACTGGAAGGCGGGTGAACGTTCCTCCAGAGAAAGTGTATTCCAACATCCATAAATACGGGAATGTGTCTGTAGCATCCATTCCTATTGCTCTTTATGAACTCAAAACCGAAGGCAAGCTCAAGAAGGGCGATATCATACTAATGGATGCATTCGGAGCAGGTTTCACCTGGGCTGGTATTGTATACCGATGGTAAATTTTTAAGAAGAATAAAAAATCTTGAACTATTATCAATAAATCCCTATAATTACTATCTAATTTATAATATTTATAGATTAATGTTTCGTGAGCAGGAGAATGAAATGAAAAGATTCAAATGGCTTTTTATTCCTTTAGCATTAATGCTTGTGCTGTCGGTTTATGCTGAAAACGCAATAGCCCAAGAAAAGGATTATCCCGATGCTCCAGATTTCACTTTAACAGACTTATCAGGAAACAAAATCTCACTTTCCGGTTTAAACGGAAAAGTGATTTTCCTGAATTTTTGGGCCACCTGGTGTCCACCATGCAAGAAAGAAATCCCTGGATTTATTGAGATTTACGAGAAATACAAGGATCAAGAAATGGTCATAGTCGGCATTTCTTTGGATAAGACAGGGACTGATTCTGTCCGTGATTTTGTCGAAAAGGTAAAAATCACTTATCCAGTGGCGATGGGTACTAATGATATTGTGAATGATTATAAGCCCGGACGGTTTATTCCTACGACTATCATCGTGGACAAGAATGGAAAAATCCGGCATAAACATGTCGGCTACATGGATAAGGATACTTTAGAGAAAAATTTTCTGGATTTGAACAAGGAATAAAACTAAGAAATGCCAGGAACAGAAAACGTATCCCTGTTAGTAGCTCTATCTGCTGGATTAATCTCTTTTCTCTCTCCCTGCATTCTTCCAATGATTCCTTCTTATTTGGCTTTTATCACCGGGATATCGCTTGAAGAGCTTTCCCATGAAGATAAATTGAAGAACGTCCGCAAGGTTGTGCTTCTAAATTCGCTTCTATTCATTCTTGGGTTCTCGATTATTTTTATAGCCCTGGGAGCTTCTGCGACTTTTGTAGGCAAGTTTCTGGCGAATAACATTCGCTGGTTTGAGATAATCGGAGGAGCTATCGTTATTTTGCTGGGGCTTCATTTTGCCGGAGTATTCAAGTTTGCATTCCTGGAAAGGGAGCGCAAGATTCACCTCCAGAATAAGCCATTGGGATTTTTAGGCACTATTCTTGTGGGCATGGCCTTTGGTGCTGGGTGGACTCCATGTGTTGGTCCCATTCTCGGTGCTATTCTCACAATGGCTGCAACTACACAGAATATCTTTAAGGGAATATTGCTTCTTTCTGTCTATTCGATAGGATTAGGGATACCTTTCTTAATAGCAGGGCTTCTTATTCACAAATTTTTTGAGTATTTTAAGTCCATACGGAAATACTTCAGAGTAATTACAGCCATAGGGGGAGTGCTTCTGATTATTATCGGAGCCCTTCTCGTCGCAGGATATTTCTCCTCTATGTCCGCCATTCTAAGTAAGTAGTAAGGAGTAAGGAGTAAGGAGTGAGGAGTAAGGAGT
>JACUUK010000057.1 GCA_014859315.1 Candidatus Aminicenantota bacterium
CGCAACGACGTCTGCAGCAACTTCGACTCGTGAATAACTCAGGTAAATTAAAAAATAAATAATTCCTAATGTCAACTTTGATAATCAAGGTATGTTTATGTTTTTCAAGGGGTTATTATCCAGATGTTTATTTATTTGAACCCAATTAAGAATCTCATAAAAGTGATTTAATCGAGCTGTTTTGTGTAGATTGTTCTTGTAGGAAATGGGATTCCAATCCCTGCTTTATTAAGTGCCTCATAGATTTCATCTGTCATTTTAAGCTTAGTTGAAAACGCTTCGGTATAGCTTCCCACCCATACTCTTGCAATAAAATCGAGTGAAAAATCAGACATCTTCATGAATAGGACAGCTGGAGGCGGATCATCGAGAGCACCTTCTATTTTCGATATTGCCTTTAATACCACATCTTTGACTTTTTCAGGGTCAGAGCCATATTCCACACCAAAATCCACATTCACGCGAACAGAAAGATCGGGTTGAGTGAAATTTTTGATTTTTGCATTGGCCAAATTCCCATTCGGGATGTAAATCACTTCGTTATCAAAAGTCTTCAGTTTTGTGGTCCGAAGCCCGATGTCCAATATAATTCCAACCTCCCCGGATTCAAGCTGGACTTTGTCTCCAACCTTGAATGTCTTGTCCAATACAAGCTGAAGTCCTCCGAGGATATTTGTAAGGGAATCTTTTACAGCAAAACTGACAGCAATTCCTGCAATCCCAGTGGCAGCTATCAGAGGACTTATGTTAACCTTCCATGCGCTAAAGATAAAAATAACAGCAAGAATTATGACAATCGCTTTTATGATTTTCTGAAGCAAAGGAATCAAACGTTCATCCGCAGTTGTTTTAGTCTTGGACTTCCAATCTTTCATCCACTGCATTGAAAATCCATTTATTATTTTTATTAATGTCAGAGTAAATATAACTATTAACAAACTATCGACGAGACTGATAAGCATTACAGGAGACGGCTCAAAATAACCAAGCCCTAATCTAACCCCAAGGAAAAGAATAAAATAGAAAATTACGGATGAAACACTTGCTACAATCAAATCATCGATCTTGGTTTTTGTTTTCTTTGTTAATGGGTAAAGGATCTTTTTCATCACAATCTTAGCTAAGAAAGCGACAAGAAAGCTGACAGCTATAATAAATAATAATCTTAAATACAGATTTGCTATTATGAATTGAAAAACCTTGTATACAGATGCCATATGCCCAACTCCTTAATAATCTTTTGATTTTATTATATTTATATAGAAAATAGCCTTAAATTTCAATTAGATTTTAACGAACACACTGGTTTTCTGCTTCTCTATTGTTTCCAAATTTCATTACTGTTATAATTTTTTCGAAAATGAAACCAACTGATTGGAAGCTCTGTTTGATTGCTGATTTGGAAGCTACGGGAAAGAGAAATCTTCTTTCCGCTGTTCAAGAGGCAGCAAGTTCTGGTGTCACCCTTGTTCAACTCCGTACAAAGGCGCTGTGCACAAGAGAATTTTTAGATTTAGCCCTTCAGGCATCAGAAATTCTAAAAACCCAGGGCATTCCACTCATTATAAATGACAGAGTGGATATCGCGCTTTCCTGTGATGCCACAGGAGTCCACCTTGGCAAGAAAGATTTACCACTGCCGTTTGCCCGTAAGCTTCTCGGCCCACAAAAGATCATCGGGGCTACTGCCCACTCCCTCAGGGAAGCTCAAGAAGCAGAAGAATTAGGAGCGGATTACCTGGGTGTTGGGCCTGTTTTCTTATCACCCTCTAAAAAAGATCTGAAAACTGCACTTGGGCTGCAAGGGCTTATTGCTATAAGAGAAAAAATAAGCATACCTATTCTTGCAATCGGAGGAATCAATCCAGAAAACGCTCATGATGTCATGGCTACCGGGGTAAATGGGGTAGCTGTAATTTCAGCCATTCTCGGCGCCAAAGACATTGAAAAGGCCACAAAAAAACTTCTCTATTCTATCGAGGGGAAAAAATGAACTTGAGGGGATGGCATTGCTACTTAACCAAGTCCTTCTATGTTATTGGTACTCATTATTGCGATGAGCCTGTTTTTCATGTTTTTTTCAATTTTAAAGTTTAAGGGATTCGTTCTCAGCTTAAAAACTTATTGTTATTTTTCTGGTATTTTCATTCTTAATTTTAAAATGCACACGGATTGCCTGAATTTCTGCCTTCATCTTTTCTGCCCATTCTACAATTATCACACCTTGATCAATAAAATCCTCCCACCCTAAATCTTCAATCTCAGCATCTCCTTGCAGACGATAAAAATCCATATGATAAATAGGCCATCGCGCTTGATAAATATTAACAAGAGTAAAAGATGGACTGCAAACTTGATTAATGTCTTCCAGTCCAAGTCCAGCAGCTATCCCTTTTGCAAAAATAGTCTTACCCGCCCCAAGCTCTCCTATTAGAAAGACAATCTCATTCCCTTTAAAATCTTTTGCGATTTTTTTTGCTAAAAGAAATGTCTCATCTTCCGAATTAGTAGTATATTCCATCTTTTACTCACAGTTTTTTTAGTTAAAATTTAATTTTTATTATATCAGAATTAACTTCCCAATTCCTAATATCCTTCGATGACAATCTAAGTGTGGCAATTCTTAGCGCATCTGCCATGTCTGTATTTCAGCTCTTTTAGCCCTGTTTTTTGGGGGAAACAAATCCTGTTTCTTTATTTCCGTAGCTTTTTGAAATTTGACAAAAGCCGTATCTCTGTTGATTTTATGCCTCTTTTATGTTAAGAGAAAATCATAATTTTATGCGGAGGTCTTGCATGAATATAAGAATTGGAATCAATGGATTTGGTCGTATTGGAAGGAATTTTTATCGTGCCTCCTTTAAAGATCCTGACATAGAGATTGTAGCTGTAAATGACATTACTGACGCAAAAACATTAGCACATCTTCTGAAATACGACTCTGTTCTCGGGATCTTAGACGCTGACATTAAAGCATCGGACAGTTCTATTACTGTTAATGGCAAAACCATAAAAGTCCTATCTGAGAGAAACCCTGAAAATCTTCCATGGAAGGACCTCGGAGTTTCTGTCGTTATAGAAGCAACAGGGCTTTTTCGAAAAAGACAGGATGCTGCAAAACACATTGAGCAAGGGGGTACAGAAAAAGTTATAATTACTGCCCCTGCCACTGAACCTGATATCATGATTGTGCTCGGTGTAAATGAAGAAGTTTATGATCCAGCCAAGCACCATATTATCTCTAATGCTTCCTGCACAACAAACTGCCTTGCTCCAGTCGCAAAAGTCATCCATCAAGAATTCGGGATTGAAAAAGCTTTTATGACTACTATTCATGCTTACACAAATGACCAGAGAATTCTCGACTATCCTCACAAGGATTTGCGCCGTGCCAGGGCAGCCGCTGTTTCCCAAATTCCAACTACAACAGGCGCCGCCAAGGCAGTAGGCATTGTTATTCCTGAACTTAAAGGGAAAATCGATGGGATTGCCATCCGGGTACCTACTCCAAACGTCTCACTTGTGGATCTTGTGGCACTCTTGAAGAAAGATGTGACAATTGAAGATCTTAACGAAGCTTTCAAGAAAGCATCTGAGGGAAAATTAAAGGGAATTCTACAATACACTGAGGAACCCCTTGTTTCTGTGGATTATATGGCCAATCCGCACTCCTCAATTGTTGACGGACTTTTCACAAGAGTAACGGATAATAACTTAGTCAAAATCCTTGCATGGTATGATAATGAATGGGGATATTCCTGCCGGCTTAAAGATTTAGCAAAATATATATTACGCTAAAAAACATGAAAACCATAAAAGATTTCGATTCCAATGAAAAAAGAGTATTTCTTCGAGTGGATTTTAATGTCCCTTTAGATGAAAAAGGGCAGATAAGAGATGACATGCGAATCAAAGCTGCCCTTCCAACTATTACTTATCTTTTAGGCCAAGACGCAAAGCTTGTTGTTGCCTCTCATCTTGGCCGTCCAAAATGTGGCTTTGACCCAAAATTAAGTCTTAAACCTATCTCAAAACGTCTTTCTGAACTTATTGGTAAAGATGTCATTCAAGCACCTGATATTATTGGTGATACAGTAGATTCTCTTAAAAAAAATCTAAAAAATGGTGATGTTCTTCTCCTTGAAAACCTCAGGTTTTACAAGGAAGAAAAAGCTAACGACCCCTCTTTTGCCCAAGCATTAGCAAAGGATATAGATTTCTATGTAAACGATGCCTTTGCATGCTGCCACAGAGCACATGCTTCTGTTATAGGAATCACCAACCATGTAAAAACATGTGCAGCAGGATTTCTTTTAGAGAAAGAAGTCCATTACCTTGAAAAAATAATTCACTCGCCCGAAAAACCGTTTATTGCAATATTAGGGGGCGCTAAAGTTTCTGATAAGATTACAGTCATGAATAATCTAATCAATAAAGCTGATGCCATTCTAATAGGAGGAGCGATGGCGTACACTTTTTTTGCTGCCCAGGGATTAAATGTAGGCCATTCCCTTGTGGATATAGATAAAAAAGAAATCGCCCTTTCTCTTTTAAAGCAAGCTCAGGAAAAAAATATTCCGTTTTACCTACCTGAAGACCACATTGTTGCTAAAGCTCCTGAAGATGGGTTTGAGACAAAAATAATAGAAGGCCTCCCTATCCCGCCAGGCCTCATGGGTCTTGATATAGGACCCAGGACAATCAAAAAATATTCTCAAGTTATAGCCAAAGCTAAAATGATTTTCTGGAATGGTCCCATGGGTGTCTTTGAAAAGGATTCCTTCTCCCATGGAACAAGAGAAATTGCCAGAGCAGTAGCTAAATCCAGTGCTTTGTCGATTATAGGAGGAGGAGATTCTGTGGCTGCTGTTTATAAAGCCGGAGTGAGTGAAAATATTTCTCATATTTCCACAGGAGGAGGCGCATCTTTAGAATTTATTGCAAACGAGACCCTGCCAGGGATTGAAGCATTAAAGGAGTGCCTGAAATGAATTTAACAAATCAAAAACCGTTCATTGCAGGAAATTGGAAGATGAATAAAACCGTCCATGAAGCTATAGAACTTGTGACAAAAATCTGCAATTCCAGTTCTGATTTAGCAAGTGAAACCAACATGGTTGTCATTCCTCCGTTTACTGCTTTAAATCCCGTCCACGAAATCCTTTCTGTAGGCAAAGTACAATTGGGTGCACAGGATGTCTTCTGGGAAGAGAAAGGAGCTTTCACTGGCGAAATTTCTCCTTTGATGCTCAAGGATGCAGGATGCAATTACGTTGTAATAGGCCACTCGGAAAGGAGGCAGTATTTCAATGAAACAAATGAAACAGTGAACAGGAAAATTAAGACTGCTCTTGTAACGGACATCTTCCCTATTCTTTGTATCGGAGAAACTTTGGAAGAAAGGAAAAAAGAAGAAACAATCTCAAAGATAGACACACAGCTAACAGAAGGATTGAACGGCTTAGGAAAAGAGGAAATCAGAAACATTATCTTTGCCTATGAGCCCATCTGGGCAATCGGCACTGGTTTGACGGCAGCGCCTTCCCAGGCTGAAGAAGTCCATAAATTTGTACGGGCAAAATTAGCGGAAAAATATGGAAATGACACAGCGTCTTGTGCTATAATCCTATACGGCGGCTCTGTTAAGCCATCTAATACTTTTTCTTTGTTAAAGGAAGAAAATGTTAATGGAGCCCTTGTTGGAGGTGCTTCGTTGGATGCAGAGTCTTTTATTGAAATTACAAAGGAAGCCATAAAGGCATATAAGGAAAAAAAGTGAGTGTATTAATAACAACGATTCATGTTATTGTTTGTATCGTACTTATTATTGTTGTTCTTCTTCAGTCCGGCAAATCTGCTGACCTTGCAGGTGCCTTTGGTGGAGTAGGAAGTCAGTCTGTGTTTGGCCCTCGCAACACTGCTAACATTCTATCCAAGACAACAACAGTATGTGCCGTTCTTTTCATGCTTACATCGATAGGCCTCTGGATTATATCTGCAAAAGAGACCAAATCTGTTGTAAGCGGGGAAGCCCAAACACAAAAAGAATCTGTTGCTGTCACTGAAGCCAAAAGCCAAGGAGCAGAAAAACAAGCTCAAAAACCAGGACAGACTCAGCCCATTCAGCAACAAAAAGAAGAAAAAAGCACAGAGAAAGAAAAGAAATAAAGCATAGGCAGCACAAATATGATGCTTGCCTTTGGGAATAATTAATATTAATGGTCTCTACAGGCATGAATGCCGAAGTGGTGGAATTGGTAGACACGCTAGCTTGAGGGGCTAGTGAGCATAATTCGCTCGTAGGGGTTCGAGTCCCCTCTTCGGCATTTTATCTTTTTTTCCTATAAATTATGATTATCCACCGTTTGAGATTTTGACTCTACTTTTTTTCTATTTTTCTATTTTTCCAATCCTTCAAATTCAACAAAATTGAAGCATAGAGAGCCAGAATAAGAAATGAAACCGCAATTACATCTAAGAGTGTCCTATTTATATCCCACCCTGTTAGTGAGTCAAATAGAAACTTCAGGTAAGAAGAAGACATATCGTAATGCCCTAATTTCATCCTCACCTGATAATGCCATTCAGTTAAGGGACAGAAACCAAATCCATACCATATACCAATGAAAAACCAGGAAAAAGCCGTCAATATAGAGACAACAAAATGAGCCTTTCTTGACTTCCTCCATATCCACCCAAAAACGATAAAAAGAACCAGCATTGAATGAAAGACAAAAAAGAACTTGTCCAGAAAAACATACATGTCTTATTTAGAGTCGATTAAAAAATTTATACATATTGAATTTTCACCAGGTATTTAACCTTTTTGTCCGAAGTAGGTAACAAAGTTTCTTTGCAAATTCTGGATCATTAAATGCCTTTAACCGTTGGAGTGTAGTATCATACATATCAATTCGCTCTTCCTCAAGAGTGGAAGAATAGTTTGCCTTTACGTCTATTTCATTTAATTTTTCTATTAAAACTTTCCTTTCCTCTTCTGGCATAACCTTAGGATCGGTCATTGCCGCAGCTCTTGCATAGATTCCTTCATTTAAAAGATATTCCAAAGCTTTGAACGGAAGTTCATAGTATTCCCCAAGAGCGCCAGTTCTTTGTGTAAAACCTTCTGTTAAAGCAGCTTTAAATGAAACTCTCACATAGAGTTTCTCTTTAAATTCTCTTAATTGTTTCACATAATCTTTATCTGCACCTAAGAGGATGCCATTCGTCTCCAGGATAAAAAGCTGGTATTTGGAATCCTTTACATATTTCAAAACCGATAATAAGTGTTCCTTTCCGAGGGTTGGTTCGCATCCTGATAAGCGAAGTTTTTCAACCTTAAGATGCCTGAAACGTTCCCAGCCCGGAGCAGTTATACCTTTTTCAGCTGCGCTGAAAAGCATTTGAGTAATCTCTTTCGGAGAGTAAAATTTTCCAAATTTTTCAGGAAAATCTCTCGACCAGTTACTCCAGCAGTATCTACAGCGTAAACAACAACCTGCAGCATACCCCGTTGCTATTCCTCGATATACAGGAGCTGAATAAATTCCAACATACTTTCTTTCCAATCCTTCCCTCCCTCTCCTTGTCACTATCTTTTCGGTTTCTCTTGCAAGCTCCAAGGGGTCAAACGGCTTAAATTCTGGTGTCAGGAAGCGTTGATATGCTTTCATTTTCATCCCAAATGATTTAACGCTCTTTTATTATATTTTCTCATATATACTTGCTAATGGTAAAATCTTTGATTTAATCAACCCCCCTTTTGCTGAGAACAGCCTGTTTTTTTTATAACAACTTGTGTATAAAATGTATTCATTCGTGACCATTTCATGCCAA
This sequence comes from Candidatus Aminicenantota bacterium, assembly GCA_014859315.1. Classification (GTDB taxonomy): domain Bacteria; phylum Acidobacteriota; class Aminicenantia; order Aminicenantales; family Aminicenantaceae; genus Kmv29. Next base: position 7,837 of record JACUUK010000057.1, read on the forward strand.
AAAATCCAGAAGAATCTCGAGAACACCTACTTTCATCGCAATTTTATAATAATCTCTTTAAAAATAGAATAATGCGCACAATAATTGGAAACAGCGGAAATTAGGGCAGGCAGTCAGTCGAAATCAAATCAATACCTCATTTTTGAATTTTAGTTAATTCAACAAGTAAATTCCTGGTTGCTTTGGGGGACTCCAAATAAAACCTGGCCTGAGATTGTCCATAACCTACTTTTATTGAATATGCTGTGCTGGGCAAAACTTTGAATACATCTTCATCAGTCCAATCATCTCCTACGGCAAGAATAAAGTCCCATTTATTCTTCGAAAGCCACGGCATTAACCCGTTCCCCTTGTCTATTCCGAAAACTCTGACTTCAATAACCTTATTGCCGTGCATTACCTGAAGGTCGGTATTGGCCAAAAACTCGATTAAGTAATCAAACAACTCGCTCGACTTTAGTTGACTTAATTCTGGATTAGCATTTCGATAATGCCAGGCAATTCCGTACTCCTTTTCTTCCACTAGAGATCCTGGAACACGTATTTCATAATTTTTAAGAATTGGCTTCAATTGTTCTTTCCATTCACCGGATAAACCCTTGTGTTTTTCCCATTCATGGTCAGGGGATCTTCTAATCCAGGCGCCGTGCTCGGCAAGCAGACCGCAAGGCACTTCTCCCAACCACTGTTCCAATGTTTTTCTGTCTCGCCCACTCACGATAACTAATGTATTGCCAGGATTATTGGCAAGAGAAAGAAGAATCCTTATCAACTCAACATCTGGTTTCGCCTGTTCGGGTTTTTTTGTGAAGGAAATCAAGGTGCCGTCATAATCGAGGAGCAAAAGCCGATTCTTGCTTTTTTTAAAATCACATATGAGTCTTTTTCCCCATTCTTCATTGAGCTTTCGATGCTCACAATGAGCCTGCATTTTCTTAACTTCTTTAATCTCTTCTATGAAGCTTCTGGCCCATTGGAATACATCATTTTCAAAAAGGCGCTTTCTCATGAATTCCATCCCTCTTACCTGTTCTTCTTCACTCATCTCGAGAGCCTGGAGTAACGCATCAGCCATGTCTTCTCTATTATTCACATTAACCAGTAAGGCTTCTCCCAGTTCAGCTGCCGCCCCGGCTGTTTCGCTTAGTACAAGCACGCCTCTGTTATCTTTTTTACATGCAACAAATTCTTTTGCCACCAAATTCATGCCGTCGCGTAATGGAGTAATAAGAGCAACATCAGCCACAGAATAGAGAGGCATAAGTTTCTCAAAAGGAAGAAATCGATATATATAATAAATGGGAACCCAACCCAACCTTCCAAAGCGGCCGTTAATTCTTCCGACCAGACTATCAACTTCTTCTTTGAGAAGAGAGTAATAATTAACCTTAGTCCTGGAGGGTACACACAGCATGATATAAGTAAATCGATTATGCCACTTGGGATTTTTCTCCAAAAACAGCTCAATTCCTTTTAATCGTTGAGGGATTCCTTTAGTATAATCCAAACGGTCAACAGAAAGAATGATCTTTTTCTTATCTGCCCACATTTCATCTTTCAACTTGTCTATTTCATTCTTTATCGAAGGCTTCTCCAGAAGTTCTTCAACTTGCTGGAAATCGACTCCCATAGGAAAACTCTCAGCTTTGACAGTTCTGTTGCCTACCTGGATTGCCCCAAACTCATGTTCATATCCTAATAATCTCAATACACTGCTAAGAAAGTGTCGTACGTATTCATAGGCGTGAAAACCCAGGAGATCGGCTCCAAGAAGGCCTTCGAGAACTTCTTTCCGCCATGGCAATATGCGGAATACTTCAGAGGAGGGAAAAGGAATATGGAGAAAAAAACCGACCGAACTTTGAGGAAAAGCTTCTCTAATTAAAGAGGGCAAAAGCATAAGATGATAATCATGAATCCAAAAAATATCCTCAGGACCAGCTAATTTAATAACTTTCTGAAAAAACCTTTGATTCACTTTTTTGTAAGTCTCCCACTCTGATTTTTCAAAAGCACAATATGTCGAAAAATAATGAAAAAGGGGCCATAAAGTTCTGTTGGCAAAACCATAATAATACTTGTTTATTTCCGTCGGAGGGATAAAAACAGGGTAGCATTGATGATGATATATTAGATTGTTTTCAATGAATCTTTTTTCTTTATTGTTTACAGGCCAATAGCCTGGCCAACCGATAAAAATGGCTTCTTTCTCTTTTCTAATAGCTTGGAGACCGGTCGCCAATCCTCCAGGACTCTGTTGGACTTTCAGCGTACCCTTCCTTTTGCTTACAGTTACAGGTAGTCTGTTAGAGATAATAATGATTTTGCTCTTGGTATTATTTTTTCTTCTCATAGAGAAATATCTTTTTGCTTTTTTTGCAATTTTACTCTTTTCAGGGGAAAATTTCAAACTAACTCGAATCGGGTCTTTATTCTGCCTCAACTACAATTGCTCAGGAACTCTAATAAAACTTACAGCACTTGAGAATATATTGATCAAAAAGAAATTCTGTCCGAATTATCTTCTGGTTGAGAAATCAATTTTACCGAAAGTGATAAAGAGGAGATTAATACCTATCAGATAGATCAAGCATAAGTGTAAGGTAATCCAAGAGATGCCGCGTGATGAGGAAATTATCTTTAATAAATTTCTTTCCATTACTTCCCATTTCTTGAGCTAGCTTTTTATCCTTGAGGAGAGTGATCACTCTCTCAGCCCATCCAACAATATCATCTGGCTCGACAAGAAATCCTGTTTTATTATTAATAACCTGTTCTGGAATTCCACCAATGTTTGAGGCAACAACCGGAGTTTGCTTCCACTGAGCCTCGGTCAATGTTAATCCGAATCCCTCCCTTATGGACTTTTGCAGAATAACTGAAGATTTTCTCTGTAAAGCATTAACTAAAATCTGATTATCCCCTAAGATAAATAAAACATCGCCTTTAGCAAGATGCTTTTTGGCTCTCCTCTCAATTTTGCTGTATATGGCAAATCCCTCTGGATCATCAGGGGGCATGTTATAACAGTATACGAGGCGGCAATCTATCTTTTCTTTTACAGTTTCAAATACTTTTAATACTCCCTCGGGGTCTTTCCAAGGATCAAAACGAGAAACTTGAGTTATAAGGGGTTTATCTGTTGGGATAGCGAATTTCTTAAATATCTTGGAGATAATATCATCTGAAATTTCCATGTTTTTAGGAGAAAGAGGATCGATAGAAGGATGAATAATTCTTTGCTCAAGGAATAGGTCCTTCTTCCTGAAACGTTGGCTTGAAATTATCATCATATCATAACGTAGGATAAAGGGCTTGATATAGGACCAAATCTCCTTGTTAGGTTTGCTGATATCAATATGGCATCGCCAAATCCAAGGCTGTTTTTTCCTGTAAAATTTAATTAGAGGAAGAGGTTGGGGGTCATGTACTATAACACAATCATGATCTAAATGATTAAATCTCGAAAACCTATCATTTAAGTCCAAATAGAGATTTTTTTTGTTGAGCGACAGGTTAATTGAAGCGCCCTGAAGGGCATTATGAAATTTCTTGGTCACAGAAAAAAAATCCGAAGTGCCCAACAAAACTCTCCAACCTGTATCTATTCCAACGTCATTCATCAATAACACAAGGTTATTCAATATCTCAGCAACTCCACCCCCAAGGCCTGTAGAATTAATATGGAGGATATGTTTGTTTACGAGCCTGTACGCTTTTTTATAAATGTTGGCTATGACCTTTTCTCCAACAATGGGAAGATATTCATCTACGCTCTTCATCTATCAAATCCTTAACTTTTCTTTTACAGTTTCAAGGTATTCATATCACATAACTCTTTTATTTTCAAGACATTTTTCTAAGACTCATCCAAATCGGTCAGGGACATAAATCTTTCTCATATGTTCTGACCTTTTAATTAAATCATTCACATATTCAACCACGTTTTCTTCAATTCCCAAAACTTTTACTATCTCTGAATTTTCCCATCCTTTTTCAAGAGCGAGCAGGATTAAATCCAAATTACTCTCTGAATCTATTTTTCCCATGTCTTTTTTTTTACCTTATTATTCTATTTTCCTGAAAATTAAATATTTGAAGACAGCATTCTTAGGTTGCTCTTCCTTTGGTGACTTCTTTAATAGATTCACTAATACTTCAATATTATTGATGAAAATCTTTGAAAACCCTAAGAAAACTATTAATCTATTAATTCTGTAATGAATTCTTTTTTAATCTATTTTTTTTCCAACAAATCTGCTTAATTGTGAGCGGAATTCCAAGAAATAAAGGCAACAATCCAATCCATAAATTTTTCTCCAAAAAAATCACAATTACTATATAAATGCTTCCACCTAAAAAAACGGCCAGTTCCATTGGGACAAAAAGCCTAAACATAAATCCTGCTGCCACTGAAATAAGCATATAAACCGGATAGAACATAATTAGAATTCCTATAGAAGTAGCCAAGCCACCACCGCCTTTAAATCTTAAAAATACAGACCAATTATGTCC
>JACUUK010000190.1 GCA_014859315.1 Candidatus Aminicenantota bacterium
CAATTCAGTTGTAAAGCCAGGATGGAAAATTAATGCGAATATATACGCTGTAGAATACTTCATCTACCCTGATAAAGTCGGAAACATAGAAGATATTCCTGCAGATATAAGAGAAAAGTACACTCAGGACGGAGATAAATACCGCATTCATGACCCTTTCATACAGAAGCTTGCCAAAAAAATTGCTGGAAACGAGAAAAATCCCTACTTGATTGCACGTCGTATTTATGACTACCTTGGTAAAAACTTAACCTACAACTTAAAGCCCCTTGGAGGGTGGAATCCAGCTCCAACAGTTCTCAAGCGAGGGACTGCATCCTGTTCAGAATACTCTTATTCGATGATTGCACTCTGCAGGGCACTTGGGGTTCCGATACGATATGTAGGTGCTGTAAGCCGTCGTGGAGACGATGCCAGTTATGACAATGTATTCCATCGTTGGACTGAAGTCTACCTTCCCCCTTATGGCTGGATTCCTTTCGATGCTAACAAAGGGGATAGAGATTTACCAGGACATAAAGTACTTGGAATAGGCAATGTTGACGCCCGTTATATCATCACTACAGAAAATGGAGGTGGTGACCCATATTTATGGTTTGGCTATAATTACGGCTTGAAATGGACATCTGAAGGCAAATGCAGAATTTTTGAGGATAGCTTTGGCCTTTGGTCTCCTATCGGGGAAAAGAAATACCATAAACCTTTAAAGTAATCAAAACTCGAGGCAGCCTTTTCGCGGCTTGGGACGCCGGCCATAGAAAAAGTCGTCAGACCAAACAGATAGTGTCTGTATGGCTGAAGATCTTGAAGTCATTTTCCTTATAACATTATGAAATATATTATCGGGTTTACTGTAAGGACAGACATACATGCATATAGCACAGTCTGTTCCCACCCTGCGCCAAAATTTATAACACTCTTCCCTTTTTAATACCCATTTAAGTACGCCATTTTCCTCGGTTTTTGGTCCTGCTGAGATTGCATTAGAAGGGCAGCAATGCGCACATTTTAGACATTTCTCACAAAAATCTTGGGCACCAAAACAAATTGGTTTATCTGGTAAAATTGGAAGATTTGTTGTAATGAGTCCCAGCCGTACTCGTGGACCGTACTTCCATGAAATCAAGGTTCCCATCCTTCCCAGTTCTCCAAGTCCAGCCTTCCACGCTAAAGGAGGTAGAATCGCCTGATAATTGCTTCCAGCTATATGAGCCCTTGCATTGTGGCCAAGCCGGCGAATACAATTAGCCATTGTAATGGATATTCTTGCTGCCTCCACATATTTCTTTGCGGTTTCAACAATCACAGGAGCATTTGGGGCTGAGGCAACAAGCGAAAAATCCATCTCTAAAGCAAAGACAATGGCATATCTATGGCTCAGATTGATTTCTTCCCCATAAAACTCAGGGCCTCTTCCCACATTAGAATACACATAAGCTTCGTCAAGTTCACAGATTCCACAAAGATCTGCACCCAAATACTTCATCAAACCTTTGACCATTCTCGTGTTTTCTTCGGGTGAAAGTTTCCTGCTTTTGGCGTTTATTTTTCCATCTACCTGGGATAGCTGATACTCGAGAAAATCAAATTCTGCTGCAGAGAGAGAAAAAAGCCAGGGATTTTTCTTAATATGAGTGGGAGAAAGAATATCTGGAAACTTTCTGATTTCTTCATCGATTTTTTTAAAGTGAGGCTTTTGTTTGTAATATTCTATGAACCTTTTTGTCCCTTCTTTCAAATCAAAGCGGGAAAAAATCGCATCTCTTTCGTCTATTCTTTTTTGGAGGCCAATAATTTGTATCTTGCTTTTCGGAGTTGGAGATAAAATTAAAATTAATAATATTACAAACAATAAAACGGCAGTGCCGCCAAAAAGCCAATTTTTCAAAGGAAAAGAGGTCAAACTAAAACCCGAACTTATAATAACAAGAAGAGCAAGAATAAGACTGCTTCTTATGAAAGCCTTCTTTTCTTTTTCCAATAGATTAAATAGAGTGAAAAAAAGAAAAAACAAGATGAGAATGAGAAATGAAACTTGCCCACA
>JACUUK010000058.1 GCA_014859315.1 Candidatus Aminicenantota bacterium
AAATCATAGAAGAAAGAAAAGATATAGATTTGGCGTATAAACATCTTGCTACTATCTATCAAGAGACAGGAAATACAGAGGAAGCTATTGTAATCCTGGAGCAAGGGCTCAATGCTCTTCCCTCAAGCTACGAAATATTTATCGAATACATGAAAGTGCTCATTTCTGCTCAACAGTATGACAAAGTCATCAGCTCTTTCGAAAAAATGAACATGAGAGAAGCTGAGTATGATCCGGAAATATGGAGTAACCTCGGGACTGCCTATGCCAAGAAAGGCAATTTTGATGAGGCAATTAAAGCCTTTGAAATGGGTCTTTCCCTGGATGACAAGCATCCTGAGCTCTACAACAACCTTGCCAATGCCTGCTATTCCCACGGTCTGCAATCAAGAGATACCTTCATCTATTCTAGATGCTTCGAATACTACAAAAAAGCTATTGAACTCGATCCCGGATATCCAGCTCCATACTATGGATTAGGCCACGCCTACAGGCAACAAGGAAACCTGGAAGGAGCTATCTACTGCTGGGAAAAAGCTCTGGAAGCAGATCCCGATTTCACCCAGGCTCATTCTGATCTAGCCATAGCTTATTTATATTCAGGCAATAAAACCAAAGCATTTGATTTGCTCAGTGAGTATAAGAAACGATACTACCATCTCATGCCTCCCGCTGAAAGAGAAAGATTAGACGCCCTCATTGAGCAGTGCCAGAAATGATCTGAGTAAGCTTGTAGCTTGGTTCAACTCCTAACAATTCAATCACCCCTATAAAATCTTTTCTCCTTGCTGGAGGAAGTATCGCAAGTAATTATTGGTTGTGGGTTACTTCTCAATAAATACTCTCGGGAGCAAAGGATTCATGCCAATTGCTACTTTATAGACGGAACTTTCTCCCCATTCGGCAACCTCTCCAATTGTTATTTCATTGCCGCTTTGAGTTCCAAATAGAACCACTCTTCTTGGCGGTATCACATGCTTCAAGGAAGCGTTTGAGTTGGAGCAAGATAACCCATTCAAATAAGAAAATCAATCATCTCTTGATACAGGAGTTCCCCAAAAAATAGGCCTTAAAAAGGTCAAACTTATTCTATTTCTATCACTTAGAGGGAGATGCAAGTGGAAACATAAAAATTGGGGGAACTCCTGGACATTATTTACTTGACATACAAAATTTACTTGACTTACAAAAAATTTGATGGGACAATTGTTTCAAACATTAATTTGACTGGTACAATATAAGTCAAAAGGGCTGCGATGTAAGAGAGATTAAAATTTTTTAAATTTTATCTTTAATTAGCGAAAGGAAAAAAATGTTCTTTCGTGAAAGTTATAATTTAATTTTTTTTATTACCTTAGTTCAAGAGTCTATGATATTTATCCCCGTTAATATTAAAAAACCGAAAAATCTGATGCCGAAACATGTGAGCCACTTCTTGCAACCATCCATTTTAAAAAAATGGATAAAAAAATATTTATACAGTGAAAAATAGGAGGTGAGAATCATACAGGGAACAGCAAGAAAAAAAATTTTAAGTGGGGGTGTTAACCAAGAGTAACACTTCAAGGATTAGGCATTTAATTGAAGAAAGGAGGACAAATGATAAAAAAAATCTTAAAACTTTCTTTGATTTTCTTGCTTGCTCTGGGACTCGACTCTACAGCCTTCCCTCAAGGTAGGCAGACAGGATCGATCTCTGGTTCAGTTCTAGATAACGAAAGCATTCCACTTCCAGGAGCTACTGTTACTCTTTCTGGTCCTGCAATGATGGGGTCTGTGAGCTATGTGATCAGTGAAGTAGGGAAGTTTCGCTTCGTTGCTCTCAGTCCAGGAGAATATGATGTAAAAGTAGAACTGCCTGGATTCAAGACCTACATCAAGAAAGGTCTGCGTGTTAGTGTCGGAAAAACAACAGAGGTGGACATTATCCTTGAGCCGACTCCTGTAAAAGAAGAAGTCACGGTAGTTGCCGTTTCGCCTGTTGTAGATATTCAATCATCTAAAATGAGTGTTCATTACGGCTCAGACTTCCTGATGAGCTTACCCAGTTCTCGAGACCTTTCAGGAATCTCTCTTTCTCTGCCGGGGACAGTAGAAGCAGAATCCGGAAGAGAGTATACTCGCATGACTTCTGTTTTAGGAGGGCATCTCAGAAGCACACTTTACCAGATAGACGGAGCCGTCTTGAATGACCCTACTACTATGTACATTGCAGCTAATGTCAATGTTGACGTTTTTGAAGAAGTGGAGATCACTTTAGGAGCACTTCCAGCTGAAACGGGAATGAGCGATACGGCTGTTGTTAACATCGTTTCTAAGAGTGGTGGGAACAAATTCTCTGGTGTAGTCAGCGGCTACTACACGGGAACAGGAGACCTGAGATCCTTTAAGTTTCTTCCCTCTCTTGCTCAAGAACTGTGGACTGAAGAGCAGATGAAAGCTCTAAACGTCGTTCCGCCTCAAAAATATTCAGATTATTTAGATGGTTCGGTAAGCTTTGGTGGGCCTATTATCGAAGACAGAATCTGGTTCTTCCTTAACGGTCGCTACGTATCTTGGGAGCAAGTGAATCCTGCGACTCCTCATGTCCGCATCCAAAAAATCTACGACACAAATCCTAGTGCATTTGATAGTAGAGAGCTTGAACACTACGATCTCAGTCAAGAGGACTGGCTGGCTTTTGCCAAACTGACCTTCCAACTCACCAAGAACATCAGGTATATGGGTATGCTTCATTTCAACATGGTTAACCAGCCCATCTATACCCTGAGAACTGGTGATACTCGGGCTTGGGGTTATACAGCTCTTGTGGATCACGAAAAAGTCTATACCACTTCTCATCATCTGAACTGGGTTCTAGATCAAAACACCTTTGTGGAAATCATTGGAAACTATGTCAATCGATACTTCCCGAACTTGATGAGGCGAGAAACAGCAAACAACTACACAACTTATGACAAAGAAGCCAATGTCTATTGGGGAAATACTATTTACTCGGATGACTACTATCGCAAAAGAGGAGGAGTTTCTGGTTACATAACCAGATTCCAGGACGATTTTCTCGGAGCTAGCCATGAGTTCAAAGCAGGAGCAGAATATGAAGCTACGTACTACATTCGAGATAGGTGTCGAGGCTATGAGCAGGGCGACAATCCTTACTGGACCTACTGGTATGATTTCAGCACGCAGGATAAGTATTACTACAGCCCTAAAAATAGAGAAGGTCGACTTCGTATGTATCCGTTTGCCCATCTTGGAGTAATGACAGGTGAAGACAATACCAAACGCTATTCTGCTTTTACCCAGGACTCGATCGTAGCAGGAAGATTGGCTATTAACATTGGTCTTCGTTTCGATCATTCTTATGCCTACGAACCTGAGGCATTTCGGCCCGAACTTCTCAATTACAAGGTAGGACCTGAGTTTTTAAATCCTGCTATTACAGATCCGAATGCGCTTCTTATAGCTCTTAACGATCAGTACCACCACGATCCAAACGTAGAGTACAATCAAGTTTCTGCTCTTGATGCATTTACTTTTCCTTACAAAAAAGTCGTCCAATTTTCTACCTTCTCACCACGGATTGGACTTGTCTACGATCTATTCGGTAATGGAAAAACAGCTCTCAAACTCTCTTTTGCCCGCTACTACGAGCCTCTTTGGTCAGGTAAGTACAACTCTCCCCAGATGATCTCAAAAGGCACCTTGAACTGGTACTGGACTGACGTGAATAAAAATGGATACATGGATCTTCCTAGAACAGGACCTGCTGACCCTAAATATATAGATCCGAACGGCGATCTCTACAGACTCACTGATTATGTAAACCAAGATCCCAGCATTAAGTATTACGCAGATGACATCAAGTGTCCTTACATGAACGAATTCATCGCAGGAATTGAACACGAAGTTATGGAGAATTTCCGACTTGGCCTTCAGTTCATCTACAAACAGAACAAGGACATAACCGAAGACATCGATCCAAACAACGGCTACGATGCTAATACCACAGATGACCAGGGTCGCCCCATCTGGTTGCCATATGATTTTGTTGATCCTGGTTGGGATGGGAAATTTGGAACAGATGATGACAAGCAGATGACTGTCTATGGGCTGGCTGATTACGCACCTACTCCATACTTTTTGGGATCAAATCCATCCGGTTGCGAAAGAGAGTATATTGCTGGTGTCTTTACTTTTGAAAAGAGGATGTCAAACAGGTGGCAGTTGAACGGCTCGATCATCTACAGCGCTTTTAAGGGCAACGCTAATCACGATTACGGGGGAGCAGAAGGAGAAACAACTCTTTATGACAATCCCAACTCGTTGATTAACGCCTACGGTCGCATTCGATATGATCGTCCGCTGAACATCAAGATTTTGGGGAGCTACATCCTTCCTTTGGATATCGTCGTTAGCGCTTACTTCAACTATCGTAGCGGTCTTCCTTGGGCAAGAACATTGGATCGTGTCTACTTCCCAAAGGGTTTTGGCGCCCAGACAAGTTATGTTAGTATTCTAGCAGAACCTTCCGGAACACAGAGAAACGCTCCAGAGACCTTGTTGGATGTGAGACTTGAAAAGAGCTTCAATTTTGGCACTCGCGGAAAGTTGAGCTTTTATGTTGATGTCTTTAATCTTGGAGGAAGCACTAGCATTGCTACAGTACAAAATCCAAACGCCAGACTTTGGTACTATGAAACCCCTTCCAAGTACACACTAGCTTCGACCTATGGAGACATCACTGGCATTTCTGGAGTTCGCTCTGTTCGCCTTGGTTTCAGATTGAGTTTCTAAGTCAAGAAGGAGACAATAAAGAAGCCTCTAAATTAGAAAAAAAAGAGGGAGGAGGGAGGAATCCCTCCCTCTTCCCTCTGAAACACAAGAGTCGAGTTCACATATTGTCATCGTAAAGAGAAAGCTTTTACCACCTTGAGAATCAAAAAATCTCGCTTGTCATTAATTATATGAAAGGATGAAGCAATCTTATGAATTTAAATTACGAGATTACCGTGTTCCTTTCGGCCCCTCACAGTGACAGAGGAGGGTAAGATTGCCACGACACTACGTGCCTCACAATGGGCATAAACGTAATTAATAATACACTCCTATTTATCAAGCAACTTAGGGAAAAAGCCTAATAATTATATGCATCGCTACTCCTAACAATTCAATCCCCCCTATAAAATCTTTTCTCCTTGCTGGAGGAAGTATCGCAAGTAATTATTGGTTGTGGGTTACTTCTCAATAAATACTCTCGGGAGCAAAGGATTCATGCCAATTGCTACTTTATAGACGGAACTTTCTCCCCATTCGGCAACCTCTCCAATTGTTATTTCATTGCCGCTTTGAGTGCCAAACAGAACCACTTCATCACCTATTTTTATATTTTTGGACCCTGTTATATCCACGGTGCTATGGTTCGCTGAGATATAAGCGATGAGAGGCCACCGATGCCCATGAATCAGCACCTCTGCTTTGTTAACGGCCTGAGGCGGATATCTGTCCGAGTAGCCAATAGGAAGTGTGGCCAGTAATGTTTCCTTTTCGGCAATGTATCTCCTGTGGTATGACACAGAATCTCCTTGGCGCAGTTTTTTCACGTATATCACTCTTGCCTTCAATGACATTACCGGCTTGAGATCCATATTAGGGAGCTGCTCAATTCCATAGAGACCGTTGCCTGGCCTTACCATGTCTAAGAAGGACGGAGGAAAATTAGAAATTGCAGCACTGCTGGCAGCATGTCTCACTCCGGTAGAAATACCTTTCTTCTTGGCGGTATCACATACTTCAAGGAACCGTTTGAGTTGGAGCTTGTCAAACTCTTTTTCTTCTGTAAATGTCGTAAATATTCCCTCAATCTTGATCTCCGGCATCGCGGCAACCTTTTCGATAAAAGGAAATGTCTGATAATATGGAACTCCAACCCGTCCTAATCCAGTATCCACTTTAATATGAACCTTAGCCTGCTTATTCAACTTCCGTGCTGTTTCAGCAAGTGTATTAACAGCTTCAGAGAATACGGATTGAGATATGTTGTGCCGAACAAGTAGCTCTGCATCTTTGCGGGAGAACGGACCAAAATTTAGAATGGTGCTTTTTATCCCATTGTCCTGCAACGACATGGCTTCCTGTACCTTAGCTACGGCAAAATGGCGGATGTTTTGTTTTTCGAGAAATTTGGCAACTTCCACGAGCCCATGTCCATAAGCATTGCATTTAATAACAGCCATAATAGGTCGATTTTCAACCCTCTTTCGAATTTGCGATACGTTCCAGGCGAGGTTTTTGAGCTTAATCTCAAGCCAAGGATCAAAGAGGTCTTCTGGATAATTCTTAATTGTTTTAGGGTTTGGTAATTTTTTACGGAAGGCAAATCCTATTGGAGCTGTTCCTGCCAGTGCTAGAAAATCTCTCCGATTGATTCTTGTCATCTTAACACCCTCCTCTACAGTCTGTTAAATGGCAAGATAACCCATTCAAATAAAAAAATCAATCATCTCTTGATACAGGAGTTCCCCAAAAAATAGGCTTTAAAAAAGCCTAACTTATTCTATTTCTATCATTTAGAGGTGGGTACAAGTGGAAATATAAAAAATGGGAGAACTTTTTTATCCATTCCTTCTTTTCTTATGTCAGAGCATTTCAATGGAGCAATAGCATGGACGCCTCACATAAAACAGTGAAAACATCTATAGCAGATAAGGATTAAATTTTTTGTTTACAGGTTTCCTGTTTTTTTGTTAGAATTTATCGATACTCCGAGTCAAGGATTCTAAAGCATTCTGCCAAGAACCTTGACCGACAGGGTAAAGCTGGAAACGGCTTTGCCTTCCGTATTTGAAAAGGAGGCACCATGAAAATGCTACCCACTAACCGCTTCAAACAAAATCCTCTTATCATTGTTTTTGTTTTTCTTTTAATCATCGCATTGGCATGCATTGGTTTCTCTCAGGAAAAACAGAAAGAGAAGAAAAAACAAAAGGACTTGCCTGTCCAGAAGAAAATCACAGAAGAAATCGTAGTTGTTGGGAAATTACCCAAAGAACTGCCTGTTTCAACGGTCACCTTCCTGGATTCTGAAAAAATCGAGCTCATAAAACCCCTCGACCTTTCAGAAGCAATCAAATATGCCCCTGGAGTCACGGTTACTTTTGGCGACAAATCCGTATACACCCTGAAACTCAGAGGAATGGATGCCAACCGCATCGCTCTTCTGATTGACGGCATCCCTGTGTATGAGCCCTACTTTAGTTCCTTTGATTTAAAAACAGTAACAACTGGCGGGATTGATTCTTTGAAAATCACCAAAGGCCCGTCATCCGTTCTTTACGGACCCAATACACTTGGCGGCATCGTAAATGTCATCACCCGCAGGCCTTCATCAGAACCTACTCTTTTCTTAAATACATCTTACGGTGAAAAAAACACGCGCAGCTTAAGCATGAACTCTTCAGTCCAGTGGAAACGATTGGCTTTCACAGGAACAATGCTCTACCAGGATTCAGACGGCTTTTATTATCCAGGTGAAAACGACACAAGAACAGAGAGGTCAAACAGCGATTACCAAAGATATAATCTTAATGCCAAGCTATATTACACTCCTTCACGCAGCACTGAAATTCTTCTAAACGGCGGGGTATTTAAATCTAACTATACCATGCCCCCAGCATTAGAGGTAAGCAAACCTCGGTACTGGCGTTTCAAAAATTGGGACCGTTATGCATTAAACACAGGCGGTTTTACCGCCCTTGGTGAAAAATCCACTCTCAGGTTCAGGGCTTATTTTGTCCATTATGATAACACTCTCGACCAATTTGCTGATGAAGAAATGACTATACGCAAGTTTGAAAGCACTTATGACAATTCGGTTTATGGATTCTTTGCGCTTGGAGACTTCTCCATCGGCCGGAACAATTCCTTAAAAGCCAGTATCAACTACAAAAGAGACGATGTGCGCATCCAGGACGATATCGGTGAACCGTGGGACGAATTCGACCAGGGAACTTTCTCTCTCGGTATCGAGGACCATTTCACTTTCTTTGAAAGGTGGAAACTCGTTGGTGGGCTCAGCTTCGATTACCTTGATAAATTTATCGGTGAAAATACATCAAAAGTTAATCCTTTAGTCGGAATTAAATTCTCTCCAACTGAGCCAATAGATATCCATTTGTCATTTTCAAAAAAATCAAAGTTTCCCTCAATGAGGTCAATGTATTCTCATACTTCTGGAAACCCGGATCTCTTGAGCGAATATGGCCAGAATTGGGAATTTGGATTTACTTACAACAAAGAGTTTCTTCTGACCGGCTCTCTTTTCTTCACACGCTTTAGAGATATGATCGACAGTGTCCAATTGCCGGACGGCACGCGAAGATACTTCAATATTTCCAGGGCCTATATCAACGGTTTTGAAATGCAGTTCCAAAAATCATTGAAAGGGTTATCGACAACTTTTAATTACACCTATTTAGACCACAAAAACGAGAGCGATGACCGCCCCTTGGACGCACTTCCTAAACACAACCTTAATTTCAACATCCAAATTCTTCCTTTGAATGGCTTCAGAATCGGACTTCTTGGATTGTTGGCTTCTTCATCAAAATGGTTTGATTATAAATCCAATGAGCTTCTGGATATTCCTTCTTATTTCAACTTAGATTCAGTCCTCTCGTATCAGATGAAAAGGTTCGAAGTGTTCCTCAAAATAAGCAACATCTTTAACCATTATTTCTACACAGAACCAGGGTTTCCATGGAGAGGCCGCTATTTTGAACTCGGATTCAAAATGAATCTATTGAAGTAAAACCAGATTAGATTGTATTTTCTATAAATTATTTAATACAATACATCCGCAATACATCTGTAAAAAAAGGAGCTCAGCATGAATATTTATATTTTCATCATTCTTCTTTACCTTGCAGGTCTAACTGTCATGAATCTCTGGAAATCAAGAAAAGTCAAAGACCAGGATGATATGATGGTGGCAGGACGCTCTATTCCAGTAACAAAAATGGTGTTCACTCTTATTTGCACATGGATTGGCAGTGGAACATTTATCGCAGGAGCAGAATTTGCAGCCAAAGCAGGATGGAGTGCCTTATGGCAGCCGGCAGGAGCTTGGATCGGTATCATCATAATCTATTTCATGGCTGCAAAAATCAGAACATTCGGGCAATATACAGTAGGCGACATATTAGAAGTCAGATACGGCCCCGTTGCCCGGATCTTCGGGGCACTCGCAATCATTGTCAGTTTCACTGTAATCGTAAGTTATCAATTCAAGGCCGGAGGTTATATTCTAAATACAATCTCTGACGGTGCCATCTCCATAGACCAGGGCATGTTTATGGCTTTCGTTTTTGTAACGCTTTTTACAGCTATTGGCGGAATGATTGCTATAGCTAATACAGACCTTCCCAACGGAATCATAATTTTATGCGCAACAGTCCTTTCTACTCCACTGGTCATGTTTGCAGCAGGAGGATGGAATAAAATAAAAGCGGTTTTGCCCTCTTCTCATTTCCAGGTTATCAGCTCAGAATTTGGAGGAACTTCCTATCTAAAAATTCCGGCCATCGGTCTATCAGGCATGCTGCTCCTTTTAGGCGTGCAGAGTATGTACCAGAAATTCTATAGCGCTAGAAACCCAAGGGAGGCAAAAAAAGCCGCAGGATTTTGGGTGCTCGGAACTATTGTTGTTGAAACAGTTGCAATAATTATGGCAGTTTATGCATCAGCCTATTTCTGGCAGGAACTCAATAATGGAACCATCGATCACGCAGCAGTCATAATCCAGGCAGCAAAAAAGATGATTCCTGTTCCATTTGGAGTCCTGTTGCTTGGAGCAGCCACGGCTGTTGTTGTTTCAACAGGAATGAATTATTTACTTTCTCCCACAACCACTATCATCCACGATTTTTATCAAAGATTTATAATAAAAGACACACAAAATAATAACAATTCCGGAAAAAAGCTTGTCCTACTGCAAAAGGGATTGATTATCATTGCAGGCATTCTGGCTTATTTATTGGCTTTAAAAATGCAGTCAGTTCTTGAAAGTGCATATTTTGCTTATACAATTTACGGCGTGGCAGTCACGCCTGCTTTAATAGCTGCATTGGCCTCAAAAAGAGTCACCAAGGAAGCTGGGATTGTATCTATTATTTCTGGGACTGTTATCACTATCTTTTTAAAACTCGCTGGCTCAATCTGGCCCTCCATAATGAGGCCTCTCGCAGATCCCAACGCAGACCCGTTTGGAATCCCTATCATTTACCCGGCTCTCGTTGTTTCCGTACTTAGCTTGATTGTGGTCTCGCTTTTCACAAAACCGCCTTCTAAAGAAGTTCTCGAAAAATTATTCCCTGACAATAAAAATAAATACTAAAATCCATAAGCAGGGAGGAAATGTGGACAGAAGGGGTCACAGGCAATGATAAATGGTTACAATAACTTAGGATTGGATGTGAATCTGAACACAGGTAAAATCACTACCTTCGACATCAATGAAGATATCATAAAAACCAATCTTGGTGGAAGAGGGATGGGGGTTCATTTTTTTACTCAAGAAGTATCTCCGGAAGTTTATCCTCTATCTGAAGAGAATGTTATCGTGGTTTCTTCAGGCGGATTAGGAGGAAGCATTGCTCCTGCATCAGGACGATTTTCAATCACTTTTAAATCCCCTCTTACAGGGACAATATGCAGCTCAAATTCTGGAGGTTTCTGGGGGAATGTCTTCAAACGCACAGGATATGATGTTCTAATCATCCGCGGAAAGGCAAGCGTACCTGTGTATCTTTACATTTCAGAGAAGCATGTGGAAATCATCGAATGTCAAGAACTATGGGGAATGACTATACCTGTTTTAACAGATACACTTATGGAAAGGCACTCGCCAAACACAAAAATCCTTGGCATTGGCCCAGCAGGGGAAAACAAAGTCAGATTTGCATCGATTATGAATGATTATGGGAGAACAAGCGGAAGGGGTGGAGGTGGAGCTGTGATGGGCTCAAAAAACCTGAAGGCCATTGTTGTGGAAGGAAGTAAAAAATTTGCACCATTGAATCCACAGCATTATAAGACTGGCCTGTATCAGGCAAACAAACTTCTCCGGTCAATGCCTGTTTCTTCAAAAGCCCTTCCTTCTCTTGGCACTCCTGGTCTTTTAAAGCTTGTCTACAGCCATGATATGCTGCCACACAGGAATTTTCAGGATGTCTCTCACTCCCCTGAGGAAATAGATAAAATTTCTGGTGAGTGTTTCAAGGAAAGGATCTTTTTGTCTCCAAAAGGATGCTACAACTGTATTATGCGATGCGGGCGAATCACCCAGGTAGGAAATAAAAAAGGAGAAGGCCCTGAATTTGAGACAATCGCACTGATGGGAGCTAATTTAGAGATTTATGACATCGAAGTAATTGCTCTTACCAATTACATATGCAACGATTTTGGAATGGATACAATCTCTTTTGGCAATACTGTTGGCTTATCCATGGAACTTTTCGAGAAAAATTATATAAACCGCAATGAAACAGGCGGACTTGACGTAAGGTTTGGCACCAAGGAGATTCTCGAGCGATTAGCCCAGCAAACTGCTCTTCGTGAAGGGTTTGGAGGCGAACTGGCTGAAGGCGCTTTAAGGTTGGCCAGAAAATATGGGGCTGAGCCCTTAGCGATTGCAGTCAAAGGCCTTGAGCTACCCGGATATGACCCGAGAGCATCGTTAATGCAGGCACTTGGATTTGCCACCTCTTCCAGGGGAGGATGCCATCTAAAAGGTGGGTATATGATTGTTCTCGGGTTTTTTGGCGGCTCAAGGGAAGTGGACAGGTTTCTGGTCGAAACTGTCGCAGAACACGTTGTTGATGAACAAGATTCTGGGTGTGTGGCTGACATGCTTGGTGTGTGCCGTTTTTGCTTTTTTTCTTTTGGAGAGAATGAGCTGTCACGGATATTTTTCGGATACACAGGAATGGATTTAAGTCCACATGATTTAAAAAGACTCGCAAAAGACATCATAGACAGGGAGAGGGCTTTTAATCTTAAAGCTGGCTTTACAAAAGAAGACGACACTCTTCCTCCAAGGTTTTTCTCAGAAAAAATTCTTATCTCCAACCAGATGCGTGCCATTCATAAAGAGGACCAATTTAACCATATGCTGAGAAAATACTATGAAATTAGAAAATGGGAGGAAAAAGGCATCCTTTGATAGGTTAAGAAATATTGAGGAAAGTGATGGATAAAACAAAGGAACAAATTATTAAAATAGGA